>NZ_JAKRFA010000043.1:0-34174 GCF_022348305.1 Alteromonas sp. MmMcT2-2
TCCGATCACTTAAGGTAAAACTGGCAGGGACGAAAAAGAAGATGAAAAAGTGATCGGATAAAACCGAAACGACCGATCGGATTCACCGAAATACGCAGTTGCAGAACTGGAGTTTAATTCATTGTTTTCTTTTAAAAACTCAACGTTTCTCATTGCGTCCATACGGGAGGATTCGGCATAAACAGCATTTTCAATAAAATCATATTCGCAGTCTACACATTCACTTAAATCAATATTGATACGCATTGAACATTGAGTATTAGTGCAATACATCCCAGGAGCAATAGCATGTAAATGTTCTTTACCGTTGGTCAACCGATCTATCCAGTAGTCAACCGATAGCTTGCGTTTGCTTACTCCATCTTCAAAATAACTTTCACCTTCGCGACTAATCTCAGCCGCTGCTGCTTGACCTTTACCTCCTGCGATACGCTTACCATTCGCCATTTTTTGATATATGCGAGCAAATATCTCAGCCTGTTGTGTGACTCGTTCTTTTTGTATTTCGCTGTAAAGTTTTTCAAATGAATAGGCATTTCGGGCATACCATCGCGTCATTGCCATCGACAAATGCGAAAATTGCTGCTTCAAGGCGGGGAAAGAACACAGCTCATAACCAATTAGGTAGTACGCGAGGGAGCGCCGTGTCTGGTGTGGCGAAAAGTGAAATTTATCACCCTGATTAAAAGATGTTTGGGTTGGGTCGGAGGTCTGTAAATGCCCCATATCTTCTGCTGTAAGTGTAAAATCAAATTTATCGCTGTTAAACCCCGTATTAATTTTAGTGTGTAATGCGCTCTTCCCTATAGGTTGGGGAAAAGCGATGTCCTTCAAGTTTGCAAACATTCGATGATTATTTTTCTTTGCAAATCTGTCGCGATAAGGCGTATTAATAGCATTTAATATATGGAAGGCTTTCCAACCCGTTTCCGTGGTTACAAACGTGTCATTTTTGGTTTGACTACTGATCGTAATTTTTGATTGGCGTGTAGTTAGAAAGTAAATGGTTTCCTTGCCAGTTTCGGACTCACATCCATTTTTATCGAAAGTCGTTCTTTGCGCACCGTAAACAGGACTCATTTTGTACAACTCGTCTACGCGCATTCCTGACAATGCCAAGCAAAGCCATGAGGCTTTTGTGTTCAAGCTTCTCAAATACTGTCTAAAACCAGCCCAGCCATAATAAGTGTTGCCAATGCGTGCTCTGAAGATACTAAGACATTCTCGTCGTATTTGAATGCGGGGTTGAATAGATGTGAATATTTGCATCCACCGTGGATCTTCACCTTTATCCGCTAAGGTTATTCCATTGTTGTCGAGCGCCTGGGTAAATCGTTCCCATGATTCTGCATAACCGCCATGAGGTTTATGGCTATAGCCGCTTCTAACCCTCAGAATTTTTCTTTTTACTTCATCGGAATAAAAGGAAATCATCTGCTCAACTGCTTGTTCGATTTCATCTCTTAATCCGTAGGCTTTTACGATATCTTCACTGTACCCTTTTAATGCCGCAAAATAGATTCGGGGGGGAATCACCACTTTTCCGTTTTGCGCATCAGAACTCATGTTGTACATCTTATGGGATTGATGTGAAAAATTGACCTTGAAAGGTAGCAGCCCTTTCAAGTGGACAAGACTATTCAACCCTATAAAACAATAGCTCCTAGAAATATCATACCATCCCTCAGTAACCAAAATTTCTAGATGCTCTTGATTCAATTCCTCAAATGAATTGATGCCACGTTTGATTAGTTGGGCAATATCCTTTCGAAGAGAGTTTTTTTTATTATTTATTGAAGCCAGTTCTATATGTTTAACAGAAAACCACATATCCGCTAATGCTACGCACTTCATTTGATTAAGCATGTGACGCTCTTTTTGATGAAGTACAATGACATTTTCTTCTTGCTCTGGCTCAATGTTAAAAATCAAGTTCGTGACCCCACTCCCTTTGTAGTCAGAATTTCTAAACGCCCATATATCCTCGCCAAACAAGATGGTCTTTTTTTGATCTTGATAGACCACCATTTTGTCTAACTCTTCCCAATCGCCTCGCAGTAGCGCAGGGAGAAGTTCCTGTTGCAAATAGTCGCCTCTATCACCAATTAAACGCATGGTATCTAAGGTTGAATCCATATCTTGTGAGTTTTCAAAAGACAGCATAGATATAGCCCTTATAAAAATTGGGTAATGGAAGATAACGAGTCGAAAAGTGGATAACGCCCTTTTTCTTCAAGCAAATCCTCAGCTTGTTCAACGGTCTCTAATGGGAGGCCGTCAAGGTTAGCTTGAAAGCGATTTATCTTTAATTGAATTACCGAAGCGCGTTCTGGGTATTGGTCAATGGCTTCACTTAACGCATCGAGAAAGCTCAATAGTTTATAAATAGCGTAGGGGTCATCAACGAGTTTGGCGCTTTTGCAAAAGACGCAAAGATCGTATTGATAGCAGGTAATATCTTGACCCTCTTCAATAATCCCTTTTTTTTCTGCGAACTTGCGTGCTGCATAATGCCAATCTTTCTCTGACAGCAAATCAATTTCCCCGCCGCAGCTAATGCCATTGGGGTTTGTAGGAGCATTACGTTGTTTCCAAACATCGTATTCTAAGACGGGAATTTCCAATTCTTTCTTAACCGATTCTATAGCTTCACTGCGGCTCTTGCCCTGGGCTATGTAGACTAACCCCATCATCCCTTGTGACATTTGCTTGTTGTTTGAGACAGGGTGGCCGTTGGGGTAATGTCTTTCAGTTGTTTCAATATTGTGCTGCAAAATTTTTCGGGCTGTCCACCCTTTTTCTTCAGCTTTATACTCTAAGTTAGAATGAGTAGTGCGAATCCTACTGGCGGTAATATTTATAAAGTAATCACCGCGACCAATGCCACACAATTTTAACAGAACTTCGCGAATCGGAACCTCACCTTCTGACCACTGATAAGTAACATATTTACCACCCAGCGGTAGTAAGAATGGATGCTTGGTTGTTGAACTCCCCCCACCAAAACCATAATTTTTTCTGGGTAAAGGGTTTCTGCTCGCAGCATAACGCTCAACCAATTGAAGAAAAGGTTTGTATTTAGCTGCAACAATAAACTCACCTTTAGAGCCATCAGCATATTTGAAAGAAACTGTCATCGCTCCATCGGAATCTTTCTCTGAATAATTAAGCGGTATAAGCGCGTTCCGCAATGAAACATCAGTCATACATGAAAGAGCAGCGTAAGCAATAGGCATTGCTCTTATTGTTACAACTTGCTTTTTAAGAACGGTGACTTTTGCTTCCATCGTGTATACACCATCATCTCGTTTAATCTTGTTAAACGTGGTCATCTTTTGATCTTTAACAATGTCGGCGTAGGTTTTTACTAGATGGTCGGTCAACTCAGCTCTGCTATCAGAAAGCAAATTTAGGTTCTTTGATAATTGGAATGAAGCTCCAGACACATCAACCTTGCCTTTATCACCTTCGCTATTGAGGAAATATATCAGAGTGTCATAAGGGTCTTCGCTGTAGGTTTTCGAGAGGAGTTCGAGTGCTCGAAGAAAGGTAATTCCGTCAGTTTCTCCAACAGTGTCGCGCTTATTGATGTCAGCGACAATAAACCCAGCTTCCTCATCTTTGGCTTCGGGGTGGGAGCTTTCTTCTAAGCCTGAAAATAACGCTTTTACGTCCTTTGATGCACGACCTTTGTAAGCGCGAACTTGAGCAACTTTTGATGTCCGACCATCTTTATTTGACGTAACCATTTTAATGGGGTGGCGAACCTGTCTAATCACTGTGTCGTTAAATGCAGTGTAATAGGCAAACAAAGTGTAAGCTGCCGACATGCATTGATTAAAAGGACTCGCTAAGCCTTCTGAAGCTGAACCATTTTTTCTCCCAAGTGTAATCGTGATGTCACGATTATCTATTCTTTCAACCACAATGTTTTCTAGGTATTGAGGTGGGGGCGATTCGGGGTTTTCTTCTTTAAACGCAATAAGTTGAGTTACCAAAGAGAAAAAGAGAAGCTGAGTGCGTCTAACTAGTGCATACCATTCGCTTGATGTATAAGGTAGTGTAGCAAAATCTGTTATCTCACCAGTAAAGCTCTTAAGCGTGGCTTGCATGTCTGACACATCAAAATCAAGCACTGGAAGCATCGAGTCGAGATTCATCTTTTTTTGAAGAGCTGAGGATTCCAACAAACCAAACTCTTCACCATTATGATACTGAAATTGGTATTTTTTAGGCTCACTAGCAATGTCAACTAAGCGCCGTAACTCACCTGAGTTACCAGCGTAATAAAGATATCCAGCCTGACTAAAAGGGTCGAACTTCTTAATGTCGCAAAATGCAATGTAAGTCTTTAAGGCGCTTAATTTAACTACTAGAGACCATGCATTGGTTTCATTTTTCTTCTCTTGATCAACCCATCTTTTTAGCTTTTGCATTCTTTCCAGTCGAGAGGGTTTAGCTAATGGTTTTTTGGGATCACACTGTTCATGACACCAATAAATAAAATTGTGTCTTGTGCTGTTTAGCACCCCTTCTGGCCGTATATCAACGATCAAATCTAATGAAGTAACATTTTTCTTAGTAATCGGCGGAGCGGGTGATTTATTTTGATTTCTCGATGCTGCTAATCGACTTTTTGCCATATCATCACCTCAGCGATTGTTGTGCGAATTGATTTTTACGCTGAGCGAATTCCAACCATGTTTTATTGTCATTCATGTAGTTAACGTATTTTTGAGTGGTAGAGGTGCTTTCATGCCCCATCAAATCAGCCAGCTCCTGTAACAAAGCCTCGAAGGGCTTACCTGTTTCCATATGTTTGCTGTACAGCCAGTCGGTTGCGAAAGTGGCTCGTAAGTCATGAGGGGCAAAATAAATATCAAGCCCACAGTGTGTCAAATCATTGCGGATAGTTTCCACATACTTTTGAATGGTGTTTGGAGCGTAGATATTGCCATTCGATTTAACGAATAAGTGGTTATGGCGAAGTAATCCTTTTTCAATAGCCTTCTTCCTCGCCTTACTTAACTTGTACTCGTACAACAGATCCATGACACTGGCTGGGATTTCAATTGTTCTGTTTTTTTTGAACTTGGTTAAGCAACCGTTAATATTCTCACCAATTTGCACCTTAACTACTTTAGCTTTTGGCTTGTCCACGACAGAGGCAGGAAATGTTATTAATTCCTCCAATCTCAATCCCGTTTCAGTTTTTAAGTACACCATTAGGGCTTTAGTGTCAGATGAATTTTCAATATCAAGGTGTTTATAAAGCTCTTGTTTTTCATCTTCACGAAGTGGGTTAAGCTCTCGAATATCAGCATCTTGAGGTTTTTTTATGTTCTTAAATGGTCTAGTGAGACCTGTGGTGTATACAATAATTTCCTTACTGTGACTGCGATTGAGATGTGAGAGCATTTCATGTTGTGCTCTGTTTCCTTTGTTGCTTATGCGAACAGTCTTTGCCTTAAACTCAAATGGTCGAAAGGTTTTGCTGATTGAAATGATCCGCTGGCGATGAAGGAAGATGAAGTAATTGACAACTTTCAAAACATAGTTAGAGGCTGTACTTGGAGAACCACCGACTTTTCCAGTTTCATCCTTGGTATAAAGGTTTTCCAATAAATAGTCTCGATATCTCACGATTGGACTTTCCTCTACCTTCTCGGTGCAGTCATATATTGTTAACGGAGGTTTTTCATCAACCAGAAGGCCAGTCCTTGGGTGTGTATGTTCGGGGATTTCCGTGCTCAACCACCGATAGAAGCTCAATAACGCAACTGCATGGGATTGAATCGTCTTATCGGAGGATATATCTGGATCTGCCAACAAAGAGTGAAGATATAGATTCACTGGCACCACATTGATACCATCGGGGTCTATTAAAATTGGAAGTTTATGAGCAAATGGTTTTGAGTTGTCCCTAACGTCATGGATGATCTCGCCACTGTCAGGGTGTGGCCTACTTATAAATGAGGGATATTTCTCCGTACTAATCCACATAAGACAATAGTCAAAGCCGAAGTCATCTGGAAACGACCTATTTTGTTCAATCACATTAACACCTAAATCATCCGTTATTCACACTGCTAAGCCTTCCCCCAGGGGGTTACGCGTTCATACATCTACTTTTTCAAGTAAGCGCATAGTTGGACGAAAAGGCCAAAATGCCATGACGCAGCATTTCAGATTTGATCTGAAAGACGGGTACACCCATTTTTATACCGAGTAACTTAGCTTCACGCGAGCGTGCAACCACGCAGCCGTCATTGTTGGACAGCACCACAACCGGTGTATCTTTTAAATCAGGACGAAACAGCTTCTCACAACTGGCGTAAAAATTGTTGCAGTCCACCAAGGCAAACACAGGCATGGGATAGTCACGACTTACGGCGCATGTTTCGCACCACATTGGTGACCACACCAAATATCTCCAACTCTGTTCCTTCAGGAATATGAATGGGCTCATACGCCTGGTTTCTTGGGATCAGCATGACGCACGGCCTTAGTTGAAGCTCCTTTACCGTGAGTTCTCCATGGATTCCCGCTATGACAATGTCACCGTGTTCTGCTTGGACAGAGCGATCAACCACCAAAATATCATCTGGGTGAATCCCGGCATCAATCATTGAATCACCTTCAACACGCACAAAGAACGTTGCAGCCGGTCGCTTGATGCACAGCTCGTTGAGGTCGAGCATTTGCTCAACATAATCCTGCGCTGGTGAGGGAAAACCAGCAGAAACACGTTCCATGAACAATGGAATACGAAGGCGCTTTGCTTTGATGAAGGCAAGTGCGCCGCTACGGCCTATCAGCGAGACACTCATGACGAACCTCGAAAAATCATAATTAATACTGTTTGTTTATGGCGCTGTTCCATTTCTGTGTTGATACCATTTTGCTGACGTCAGCAAAATGGTCTTCATAAAGCATATTCTACCCAGCTATCATCATCTTTAGCCTGTTCCATTTGTCGGAACCACGCGATGTAATTATCCAGATAGGCAGTACCAACACCGTTAAATTGCCTTAACCACTGCTTCCAACGCATCATCCAGTTATTTAGCGTCTGTATATGATAGATACCATCAACAACCCGCTGATTATCCAAGGCTATTAGCCGTTTATGATCAAGTTTGAAGGGGAGATTTTTAACGATAGTCTGATAGGATAAGTTACCATCAGTACACAAAACACTGTCAGGGGTTAGCACTGGCGCTAAAGAGCGCTCCAGCTCTTCTCTGGTGTTTCTGTTTAATACGCAGTGAGTAACAGAGCCATTGCGGTCTAGCGCCAGCATGATAGGAACTTTGGGGATCTCTTTCCCCTTCGAACCTCGCTTTCTGGACAGCCTATCAAGCTTCCTTCGCCCTTTAAATGATTCATTAATAAAGGTCTCATCAGCTTCGATAATGCCGTGCAGCTCAGAGGGCTTGTTACGCCTTGGCTGGGAGAGAAGTTGGTGACGCCACCGCCAAGCAGTTTTAATGTTTACACCCAGCTCCTTTGCTGCCTCCCTGAGCTTCATGGTAAGCCACATTCCCTCGGAATATTGATGCCATTTATCCCGAATTCTCATGCCGGACAACGGTGTGCCACTGAGTGAATTGAAAGTTCGGTGACATGACTTGCAATAGTAGCGTTGTTGTCCACGAGACGTTGTGCCGTATTTGGTGAAGTGGTGACCTCCACAGTGAGCACATTCAGAAACACTTTCCTCATGTACCGCAATGGCTTTACCGACATGATCGGCTGAGATCCTGTCATCAACACACTTTCTCAGACGCTTTAACTGCACAAAGCTAAGTGTTCCTAAAGAGGCTTGTAAAGTGTTAAATTGAGAGTTGTTCAAGGCCGACTCCATCCTCCTGATATTGTTGGAAGTGTAGCTCACCAACACAGAAATGGAACAGCGCCTTGTTTATACAGTATCTAATGCTATGCTGATTTCTACAAGTAGAATTGTAGGTAAAACTGGTGTTGTTCGAGTAAGACGTTGTGTCGTGGGTGATTTCTTTTTTGTGTTGAAAAGCTTGATGTGGGGATAGCTCGCCCTCGTCAAAGCCTGCAAGGCTTGGACATTACTGCTTCTGCCTACTGCTCTTGTTTCTGTTACTGATCCTGTTACTGCTACTGGTTAACGCATGGGTCAAGTAACCGTCAGACAAGGCTTGTTGAACCCTTTGCAAAGGGTTTAAAAACAGTTAGTAAAATTCTGCTTCGTATTGAATTTACTGGCTTAAAGCGAAGTTAGGAGCACCATTAAAATGCTCAGTCGAACTCAGTTCAAGCCTTTTGCAACCGTTTGAAAAGGGGTTGGCTAAGCCATACGTAAAGGGTATCGGTAAGGGTTACCTAAAGGGTTTAGCTAAGGCTTTCTGAAAGGCTTAGCCAAAGCCTTCATACATGGGTTCACCCAGTAGAAAGATTAAAAAAACGCTTAGGTATCCAAGGTGCATTTAGAAAAACCTGTGGCACAGTGAAATCACCTAAAGCGAACAATAGAAGTGAAGAGGAACCATCAATGACAAGAGCCCCTGCGCCATTTCCGCTAGAGCGCCTCGCGGATATCCCAGAAAGGCCAGAAGATTTTAGATTGCTGGAGCGCATTCCATTAACGCGTGAACCGCAGTCCTGGCCACTTGAACTTTCGCCTATGGTCGGTGATGAACAGCCAATGGTGCTGCTCGATACAGAGACAACTGGACTGTCTGCCGATGATGAGTCCATTATTGAGCTTGGTATGGTAAAGGTGCTTTACAGCCCCTCTGCTCAGCGGATTGTGTCGATTGTTGATGTGATCAGCTTGTATGAAGATCCCAGCAAGCCAATCCCCGAGCTGATTACCGAGTTAACCGGTATCACTGATGAGATGGTGCAAGGCCAGCACATTGATGATTCACTGGTAGCGAGTTGGTTATCCGATGATCCGCTGGTGGTTGCACACAATGCACAGTTTGATCGTCCTTTCTTTGAAAAGCGGTTTGCTGCATTAGGACATCTATCTTGGGTCTGTTCAGCCAGTGGCATAGATTGGAAGGCGCTGGGTTTTGAAAGTCGAAAACTTGAGTACCTGCTGCTTCGCTTAGGTTGGTTCTATGAAGGACACCGAGCTGCAACCGATTGTTTGGCGATGGCCTGGTTGTTTCATTTGTTGCCCGAGTCCGTTGCAAACTTGTTGTCTGAAGCAGACAGGCGAACTGTATTAGTTCGTGCGTTTGGTGCGCCGTTTGACGTAAAGGACTATTTAAAAGAGCGCGGTTACCGCTGGCATGACGGTGTTAAAGGTGCCAACAAACATTGGTGGCGCGAAATCAGCGAAGACGAGTTGCCGCAGGAACAAACTTACCTGGATGATTTGTACCATCGTGGCTCAGAACATGCCCACTATGACTACAAAGATGCTCGCAATCGATTTAAAGCTTTGTAGCTCTCTACAAGGTAAGCCTTGCATATTTGAAAACCTCTGGAAAATGGAAAGTGAACTTACGTTATACCCAAACTACTTGGTGTTGCAGCTAGGCGGCAAGTAAGTGAGTCCCCATGAGCATAGATCTTCTATGTGATTGGGGTGAGCGAATGCAGGTAACACCGCTGCGGCTGCAAGTAGGAAGGGTATATAACCAACAAGAGGAATCTTTCCATGTACCAAGACACCTACATTGAATACTGGGGCGAAATCTTCGTCTCTGCCCGCATCATTGAATTTGGCATCACGTTCGAGCGCTTTCTAAAAGATCCATGGAAGCATTTGATGTCCTGTGGCCAAGAATCTGCACCGGACGCGATTGCTGAAGGGATGCTGCCATTGCTACCAGCCCAGGCAGAAGTTGCCAGGCGTGTTCGAGAGAGTGAGCAACGAGCCCTGATCTCTACAGAGTCGGACAAAGGGGTATCGCATCGCGGTAACATCGTGGTGCCACTGGTTCGGGTAGCGCATTGATAGCGGCTATCAGCAATGGCATGAAACAAGGCCTTCACGCTCATGACTCAGCGGCAATTGTAATCCAGATCAAAAAGTTGCCGCTTAGTCTTCCCTACAAAATAATTTGTGATAGGATGATACCTAATAAAATTAATTAGGTTGAAGCCTATTCAGTGTTTTATGGCCATCTGTTCAGCTTCAACCGGTAGAGATTGATTAGCCATTGCGGATGAATAGCAGCTTTATGCCATGCCGTTCAATGTGATTACGTGATGTCTGACCGAACTTTATAAACAGAGTTTTAAGAATCTGGTTGAATTGGATAAACAAGACGCATGACAAATGATGGTCTGAAAAAAACGGTAGTGGCGAGTTCACTCGCTAAAGAAAGTGCGAAAGGAAAGCCAGATAGGCTTTCGCAGATAGCGCAGTTGCCACAAGCAACCAGGGATCGCATTGCCCACATTGATTTCACCTTATTGTTTAAGGGAGAAGCGGTACGGGCGGACTTAGTCGATCGCTTCAGTATAGCTGCCGCACAAGCAACGAAAGACTTCACCATGTACAGAGAGCTTGCGCCAGGCAATATTGAGTATGACCAAAAGCTCAAGTTGCACAAGCGTGGTGAAGCATTTGAACCCCTGTTCGACTACGACGTTGTGAGAACTCTGGCAACCATTAGCCAAGGCTACGGCGATGGCTTCACTGGAAAGGTAAAACCACCTCTGGCTTGTGAAGCGCCTTATCACCTTAACAAGCCGAGTTTATCGATAGTAGCGAAAGTCACCGAGGCCATCCACAAAGGCAAAGCCTTGAGTATCACCTATGTGTCGTTATCGAGCGGTGAAACAACGCGTGAAATTGTACCGCATACGCTGGTGGACAATGGCCTGCGTTGGCATGTTCGTGGTTTTGACCGCAAGCATGGTGAGTTCCGTGACTTTGTATTGACCCGCATTAAAGCTGCGGTTGTGCTTGAAGATTCAACCTTGTCGCCTTCTGTTATCAAAGAAAGTGAGCTCGAAACCCAAGATCGACAGTGGAACCGATTCGTAGAGCTTGAGTTAGTGCCGCATCCACGTATTGAGCACAGCGAAGCGATAGAGCTGGACTATGGCATGACGGGTGGCGTTCTAAAGGTTGAGATTAGAGCAGCAACCGCTGGCTATTTGCTACGCCAATGGCATGTGGATTGTTCTACGGAACACTCATTAATGGGCTTTGAGTATCAGCTTTGGTTGCGTAACAGCCAGGCTCTTTATGGTGTCACAAACTTAAGTATTGCGCCGGGTAGAACAAGTTAATCGAACGATGTAGCGACCATTGAGACGTTACATAAAGAACAGAATTTTAAATTTATAGTGAAGCCGTTGCAGCAACCTAGTGGGATGCAACCAACACTGAACAGGAAAAGAAAATGGATCATAGTGTACATAACAAGCTCATCTCATTTATTTGGAACATTGCCGACGACTGTTTACGTGATGTGTACGTTCGCGGTAAGTACCGCGATGTGATTTTACCTATGGTGGTATTACGACGTTTAGATACGTTACTAGAACCTACCAAAGAAGCCGTGCTTGAAGAGGTAAAGTTCCAAAAAGAAGAGATGCAAGCCACGGAGCTTGATGATGAACCATTAAAAGCGGCCAGTGGTTATGTTTTTTACAATACATCTAAATGGACGCTGAAATCCCTGTTCAACACCGCAACGAATAACCAACAGATATTACTCGCCAACTTTGAAGAGTACCTGCTTGGCTTTAGCGATAACGTTAAAGAAATCATTGAATGCTTTAATCTCAAATCGCAAATTCGTCACATGGCCTCCAAGCAAGTCCTTCTTGATGTCGTCGAAAAGTTTGTTTCCCCTTACATCAACCTAACTCATGAAACGGTCGAAGACCCAGATGGCAACAAGATGCCAGCCCTTACTAACCTGGGTATGGGTTACGTGTTCGAGGAGTTGATCCGCAAGTTCAACGAAGAAAACAACGAAGAAGCAGGTGAACACTTTACACCACGTGAAGTGATTGAATTGATGACGCACCTGGTGTTCGACCCAGTGAAAGACCAGTTGCCGCTTACCATGACAGTGTATGACCCTGCGTGTGGTAGCGGTGGTATGTTGACTGAATCTCAAAACTTCATTGAAGAGAAATACCCGAACGACAGCCGTGATGTTTACCTTTACGGCAAAGAGATCAACGACGAAACCTACGCGATTTGTAAATCGGACATGATGATCAAAGGTAACAACCCTGAGAACATCAAAGTAGGCTCAACCTTGTCTACCGATGAGTTCGCGGCTTCACGCTTTGACTTTATGTTGTCTAACCCGCCATATGGTAAGAGTTGGGCGTCTGAACAGAAGCACATTAAAGACGGCAGTGATGTGATTGACCCTCGTTTTAAGGTTAGCCTGAAAGACTATTGGGGAAATCTCGAAGTGGTAGATGCCACGCCACGTTCAAGTGATGGCCAGCTGCTCTTCTTAATGGAAATGGTCAACAAGATGAAAGATCCGAGTGTAAGCCCATTAGGCAGCCGGATTGCTTCTGTTCATAACGGCTCATCGCTCTTTACCGGTGATGCGGGCGGTGGCGAAAGTAACATTCGTCGCTTCATCATTGAAAACGACATGCTAGATGCCATCGTTCAGTTACCTAATAACCTGTTCTACAACACCGGCATTACCACTTACATTTGGGTGTTGAACAACAATAAACCTGAGGCACGTAAAGGTAAGGTGCAACTGATTGATGCCAGCTTGCTATACCGTAAGTTGCGTAAGAACTTAGGTAACAAAAACTGCGAATTTGCACCTGAGCACATTACGGAAATTACCGATACTTACCTGGCGTGTATGGATGTTGAAAGAGCACTTGATGCAAACAATGATCCGATCGGCATCGCCAGCAAGGTGTTTAGCAATGACGATTTTGGCTACTACAAAGTCACTATCGAGCGCCCAGATCGCCGCAGAGCCAAGTTCACTCAAGACGCAATAGCCCCACTGCGTTTTGATAAGCAGCTCAGTGAAGTGATGGAGCACGTTTACGCAGAGCACGGCGAACGTGTTTACGAAAAAACTGGCTACGGGTCTGATCAGAAAAAGAGCTTCTTAAAATCCATTGAGAAGGACATTCTTTCTTGGTGTGAAGATAACGACATCAGTCTCAATGCAAAGGCTAAGGCAAAACTGCTCGATGTGAAACATTGGCTGGCGCTAAAAGCATTGCTTGAAACGGCACAAACGCTGATGGCTGATATCGGTAGCAATGAATTTGATGACTTCAATAGCTTTAAAACCCAAGTTGATAAATCACTAAAAGCCCACGCCATTAAGCTTTCAGCACCTGAGAAAAATGCCATCCTAAACGCGGTGAGCTGGTATGACGAAACCGCCAAGAAAGTGGTTAAAAAGGTAGTTAAATTAACGGGTGATAAATTAGACGACCTCCTGGAGCGCTACGAGTGTGAAGTCGCTGACCTGCCAGATTTTGGTTATTACCCCGTTCCTAGAGAAGAAGGCGGTAAAAAGGGCGAGTTCATCACTTACGAAACCAACTCAGACCTGCGAGACACAGAATCTGTCCCGCTGAAGCAAAGCATTTACCAGTACTTCCTAGACGAAGTGAAGCCACATGTTGATGAAGCGTGGATAAACCTGGATACGGTGAAAATTGGTTATGAAATCAGCTTCAATAAGTATTTCTACCGTCATAAACCGCTGCGTAGTTTAGAAGAGGTGGCAACCGACATCATCAACCTGGAACAAAAAGCCGAAGGTCTTATTGCGCAGATATTGGGTGTGAACGTGGCGGAAGTTCAGGGAGAAGCGTAATGGAACGTTTAGCATTGATGCCGAAATATGACGATTATGTAGATTCTGGGGTTGAATGGTTGGGACGAGTACCAGCCTCTTGGGAATTAACACGATTAGGCACTCGCTTTAATGAGCGTAGATCTAAAGTTTCAGACATAGACTACCCTGCACTCTCCGTAACAAAAAAAGGCGTTCTACCTCAATTGGATAATGCGGCCAAAACAAAAGATGGCGATAACAGGAAGCTAGTAAAAGAGGGTGACTTTGTTATAAATAGCCGCTCTGATCGGAAGGGTTCTAGTGGAGTATCTGACAGAGATGGATCAGTATCGCTTATAAATATAGTACTTAAACCAAAAGGGATTCATCCAAAGTTTTCAGAGCACCTTTTGAAAAGTCATGCATTTATTGAGGAATACTATCGTGTTGGACGTGGAATTGTCGCAGATTTGTGGACTACTCGATACGATGAAATGCGGACGATTACTATATCTGTTCCTTCACTAGAAGAACAAACCCGTATCGCCAACTTTCTAGACAAGAAAACCGCTCAAATCGACGACGCGATTGCTATCAAAGAGCAGCAAATTAACCTGCTCAAAGAGCGTAAGCAGATCATCATCCAACAGGCGGTGACCCAAGGGCTTGATCCCAATGTGCCAATGAAAGACTCCGGTGTGGATTGGATTGGGGAGATACCGGAGCATTGGGAAATCAAGCCTCTAAAACACATACTAAAACTGAAAAATTTAAAGATAGAAGCAGGTAAAAGCAATTTAGAATATTTGGGGATGGAGTGTGTTAACTCCTTTGATGGAACAAAGAATGAAATAAAATCTGAAGCCGACGGCCTGTCAACATTTTTTCAAGTTGGGGATATTTTATTCGGTAAATTACGCCCTTACTTGGCAAAAGTTTATGTCGCTGATTTTGAAGGGGTTTGTTCCACAGAGTTTTTAGTGTACGAAGTGAAGAGAGGTAGTAATGCCTTCTTCTCAAAACTAATGCTGTCGAATGGGTTTATTAGTGTGGTTGATGCATCAACTTATGGGTCAAAAATGCCAAGAGCAAGTTCCGATTTTATCGGAAATTTAAATATAGTTAATCCACCATTTGAAGAACAAATTAAAATTTCTTCATTTATCGACAAGCAAAACGAACTTTTTGATATGAATATTTCTCTACAGAAAGCTCAAATCGAAAAACTCAAAGAATACAAAACCACCCTGATCAACAGCGCCGTGACAGGAAAAATAAAAATCACCCCGGAAATGGTTGAGCAATAGGACGCGCATATGTTCACGGTAAATCATCAGACCAATAGGATTAGTCCGGTTAAGACGAAGAGATTCAGTGAGTTGGGCTTTACTGAGCGCAAGCATCTTCAGGAGTGGTTGGCACACGAACCTTCCGCACTCGGTGAAGAGTTGTTGATTATTCAAAAAGAGTTCGATGGCTTTGATGACACCCGTGAACGCTTAGATTTACTGGCACTGGATAAAGATGGCAACTTGGTCATTATTGAAAACAAGCTGGACGACAGTGGCCGCGATGTGGTGTGGCAGGCGCTTAAATATGCCTCTTACTGTGCAAGTTTAACCAAAGCGCAAATCGTTGACATTTACCAACAGTACTTAGACCGCTATGAGCCCGTAACCCGAGAGGTTGACCTGTTAAATGCCCCTGCAAGTGCTTCGGCGAGAATATGTGAATTTTTGGATGCGCCCGATCTGGATGAGTTAAAGCTCAACCTGGGTAACAGCCAGCGTATTATGTTAGTTGCGGCGAACTTTCGCAAAGAAGTGACCAGCACCGCGCTGTGGTTATTGGGTCAAGGCATTAGCATTGCCTGCTTCAAAATCACGCCTTATTCACTGGGTGAACAGCTACTGATTAATATTGACCAGATCATCCCAACGCCAGAAGCGAAAGAGTTGATGATCGGCATTAATGCCAAGGAAGCGGAAGAAAAAACCACCGAAGTGGTACTAAAAAACCGCCATACGGTGCGGCGCGAATACTGGGAGCGTGCCTTAGAGGCGTTTCAGAAAAGCGCTTGCCAACTCTATAACAACATTAGCCCAAGCAAAGATCATTGGTTATCAGCAGGCTCAGGGTTAAGTGGGTGTCCGTATAACCTGATATTTCTGCAAAAAGAGCTTCGAGTAGAGCTTTGGATCAGCCGTGGGGTTACCGAAGAGAATAAATACCTTTTTGACTTGTTGAGTCAGTCCAAACAGGACATTGAACATACTTTTGGTGCAGAACTTGAGTGGATGAGGCTGGATGAGAAGAAATCTTGCCGTATTCAGTTTTCGACCAAAGCTGATGGGTTTAATAAAGATACGTGGCCCCAAGCGGTTGCGTGGCACTTAGAGCAGATGACAAAGTTAGAAAAAGCCTTAAAAGGACCGCTGCAAAAAGCGGCTGAGGCAATGAAACAGAAGAATTTTGATTAAGGGAACTTACAATTATGGTCAGTCAAACCAATGAACAAGCATTAGAGTCGGCCATTGAGAAATGTCTGGCTGGGATCAGTACTGAAGAGCTCAAAGAGGGGCTGAGTCAGCAGTCACTGGGTGCTGGATACTTCATTGGTGCTGCTAGTGACTTTAATATGCAATATGCCATTGATGAACGTTTTTTCTGGCAATTTCTGCAAAAGACACAAGAAGAAGAGTTGGCCAAACTGCAAAAGAACAACTCCTCAGATTGGCAGCGTAAGTTACTCGAACGATTTGACCGACTGATTAAGAAGCATGGCATTCTGCATTTACTTAAGAAAGGGCTAAGCGTAGACGATGCTCATTTCAATTTGCTCTATCCAGCCCCTTTGGCAAGCAGTAGTGAGAAGGTAAAGCAAAACTTTGCAGACAACGTGTTTAGTTGTACTCGCCAAGTGCGCTATTCCATGGCAAATCCCCTACAAGAAATCGACATGGTATTGTTTATCAACGGAATACCATTGATAACGCTGGAGTTGAAGAACGCATGGACGGGGCAAACAGCACGTTATCACGGCCAAAAGCAGTATCGGGATGATCGAGATGCAGCGCAAGCCTTGCTGACCTTTGGCCGCTGCCTAGTGCATATGGCGGTCGATACCGACGAAGTGTATATGACCACCAAGTTATCAGGTGGCAGTACCTTCTTCTTGCCGTTCAATAAAGGTCACAATCTTGGACAAGGCAATCCGCCGAACCCAACTGGCCATAAAACGGCATACCTATGGCAAGAAGTATTCACCAAAGAAAGCTTGGCGAATATTATTCAGCATTTTGTGCGTCTGGATGGGTCAAGCAAAGATCCATTACCAAAGCGAACTCTGTTCTTTCCTCGATACCACCAATTAGATGTGGTGAGAAAATTGGTGGACCATGCCGCCCAGTACGGTGTCGGTCAGACTTACTTAATTCAACACTCTGCCGGTTCAGGTAAGTCTAATTCTATTACCTGGGCTGCTTATCAGTTAATTGAAACCTATCCTGCTTCGTCTGATGTGGCAGGCGGAAAAAGCTTGGAGCAGCCGTTATTTGACTCTGTAATTGTGGTTACCGATAGACGCCTATTGGACAAGCAGCTGCGGGATAACATTAAAGAGTTTTCTGAAGTAAAGAACATTATTGCCCCGGCGAACAAGTCTTCTGAGCTTAAGCAGGCGCTCGAAAATGGCAAAAAGATCATCATAACGACGATTCAGAAATTCCCGTTCATTATTGATGGTATCGCCGATCTTAGTGACAAGCGCTTTGCGGTGATTATTGATGAAGCACACAGCTCACAGTCTGGTTCGGCGCATGACAATATGAACCGAGCGATGGGCAAGTCTGAAATCGAAGAGGCAGAAGATGCTCAGGATAAAATCCTTCAGGCGATGAAATCGCGCAAGATGCGCGGGAATGCATCGTACTTGGCATTTACCGCTACACCAAAAAACAGCACTTTGGAGAAATTTGGTCAGCGCCAAGAAGATGGCTCTTTCAAGCCGTTTCACTTGTATTCGATGAAACAAGCCATTGAAGAAGGTTTCATCTTGGATGTGCTCGCAAATTATACGACGTACAAAAGTTATTATGAGATTGAGAAATCAATCGCTGATAACCCTGAGTTTGATACCAAAAAGGCGCAGAAAAAACTCAGAGCTTATGTAGAGCGAAGCCAGCAAACGATTGATACCAAGGCAGAGATTATGCTGGAGCATTTTGTTCCACATGTCGTGAATGCGAAAAAGCTCAAGGGTAAAGGTAAAGGAATGGTGGTCACTCAAAATATTGAGACGGCCATTCGATACTACAAAGCGATAAGGCGAATACTTGAGGAGCAAGGGAACCCCTTTAAAGTTGCCATTGCTTTCTCAGGAACCAAAGAAGTTGATGGTATTGAATATACCGAAGCAGATATTAATGGTTTTGCCGAGTCAGATACCAAAGATATGTTTGATACCGATGAGTATCGACTTTTAGTGGTTGCTAACAAGTATCTGACTGGCTTTGACCAGCCTAAGCTTTGCGCCATGTATGTGGATAAGAAGCTCGCCAGTGTCTTGTGTGTACAGACATTATCTCGTCTCAATCGAAGTGCGCCTAAATGGGGTAAAAAAACAGAAGACCTGTTTGTTTTGGACTTTTTCAACTCGGTTGAAGATATTCAGTCAGCATTCGATCCTTTCTACACAGCAACGTCATTGTCCCAAGCTACAGATATAAACGTGCTGCACGAGTTGAAAGATGAAATGGACGATGTCGGTGTGTACGAATGGTATGAAGTTGAAGACTTTGTTACGCGTTATTTCAAGAATGAAGACGCCCAGACACTCAGTCCAATCATTGATGTTGCAGCAGCACGGTTTGACCATGAGCTGGAGCTTGAAGCTGAAGCTAAAGTGGACTTTAAGATTAAAGCCAAGCAGTTCGTGAAAATCTATGGGCAGATGGCGTCTATCATGCCTTATGAAATGGTCAGCTGGGAAAAACTGTTTTGGTTCCTGAAGTTTTTAATACCGAAATTGAAAGTGGAAGATCCCGATGCTGATGCTATTGATGAGCTTCTCGATTCTGTCGATCTGAGTTCATACGGTTTGCAACGTGTGAAGCTTAACCACAGCATTAAACTTAGTGACCAAGAAGCGGAGCTTGATCCTCAAAATCCGAACCCACGTGGGGCGCATGGCGGTGAAAAAGAAACTGACCCGCTGGATGAAATCATTCGCACATTTAATGAACGATGGTTCCAAGGCTGGAGTGCCACACCTGAAGAGCAAAAGGTTAAGTTCGTGAACATCGCTGAGAGTATCCGCAATCACCCAGATTTTGAATCTAAATACAAAAACAACCCAGATCCTCATAATCGAGATTTGGCCTTCGAAAAAATGCTCAAGGAAATTATGCTGCAACGCCGTAAAGATGAACTTGAGCTCTACAAGTTGTTCGCAGGAGATTCAGCATTTAAAGCCTCGTGGACGCAAAGTATGCAACGAATGGTAGGTATGTAGGTAGGTAGAAAGGAGTGATGGTTTGCTGAAGGCAGTCTCAGAGTTATTAGATGGGTCACCAGGCCTGAAAGGACGTCAAATTGCCAAGGAGCTAGGGCTGGATAAGTCCCAAGTGAACTCGTTTCTTCACAAAAACCAGGATACGTTTGTGAAAAACTCAAATCATGAATGGTGCTTGATACGGGCTCAGCATGTGGAAATTGATTTCGGTACAGGTTGGATTGATGAGAAAGCCTTTGAGAGTGCTATCGGTAAGCTTGCGTATCAAAAAGATGCAAACAAGATAACATTTAGATTCGGCATCGATTGTAAGTTTTTGCTGATAGCATTGGCCCGTTTTCTTGCTCTCGCGAATCAGCTTACTGCTAATGGGAAGGATGTGGTGATGGATACTACAGCATGTCCTAATACTCACAGTTTTTTCAGCAGAAATGGCTTCTTTGATTATCTTAATCAAAGTGTCACTTGTCTTCCTGAAAGGCCCGTTTTGTCAGCTGCTAAAACTTATCGGGATAATAGCGATACCTTGGTCGAACTAGGCGAAATTGCACAGCCAATCCAAAACAAGGAGCTTGTAATTCGTTTGGGCGACAGGTTTGTAGAGCATTCTTCAGCTAGCTATTTCTTAGCGGCTAAGACTGTTTTTTCAGAGCTTGTAGGCAACGTTACTGATCACAGTGAATCCAAAATACCTGGACTAGCAGGTCTGCAAGTGTATCGACCGTATAATAAACCAAAGCATATTCAAACAGTCATATCCGACTCTGGTTTAGGTATTGCCGCTACTTTGAGAACAACGTTACAAAGTGAACATCCGAAGTTGTACGCACAGTTTTCAGCGGAAACTGTTGAGAATGACATTGCGCTCGTTCAAAAAGCATTTACATCTGGTGAGGTTAGTCGCTTTGGTAAAGGCCGGGGGTTAGGCTTCAAGAGTAGTCGAGAGCACGCTAGTAAAGAGAAAGTTATCATTGTTATTAGGCAGCTCACTTTCTCATTGGCTTTGGAATACTCGAAGGGTCAACTCATCAATGTTTCTGAAGATCGAGGGTTGTTCCCTATCACAGGAACCCATATCTGTTTTGACTTCTATGTTGACAATTTCTGATAAATAGTGTCAACTTAAGCAGATGAAACAGTTAACTCATAAAATTCTTCTTTCAGAAGTCGTAGGTTCTGACCATGCCTTTGGTAACGATGAAGGTAGTGAAGCCTATGTGAAGATTAAAAAGATCGTTGATGGTCACCCATCATGCGATATTTTTGCTATCAGCTTGGAAGGCATTCGATTCACTGATGCTTCATTTCCTCGTGAAAGTGTAATCTCGTTGGCTAAAGCATTGAAAGGAGAAAAAGGTTTTTACCTTTCTAATGTACCGAGTCGTGACCTTCTGGATAATTGGTCTTATGGCGCTACAGCCAAGGATCAACCTCTTCTAGTAAAGAGCGATAGCGGTTACGAAGTACTTGGTATAAAACTCAGTGCGACTGTCAAAGAGCTTCTAGATTTTGTTATTGCAAAAAAGACAGTGACTTCGTCACATGTATCTAAGCACTTTGACATTTCAGCACAGAATGCCAGTGGTCGATTGAAGAAGCTTCATGCTACAGGTCTTGTGTTAGGTCAAAAAGAAGTGGCAGAGTCAGGTGGACTGGAATTTGTCTACCGATCAATTTTGTAGTTTTTTTTGATTTTCTGGTTAATCTGCTTGCGTTAAGCAGAATTGAAGTTTATTATTTGATCAGATCCTTTGGATCTTTTTTATTAATATCTGATAAATGTGATTAAGTTAAGCAGAATAGGAGGCTTTATGGCTACAAATCCCCCATCAGGTGACGGACACAGAAACGGTGCCGTTAAAGGTAGATCTCAGACTCAGACGCCAAGCGGACATTGGGTAAAGCGAGATGCTGATACTGGTCGATTCATGGATGTAAAGACATCCGACAAAACACCTTTTAAAGGTGTCAGGAAGGAGAAATAGTTTGGCTAATGGTAAAACCCATTTGGCCGTCGGGGCTGCGGTTGGTTTAACCGTTGCCTTTGCGGACAACAAAAAACAAGCTGTCAGTCACCATCCTGTAACTGCCATTACGGTTGGCTCTCTATTTGGCAAGCTTCCAGATATTCTGGAACCCTCTTTGGGTAACCCTCACCATCGCCAGTTTTGCCACAGTCTATTGGTGTTAACTGCACTAGGTGTTGGTCTCAAACATTTGTATGAGTGGCAACCGGAAGAGGCAATTGATAAGTGTCTTCGCGGGCTGGGGCTAATCGCCGGATGTGCTTATGTAAGCCATTTGCTCTGTGATGCGACAACACCGCGCTCACTTCCGTTAATTGGCAAACTATAGGAGTTTTGAATGGTCGTTGAAGTCACGAGGCACATTAAACGCCCTGTTGAGCGAGAACTTTGGGCTCGTGCCGCTGCGCGTTGTCAGTTTAGCGGGTGTAATAAGTTGCTATACAAATCAGCGGTGACCCAGGAATCGGTCAATGTCTCTCAAAATGCTCATATTTACGCATTTTCTGAGAATGGGCCTCGTGGTTGGGGACTCTTTAAAACTAAGCCAACCAGCTTGAATGACGTCAGCAACCTCATGTTGATGTGCTATGACTGTCACAAAAAAATTGATCAGAAAGGCAGCGAGGATAGGTATCCAGCCGATCTCTTGATTAGTTGGAAAATGCAGCATGAGCAACGTATAGAAATACTCACAGGCATTGATCCTGATCGCAAATCAAATGTTGTTTTATATGGTGCCAATATTGGAACTGAAAGATCACCGATTAATTATCACGGTTGTGTTGAGGCAATGTTTCCGAATTGGTATCCGGCAACTGAAAAGCCAGTGACCCTATCCATGGTATCAGAGCTGAAGGATCACTCTGAACAATATTGGCAAGCAGAGTCGCAACACCTAACGAAGCGTTTTCAAAGTAAAATTTCATCGATTATCGAAGAGGATTCATGTAAGCATTTTTCATTGTTCGCGTTAGCTCCTCAACCATTGTTAATAAAACTTGGCGCTTTGCTCACCGACAAAATTGACGTCGAGACTTATCAGCTGCATCGAGAGCCTAAAGGCTGGTTTTGGCAAGACTGTTCAGATGATTTTGAGTACATCATCAACAGACCTCAGAATATGGAGGGAAAGCCAGCCCTGGTACTTTCTTTGAGTGACCATGTGTCGCATGAGCGAATTACTCGGGTTATAGGGCCAGATACATCGATTTGGGAAGTGACTATCAAGCAGCCTCATAATGATTTCATGCAGTCAAAGCAGCAGCTCTCCTTGTTCAGAAAGTGCATAAGAAAGCTGATTGTTGAAATCAAAAATACACACGGGGATGCGACGCCACTGCAAATTTTTCCTGTGATGCCAGTATCGTGTGCCGTCGAATTAGGACGGGCCAGAATGCCTAAGGCTGATATGCCATGGCTTATTTATGACCACGACATAAAAACACAACAATTCGTAATGGCAGTCGAGCTTCGAGGAGATCTACATGAGTAATACTAAAAGTAACGACGTTCTAAACACAATTCTGGAAAAAATTGAGCTACCAGACAGTGCTTATGAAAAGGCTGAAAAACGCTATAAGGATCTAGGTGATTGGTTACATCGCCCAGAGTCAACATGCGTGAATTTTGATCCCCACGTGTTTTCTCAAGGTTCCTTTCGTCTAGGTACGGCGATTAGGCCCGATTCAGAAGAACAGTATGACCTAGACATGGGGTGCAATCTTCGGCGTGGCCTGGATAAAACGTCTATCACTCAAAAGCAACTAAAGCACCTAGTGGGTCATGAATTAGAGCTTTATCGAAACGCCAGAGGAATTAAGGAAAAGCTAGCCGAGAAGAAACGCTGTTGGCGCTTAGAGTATGCCGATGGGCTTAGCTTTCACATGGACATAGTTCCGTGTGTGCCAGAGAGTGATACAGGAAGAGGACTGTTGAAAAAGCGGATGGTCGAAAACTCTAAGTTTGATGAAAACTTGGCTCAAAACGTGTCTCAGCTTGCAGTTTCGATTACCGACAACACAGATTCCACTTATGCAGTTGTGAATGAAAACTGGCGTATCAGCAATCCTGAAGGATATGCTCGATGGTTTGAAACGCGCATGAAGACGGCACGGTTAGTGATAAACGAACGTGAAATGCGATTTAAAGCCAGTATAGATAGTCTGCCATATTATCAATGGAAGACACCCTTACAGCAGGTTATCCAATTATTGAAGCGTCATCGTGACACTATGTTTAAAAACAATGAGGATAGTAAGCCAATATCGGTAATCATCACTACATTGGCGGCTAAATCGTATAAAGGTGAAAGTGATTTGGCTTCAGCGTTGAATACGGTGCTCTCCGAGATGGATGACCATATTTCTGCACAAGCGCCAATGATTCCGAACCCAGTCAACCCAGCCGAAGATTTTGCAGACAAGTGGTATGACGAAAAATCTGCTCAATACCGATTACAAGAAAACTTTTATAAATGGCTGTATCAAGCTAGAGCTGACTTTAGTGCTCTTTGCTCAAGTGATGATACGCAACGAATAGTAAATGCGGCGCAAAATGGTTTGGATTTGAAGCTTGATTCAAGTTCGGTAGCACGTCTATTGGGTATTCCTGCGGTGACAACAAAACCAACTTTCGCAATTCAATCATCTGATCCAAAGCCATGGTTTAAGCAATAGATGAAGCACTGGAAGGCTGTGGGCCTAGAGGCTTTTCTCTCGGCCTATCCGAACATTAGATTAGTAGATGTCCATGCAGATAAGATTGAGTTGCAGGGAGAGTATCAGTTAAAAGCACAGCTAGCTGGAAGTCGGTTTATTGAGCGAACATTTTCTCTAAGGATTGTATGCCCAAGTGAGTATCCTAGGGCTTTACCAGTGGTGTTTGATACAGCTGGTTACTTTCCTCGTAATCAGGACTTCCATACTTACTCTGATGGATCATTTTGTCTTGGCTCAGACCTGAAAATTAAGTCAATTTTGAAAGCCGACTCGTCATTGACAACCTTTTTCGAAAAGATTGTTGTCAGGTTTCTTTATTCGGTGTCCCATAGGGTTGAATTTGGCAACTTTCCCTATGGCGAACTGGACCATGGTGAGAAAGGCCTGATTGATGATTATTCTCAGTTGTTCAATGTTAATGGTAAAGCATCGGTTCTACGGGCACTGAAAGCGTTAGGTTTGCGCAAGCGTGAGGCAAATAAATTACCTTGTCCATGTGGTTGTGGTGATCGTCTTGGCTCGTGTGACTATCGGTTTGTCTTGAACGAGTTTCGTCAAGTTGAGCGCCGCCGATGGTTTCGCGATCACCTACAAGAAGCTTTTACACCGATTGAAAAACCCAAAAGGAGAGTTGGGAAAAAAACTAAAAGGCCAAGTAGAAATACGCCTTAGCTTAATCAGCTCCCTCAGCATTTTTTGGCGTATGTGTTAATACATATCGGATTTTTTAGTCTAATCAACCGGCAACGCCAGATTGAACCTTCACACTATCGTGTCGGAGGTTCACTATGTTCAAAAAACTATTTTTTCAAACCAAAGCACTACCAGAGCTGTCATCGCAACTGGATGCAGACATTCCACGCTATCCGCCATTCCTGAAGGGGTTGCCAGCTGCGTCACCCGAGGATTTGCAGTCCACACAAGACGAGCTAATTGCCAAACTGCGCCAAGTACTTGGCTTTAATCAGCGTGAGTTTCAAAGGCTGATTCAGCCCTGCATTGATCATCTGGCTGCTTATGTTCATTTGTTGCCAGCTTCTGAGCATCATCATCACAGTGGCGCTGGTGGTTTATTACGTCATTCGTTGGAAGTTGCTTTCTGGGCGGCACAAGCTGCTGAAGGGATCATCTTTGTTGCCAGTGGCACACCGGTTGAGAAAAAAGAGCTAGAGCCAAGGTGGCGTGTTGCGGCGGCATTAGGCGGTTTGTTCCATGATATTGGTAAGCCTGTTTCAGACTTGTCCATTACAGACGAAGATGGACGCTATCAGTGGAACCCTTTTTTAGAGACCTTATCCCAGTGGACCAGTAACAACAGCATTGAACGCTATTTCATTCGCTGGCGCGACGGACGGTGCAAGCGGCACGAGCAATTTTCAATTTTGGTATTAAACCGGGTGATGACACCTGAGTTGCTCGCCTGGTTAACCCAACCGGGCCCTGAAATTTTGCAAGCCATGCTGGAAGCAATTGGCAATACCGATCCCGAGCATGTCCTGTCCAAATTGGTTATTGAAGCTGACCAAACCAGTGTCCAGCGAGACCTGAAAGCTCAACGCATTTCCGTTGACGACAATGCCCTTGGAGTCCCAGTCGAACGCTATCTACTTGATGCCATGAGGCGATTGCTTGCCAGTTCCCAGTGGTTGGTCAATCAACGAGATGCCAGAGTTTGGATACGAAAATCGAATCAATCAACCGATCTTTACCTGGTTTGGAAAAGCGCGGCTAAGGACATCATTGAGCTATTGGCTAAAGACAAGATACCTGGCATTCCAAGAGATCCCGATACCCTTGCGGACATCCTCATTGAGCGAGGATTGGCCACTAAATCCGCCTCAAATGAGCGATATGAAAGCCTTGCCCCTGAAGTACTGATCAAAGACGGCAATCCAATCTGGCTACCCATGCTGCATATATCTGAGGCCGATTTATTGTTCAGCTCGAATGTACCAAGTAGCGTGAGACTGTTTAGCAAATCTGAGTGGGAATCAACACAGCAAACACAAGCAGAGCCACAGAGTAGCTCCAGTGAGCAGCCAGGCTTGCCTGAAGCGTCATCATCAATCGAACTCAGTAATTCGGATGAGTCGCCATCGTCAAAATCGTCCGACCAAGATGATGAACTTCGTCATGCCAGTGATGTTAATCACCTTGAGGAAAATGAAAACGTTCCGGGTGATGGATGTGAAAAGCCTAACAATTCATATGATGGCGCTATCTCAAATAACGTAAACCAGTACGATGCAGATTCATTGAATCTCCCTGAATCTTTGGCGTGGCTCCCAGAGGCCAGCAGTGCGTTGATTATGGTTGGTGAGCAAGCCCTGATCCGCTATCCCGATGCCGTAAGACCTTGGTGTGCCCCCCGAAAACTACTTGCTGAACTCAGTCGATTAGATTGGCTTGAACTAGATCCCGCAAACCCGACACGTAAGGCCAGAACTGTGACTACGAAGGATGGCGTTCAGGAGCAAGGGTTACTACTGAAAGTATCGATTTCTAAGGGGCTTACTGCACTGATAGACATCTCCAAACAAGACGAAGAATCAGTGGCAGCAATTCAGAACAAAGAGGCTTCACAGCGTCCGAGTCGAACTGAGACAACCAGTGCCCAAGCAAAAGAGCTCGCCACAAGAGCTGAGCGCAAGCAAACGCCGATTGCGCCCAATGCGAACTCAAGTACAGACCCCAAACACGCACAGCGGCAACAGATGGTTAATTTTGTGAAAGATTTGCCCATCTTACTGACCGATGGCGATTACCCAGACGTGGATCATAGTGCCGATGGTATTCGCGTCACGATTCAAACCTTACGTCAAGTCGCCAAGGAGCATGGCATTCCAGCCGGACAGCTGCTTCGGGGGATCTCGGCCAGTGACCAATGCCAGTTTGATGAGGGGGAAACGGTTCTGTTTACCGCTCACGCTAAACGTTAATCCATTTGAAATTAAGTGGATTGCAAACGGTTATTTTGCGGAGCATGAATGAAAGAAAACGCATACGAAATGCCCTGGCGCACGAACTATGAGGCCATGGCAGCAGCAGGTTGGCTGGTGGTTGGGGCCACTGGGGCGATTGCCGCAGAAATGCTGACTGAGCTACCACCTGAGCCATTTTGGTGGATGACAGGGATTTCCTCGGGCATGGCGTTGTATCGCCTGCCTGAGGCTTACCGTCTTTATAAGTTGCAGAAGGGGCTAAAAGGCAAACCATTGGCATTTATGGCGCTGTCGCATTTGCAAAAGGTAATGGCAAAACATCCTGATGAATTGTGGTTAGGTTATGGCTTTGAGTGGGACCAACGCCATGCCCAACGCGCTTATGAAATCCTAAAGCGGGATAAGCAAACCTTGCTTAACCAAGGTCACGGCAAACAAATGGGTTCGACCTGGATTCATGGTGTCGAGCCCAAAGAAGAAGATGTGTACCAGCCAGTTGGTCACACCGAGGGGCATACCTTAATTGTCGGTACGACCGGTGCCGGAAAAACCCGATGCTTTGATGCGATGATCACTCAGGCCATTTTGCGTAATGAAGCCGTGATTATTATTGACCCTAAGGGAGACAAGGAACTTAAGGATAATGCGCAGCGAGCCTGTATTGCCGCCGGTAGTCCTGAGCGCTTTGTGTATTTTCATCCGGGTTTTCCTGAGCATTCGGTACGGCTTAATCCCCTTAGAAACTTTAACCGGGGCACTGAAATTGCCAGCCGAATTGCGGCACTAATCCCATCTGAAACCGGTGCTGATCCATTTAAAGCCTTTGGCCAAATGGCATTGAACAACATAGTGCAAGGTCTGTTGCTTACGTCACAACGTCCTGATCTGAAAACACTGAGGCGATTCTTGGAAGGTGGCCCAGAAGGCTTGGTAGTAAAAGCCGTCACAGCCTGGGGTGAGCAGGTGTATCCGAACTTTAGTGTGGAGATCAAGCGCTTTACCGAAAAGGCCAATACCTTGGCTAAACAAGCCATGGCGATGCTGCTTTTCTACTACGAACGCATTCAGCCCGTTGCCGCCAATACCGATTTGGAAGGACTTTTGAGTATGTTTGAGCATGACAGAACCCACTATTCCAAGATGGTGGCCTCACTGATGCCGGTGCTCAATATGCTCACATCAAGTGAATTAGGGCCACTGTTATCACCGATTGCAAACGATGTGGATGACAGCCGGTTAATTACGGATTCTGGCCGTATTATCAACAATGCCCAAGTGGCGTATATCGGCTTGGATTCATTAACTGACGCCATGGTTGGCAGCGCCATTGGTTCGTTGCTTTTGTCCGATCTCACTGCTGTGGCCGGTGATCGCTATAACTATGGTGTTGAAAATCGTCCCGTAAATATCTTCATCGATGAGGCGGCTGAAGTCGTCAACGATCCCTTCATTCAACTGCTCAACAAAGGCCGTGGCGCAAAAATGCGTTGTGTAATTGCTACTCAGACCTTTGCTGACTTTGCAGCTCGTACAGGCAGTGAAGCTAAGGCTCGCCAGGTGTTAGGTAACATCAACAACTTGATAGCCCTTCGGGTGATGGATGCCGAAACGCAGCAGTACATTACCGACAATCTGCCTAAGACTCGGTTGCAGTACATCATGCAAACTCAAGGTATGTCGTCCAACTCGGACAGCCCCGCGTTGTTTACCGGCAATCATGGCGAACGCTTGATGGAGGAAGAAGGCGATATGTTTCCACCGCAGTTATTAGGCCAGCTTCCCAACCTGGAGTACATCGCCAAGCTTTCAGGTGGCCGCGTGATCAAAGGCCGCATTCCTATTTTAACCAGCTCTACACAGGCAGCATAAGGAGTCTGTATGCATCATTCTGTCTGTCTGAAAATGACAACACTTACCAGTAAAGAAATGCTCGCTCAGTGGCAGCAACATAATCCCCAGTTCAAGGAAACCTTAAGACTACTTGAAACCGACTGGCCTCATGCTTTGGCCTCAGTGCACTGTTTGGCGGACTATTTAACAGATGCGCTCACTTTAGATGGCCATTCCATCTTTGATTTGTGTCTGTGTAATGGCTTGGGCAGTTATGAAGAAGTCAGTTGTGATGATGATAGTGTACGCCTTTGGCATTTCATTGAGGCACTGACCTGGGCTGCCGCCAGTGCTTTAACGGGGATTCGCCTGCGTGATCCTGACCATTTCGAGTGGGCCGCCGTGGATGGTGTGTATTTCCACACCTGGATTCGTAATCGTCCAAATCGGATGGCGTATTTGGCTGAAGGACGTATTGATGTGCGTTATGTCAGTGACCATACATCGACAAAGCGGCTTCAGCAAGTGATTAAAGCTCGGATTATGACGCCAACCGTTGCAGCCATGCTGGCGCGAGTAGAAGAGGATGTTTGGCATGAGCAAGCATAAGTCCGTTTGGCTGCTGTGTCTGGCACTGATGCTGGAGATTATTGCCATTGGCGTGTTAGTGCCCGGTGATTGGACTGGCCGGGTCATCAGTAAAGAGAAGCAGATGATCCAAAACCAATTGGGCGCACAAACAAGCTATTGGATTGGTCAAACTAGCCATCGCTGGTATCAGTCATGGATTGTGGATACGCAGATGGAGCAATCTGTGCGTGATTTTCTAATCCCCACTGAAGAACAGCGACTTCGTTCTAAAGGGATGGAGAACATGGGAGGCTTTTGGTTTGTGTGGGTAGAAGACCGTATTCAGGCATTTTTTGATGTGCTGTACCAAGTGTTCACTCGATTTGCGTTGCTGATGGTCTGGTTGCCCTTTGCGCTTATTCTCATGTTGCCGGCGTTGTGGGATGGCTTAATGACCTGGAAGATTAAGAAGACAACCTTTGATTTTTCTAGCCCTATTATTCACCGCTACAGCATGATAATTCTGGGCTCAGGCGTCATTTTGCTGTTTATGGGATTGTTCGCCCCGCTGGCTATTCCACCGGTGGTACTACCGTCGCTGATCATCGGCTTGGCATTGATGGCAGGGTTGGCGTTAAGCCACTTGCAGAAGAAGATATGAGGCCAGTTAGGCCTCATCTTGTAGAGCTAAAACCTTACGCCTACGGTATTGCCGTTCTCGTCTTCAGCTGGCAAATGATAAGTATCAATAAGGTGACCTTGAAGCCAAATATATTGCGGCATCCAAAACGAGTACTGTCGTATAAGAGCCAATACTTCTTTCAGCGGTTTGTTTGCATGAGGCTCGGCAAGACGAAAGTACATGAATGAGCAATCATCTCGAAAGTACTCCTGAAGCTCTGAATCCGATAGCGTTTCTTTTAGCGGCCTGTTTTGTTCGTCGTCCTCATCAGGGGAGTTGGCATAAATTTCAAATAGCTGCTTTTCAGTGAGCATCTCCAAGAAGTGGTCTTCAATTAAAACCCCATCACTGGTATCGACATCCATACCATCTTTGACATCAAAAGCCATGACACATCCAGAAGATAACGCCACTTCTGATGGTTTAAGTAAGTCATTAGCTTGCACAACTTGATGCCAATGATTAAAACCAGCAGATACTGCAACTTCATCGAGTGCTTGAGTGTGTGGAATAGATTTTTCACGTTTAAGCTTTCGTGCTTTTTGCTTTAAACGTTCAACCGAGGCAGAGGAAATGATTTTAGTAATTTGCATTGAGTTTCTCCTATTAGCGAATACGGTGCCCACTGCCGAGGTCGCAGAAAAAACCTAAGCAAAAAATAAATTTTGGGTAAGCGGATTAAATGGTTGATCTTACCTTTGCATGAGAGTGAGACAGACCGGCATCTCATCGGATTATCTGGTTGATGCTTCACCTACTGCTGGTGCATGTTTCCTTCGCTAATTCCAGCAAGAACCCCACACGCCTCAACTTCCCGGTCATCGTTGCAACTCGCTCTCAGTGAAACGAGTTGTTTCTCAAGCGCTTGCAGAGCGGTTATCTGCGACCGCACATGAGAGATGTGATCATCGAGCAAGGTGTTGACGGCGGTACAAGGCTGATGAGGGTCGTCCTGATAGCTCTGTAGTTCGTGAATCTCAGCCAGTGACAGGCCCAGGATTCTGCAGCGGCGGATGAAGGCCAGCCCCTCACCATGCTTCTCGGTATAGACACGGTAACCGTTGTCCTGCCGATCAGGCGGCGGCAACAAGCCCTGCTGTTCATAGAAGCGGATCGTCTGTGTTTCGACCCCTACCAACTGCGCCAACTGACCAATGCGCATCAGCCTCCTCCCCAACGGATTCTTTACTCTATTGACCTTATAGTAGCTTTATAGTTTAAAATGGTACCACAACATTGTTCAAGTGGAGTCGTATTATGAGCAAATCCTGTGGTGGCGCCTGTGGCGCTGATGCAACGTCCGCAGCGGATACCGATATACAGGCCTCCTCCGAGGCGCCAGGGAGATGGGTCAGTGTTTATGCCGTGCCGAAGATGGACTGTCCATCAGAAGAACGAATGATTCGCCTAGCCCTGAACGGCTTTGAGGAGATTCGGGCGCTGTCCTTCGACTTGTCGAACCGCCGGCTGAAGGTCGTGCATGACGGCGAGGTCGAGCCCGTCACCTCGAAACTGAAGACCTTGGGGCTAGGCGCCTCGCTTCAGGAAACCGTCGCTGCAAATCCGGAGACCATCAAGGCCGCCGAGTTTTCGGCAGCTTCTGCTAAGCAAGAATCCGGGACCCTGCGCTGGTTGCTCGGCATCAATGCACTTCTGTTCGTGGTGGAAATGACTGCCGGTCTGATCGCCCGGTCCACCGGCCTGATTGGAGAATCCCTGGACAATTTTGCCGATGCGGCGGTGTACGGGCTTGCCCTTTATGCGGTTGGACATAGCGTGAAAATGCAGGTACGTGCCGCGCATCTTGCTGGTGTACTGCAACTGATCTTGGCTGTGGGCGTGCTCGTAGAGGTGGTGAGACGCTTTGTATTCGGTAGTGAGCCTGAATCGCTGGTGATGATGGCTATCGCATTCGTCGCATTGATTGCCAATACCAGTTGTCTGCTGCTCATATCCAAACATCGGGAAGGCGGGGCGCACATGAAGGCAAGCTGGATATTCTCGGCCAACGACGTGGTGATCAACCTGGGGGTCATCACCGCCGGCGCCCTGGTCGCGTGGACCGGTTCCAATTATCCGGATCTGATTATCGGCACCATCGCGGGGGGCATTGTACTTAACGGTGCCAGACGCATTTTGGCGTTGAAGGGTTAAATAATGCTCATTATTGGCAAAAAGCTCTCGCCGTATGCCCTATTGTCCATATCGGGCCTGCTGGCAGCGTCTGATCAGGCTGTAAAGTGGCTGGTGCAGCAATCAATGGCCTATGGCGAGTATGTTTCGGTGACCCCGTTCTTTAACTGGGTGCACCTATGGAACACCGGTGCCGCATTCAGTCTTTTTGCGAATGGTGGAGGCTGGCAGCGCTACTTTTTTATCGGAATCGCGGTAGTGGTCTCGATTTTTCTGATCAAGCTGATCCTTGAAAATCGTCATAAAGGAGAAGCCATCGCTTACAGTCTTATCCTCGGTGGCGCCATGGGTAACCTGATTGACCGGGTCTTTCGCGGCTATGTTGTGGATTCCTTTGATTTCTATTGGCGAGACTGGCATTGGCCGGCCTTCAACCTGGCTGATATTGCAATTGTCCTCGGTGCCTTACTTTTCGTTTCCAGCAGCTTGTTGGGTAAAAAAGCAAACACCAATGCCGAGTCGGATGGATCTGACTGACACCTACGCCTATACAACACCATGACCGAACTTCCCGACAACATCCTTCACCTGCCGCAATACCAAGTACTGGGCTGCAAATCAACCGACGACGAAATGCACTTCCAGGTGGACGTGCCCGATCCCATCGCCTGCGAGGAATGCGGCGTGCAGGGTGAGTTCGTACGGTTCGGCAAGCGTGACGTTCCCTATCGTGATCTGCCCATCCACGGCAAGCGGGTCACTCTCTGGGTGGTCCGCCGCCGATACACCTGCCGGGCCTGCAAGACAACATTCAGGCCCCAGCTACCGGAGATGGTGGACGGATTCCGTATGACACTGCGGCTGCATGAGTACGTGGAGAAGGAATCCTTCAACCACCCCTACACCTTTGTGGCGGCACAGACCGGCCTGGACGAGAAGACGGTGCGCGACATCTTCAACGCCCGCGCCGAGTTCCTGGGGCGCTGGCACCGCTTCGAGACGCCCCGCATCCTGGGCATTGACGAGCTATACCTGAACAAGCGCTACCGCTGCATTCTGACCAACATTGAGGAGCGAACCCTGCTCGACCTGCTGGCCACCCGCCGCCAGGACGTGGTGACCAACTACCTGATGAAGCTGAAAGACCGGCAGAAGGTCGAGATCGTCAGCATGGACATGTGGAACCCCTACCGGGCAGCGGTCAAGGCTGTGCTGCCCCAGGCCCGCATCGTGGTCGATAAGTTCCATGTGGTGCGCATGGCCAACGATGCCCTAGAGAGAGTGCGCAAGGGCCTCAGAAAGGAGCTGAAACCGTCCCAGAGTCGGACTCTCAAGGGAGACCGGAAAATCCTGCTGAAACGCGCTCACGAAGTCTCAGACCGGGAGCGCCTCATCATGGAGACCTGGACAGGCGCGTTCCCGCAACTGCTGGCCGCCTACGAGCACAAGGAGCGCTTCTACGGCATCTGGGACGCCACCACACGGCTCCAGGCAGAAGCCGCCCTGGACGAGTGGATAGCCACCATCCCGAAGGGCCAAAAGGAAGTCTGGAGCGATCTGGTCAGGGCAGTGGGAAACTGGCGCGAAGAGACCATGACCTACTTCGAGACGGACATGCCCGTCACCAACGCTTACACGGAGTCCATCAACCGACTGGCCAAGGACAAGAACCGTGAAGGGCGCGGTTACTCCTTCGAGGTGATGCGGGCACGAATGCTCTACACCACGAAGCACAAGAAGAAGGCACCGACTGCGAAGGTCTCTCCTTTCTACAAGAAAACCATCGGTTACGGACTGCCGGACTTCGCAGAGGAACTCAACTACGGAGTCGATCTATCAACCATCTGAGGGTGGTATCAGATTGATGGGGTGAAGGTGCCCCATCAACCATTAAATCCGTATACCCTAAATTTTTAGATAATAAGGACACAATCAGCAATGTTAACGTTGAATTTACATTTATTTAACCACTTTTTTGGAACAGACACGATGAAAGCTAAAATAAAAAATACGGCTACAGCAGTA
>NZ_JAKRFA010000044.1:0-27068 GCF_022348305.1 Alteromonas sp. MmMcT2-2
ACCAGAAACTGGGATAAGATCGGAAGCGTAGAGCTAAATCCGGAGAATAAAAAAGAAGCAGCTTAACAGCTCAGGCGACAACTACCTTGAAAAACGCCGAATTTGACAAGCATGAAATTACGATTTTCGTTTATTTAATTATCAAAATACTTGAGCGTTGTAACCGTGCACTAATCCGGCTCATACTCAATTACATCCTCAATTTTACAATCAAAGAATTTACATAAAGCCTCTAACGTAGTGATGCTGGTGTGATAGCCAGTGTTGTTGGCTATTTTACTCATAGCAGAGCTTTGAATACCTACTTCATTAGCTAAAAACGAAAGCGTTATTTTTCTGCCTTCTTGTTCGGATTTCTGTTTTACCAGCTCTCTTATCTTGTACTTAATCAAAATACAGTTACCAAAAAATACACAAAAATGTCTTGATAAGACGAAAAATGACTTGTATATTTGTCTTGTGAAGACGAAAACAGGTCAAAGGAGGCCTTTATGAAACAAACGTTGCTCACAGCAAAAGAGCTCTCAGCCCGAATTAAATTTAGCGCCAACTATATCAATGCGGAGCTGCGAGACTCTATTTTCATCGAAGGTAAGCATTACATTCGACCGTTTAATGGTAGAAAAATTCTATACATTTGGGAAGAGGTAGAAGCGTATTTGTATGAATCTGCTGTTCGAAATGCCTCATACATTCCTATGGCATCTGGGAGAGTGTGTCATGGGTAGCATAAATGTTCGTGAATCCAAGCTCTATATTGATTTCAGGTATCTAAATACACGATGTAGAGAGCAAACTGCATTGCCTGATACGCGGGCTAACAGGAAGAAACTTGAAAAGCTACTTAAGCAAATAGAGTCAGATATCCGCTTAAAATGCTTTGTGTACAGCGATTATTTTCCCGATTCTAAAAAGGCTTCGAACTTTGTGAAAGAGGATGAACAGGCAAGTCGCATAAAACGAGCGATGCTGGCAACGTACCAAAAAGCGTCTAACGCTCTTCAAGGGCATAATAATACGTCGTTTGAAGACTTTGCCCAGGAGTGGTTTTCTGAAAACGAAGTACGTTGGAAACAGAGCTACGTCAGCAGCATGAGAATTTACGTATTTTCTTATCTCACCAAAGAATTTACGGGTTTTGATGTGAGCGAAATAGACCGCCCGACTATTTTGAAATATCGCGCCAAGCTGATGCAACCAAAAGCTGATGGCACTCAACTTTCGACCGATTTTGTAAACCATATCATGACACCGCTTCGCATGATTTTGCGGGAGGCAGCTGACAGGTTTGGTTTCCGGTGCCAATTTGAAAATATTGCGCCTCTTCGCGTAGACCGACGAGATGTTAATCCATTTTCACTAGAACAAGTGCTTACGTTCTTAAAAACAGTGCGTATCGACTTTCGGAACTACTACACAGTACGCTTTTTTACTGGAATGAGGACAGCTGAAATTGACGGCCTGATGTGGAAATACGTTGATTTTGAATTAGGTACGATAAGTATCAGAGAGACATTTGTTCAAGGCCGAATGGATTCAACAAAAACTCGTGGCTCCATGCGCGACATTCAAATGTCGACATTGGTCAAAGAAGCACTTCAAAATCAGTTTGACGTTTCTGGAGATGGGAAGTTTGTTTTTCCGAACTCCCAAGGTAACCCACTAGATCATGGCAATGTAAGAGACCGGGTTTGGAAACCTACATTGAAAAAAATCGGAATGGAATACCGTAGGCCTTACGAAACTCGTCATACCGCTGCAACGTTGTGGTTAGCATCAGGTGAAGCGCCTGAATGGATAGCGCGTCAAATGGGGCACGCAAACACAAAAATGCTATTTGAGATTTACAGCCGCTACGTACCAAACCTCACTCGTAGAGACGGTTCTGCGTTCGAGCAACTACTTTCAAACGTTCTATGTGAGAACAGCCAGCACTTATAGTTTTAGCATTTAGTACACTGTTAAGGTTAATTAGATTGAAGCTTATACTGGTATCAATAAAGAGGGTAGAACGATGAAAATTGATTCATTGCAGCCGGAGCTTTCAGAAGCGAAAAAACTTGCTCGTTTTAAAGGGTTTTACTGCATGGCTGGACTCGTAGCGAAGTTAAACCAGCATGGTAAGCCGTATTGGGTAATTACGTTAATGGATGCATTTACTGAATTTGAGGTGATAGCCACGCAGATTGATTGCGATATAAAACACTTTTCTCACTTTGGCTTTGTTCACGTTGAAGCAAAAAAAATTAAAACAACCGTTGGTGAGGTACATGTTGCCGATTTTATTTATGCTGTTGATGAAATTCCAGAAAAGTACAGGCATATACGCTTAATTCCTAAAGATGCTTCGGTTAACCATGAAGATATGGCGCGCCTGGTCAAAATTGTCGAGAGTATTGAGTATGACGCATTAAAGCACTTCGTCGCGCACACTTTGCTTCAAAGCAGAATAATGGTGCCGTTCCTTCGAAATCCAGCAAGCTTGAATTACCATCATAACTACGTTGGTGGTTTATTAAAACATAGTATACGCGTAGCAGAGTTATTTGCTGAAAACATGGCTGGTCGAAAAGAGGAAAAAGCTTTAGGCATTGTCGGGGCGCTTCTCCACGATATAGGCAAATCCGTCACATTATCAGAGTCTATGAACTACACCACTACTGGAACAATGGTAAATCATGATTCGTTAACGTTGGAGCTTTGTTCCTTACCACTCTACCTACTTTCCAAAACAAACCCTAGGTATGCCGATATTTTGCGTCATATCTGGACTTGTGAGAAAGAACACTTGAGGTATTCCGCGAAGCTCAATATAGCGACTCAGATACAACGATTCGATAGGGAAGACTCAAAAGAGCAAGCTTAAAGTAGCGAGTTTATGAAATAGCATTATTCTAGGTATGGGCTTTCTCTTCAAAAAGACTCTCATGAGGAGTAGTTTCGGCGTCTAAAGCTGGTATGGCATAGATCTAATATACGTTCGATAATCCTATGCGTCATCTTTTGCCGCATTGTTGTTTCATGCTTACAAGACATTAGTTTTCAAAAGTAAGTACATGCAAGACATTCGAACCGAACGAATTAATATTCACGTTATAGGTGTGGGAGGCTGTGGTGGCAATGCGATAAGCAACATGGCCAGTCTTTGCTCACATGAAAATATCAGGTTTAGCTCTGTTAATACTGATATCGCTGCTTTGCATAGGTGTACAAATCATGAAGTGGTATTGATAGGCGAGGCAAAAACAAAGGGATATGGAGCCGGGGCCGACCCGGATGTAGCAAGCGACGCCGCCATTCAGAGCAAAGATGCCTTAGCGACATTAATAAAAGATGCTGACCTTATTATCATTATCGCTGGCCTGGGAGGTGGCACTGGAAGTGGGGCAACGCCAATCTTGATTGATTTAGCCAAAGAGAGCGATATCGATGTGATGTGTTTTGTGACGCTGCCTTTCAAAGCTGAGGGAGGAAAGCGAAGCGACATTGCTAGAAACGCGCTTGAGACAATACGAAGTAAAGCCAATGCTACTCTCGTTATGTCTAACGATTCATTGCTTTCTGCACTAGATGAAACCGTAGGGCTTCTCTCTGCATTTCGTCACTGTGACACTCAGATGCACAGAATTGTCGAAGCCATTATCGTAATGCTCACGAACACGGGTTATATCAACGTCGACATTAATGATTTCAGTCACATTCTCTCTCTAGAAGGGGATACTGCGCTAGGTGTGGGTATAGCTGAAGATGACAGTTCATTAAGCGCAGCATTAAAACATGCTTTAGAAAACCCATTGGTCGACAAACAAAATATAATTGGGGCGCAGGGTGTTATTGCGCAGCTTACGTGTAGAGAAGAGCCCAGCTTAGCAATGTATGAAGAAATGCTAGCGACACTCCAATCTTTAGTCGATGGCCCTCAAACTCTTATTATTACAGGCGTAACCTTATCTCCAGAATTACCACACTTTGGTGAAGTCTTAGTTATCGCCACAGGTGTGCCTTCTAAGACTCAAAACTTTGAACAAGAGAAAAATGTGATACCCATGAAGCAAGCATCTGTTCCAGCATCATCCAAAAAGGACGCTGCATATTTGGATATACCTGCTTTTGTTAGGCTGCAGGGTAGGGAGTTATCTTAGTCTGAAGGCAATGGTCTTTCTTGCGCAAATTTTTCCTGGTAAGCGAAGAATAACCTTTCAGAAAGCTCAACAAAATACTGCCTCAGTTTTTGAGGGGCGATGACCTCTATGTTGTCGCCTAAACCTCTTAAGAAAGCGCGTAATTTATTGGTATCTTTCACCGTGGCGATCAATAAAGATTTATCTGCATGACTTGATTGCATAATGACCTGGTCGTTACTCAGCCTGTAGCCGTGAAGTAAAAATAAAGAGTTATTTTTAACCAATAGCTTAAGTTTAATGTCTTCTTTATTGTTAGCCGACAAGGTTTGGATATTTTCCTGCTCACTGAATTCTTGTTGGCAGTCTTCGTCAGTGACAGTAATGTTTCTTATAAACTGTAACGGTAGTGCGTAGCGTCTTTTGTGCAGCGAACCAAAAGTACATACAAAGAGTTGTCTGCCATCTTGTTTAACCAGCCCCATAGGGTTAACTCTGTCGTAGTGCTTCCAAACCATTTCATTGCCGCCGCTAAAAATACGCTTAATATCGGCAGAGATTTGTTTTTTAAAAAAGATTGCGCTTTTTAATCTTTCAAACGAAGTTGCATCTATTTCGGGTGGAATGAGCGGCTGGGAAACTTGCGAATCCGCCACTGATCTTAGCCAGTTTGTAAGTAAAGAGTCACTATCTTGCTCTAAGACCTGGCTCGCCTTTGCAAAGTAAGGCTGCATTTCTTTAAGTGTAGAATTTGGCAGTGTGGCACCGGACTGTTCAAGCACCTTAAATGCGAGAGCGGTATTACCATCCATCAAGCTTAAATTGAGTTTCTTAAAATTAGCGTTTATAAACCAGCCGTAGGGTTTTGAACGTTTATCAACGTCTAACCCAAATAGCCCAATATTTTCTAGGCTAACTAAGTCCCGCTGCACCGTGCGCATATCGATATTGTGATGACCGCAGTTTTGTAAATTTTCAAAAATTTGTCGGCTAGATACCTTTCTAGGTGCAGAAGGCACAAATTGAAGAATGTCGAGCTTGCGTTGAAATGCACTCATTGGGGAAAACTGACTTTTGCAATTATGTCTTCACCATAGCATAGAGATAGCATGCGACAAAAATTGTCGCATGCTCTTAGAAAACTATCAATCATGGCTTAAGCTGCAGTAATGTCGCAGTATGTGCTTAAAAAATCTGAGCAATTCACTAAAATAAGAGCTATTTTAAAGGTACTAAACGAAAAATACGTCAATATTCTAAATCAAGGATGAAAATGTTTAACTTAGCAACATTCCGTAATAGTGTTTTCCTTCAACATGAATATGCATTGGCAACAGGGCGTTCAATCGTGAACTTAATGACTCGCTCTAGAGATATTCATGGAAAAACTAACTTTTCTAACTTTCTCATACAAACTCAGTCAACCAGCAGCCCAATTAAATGGCTAGAGTACGAAGAATCTCTTGATGCTAGTGTTAAACCACTTAAACAAGCTGCGACATTCTTATCAGAGCTTGAGGCGTTGGCAGGGGCTACTATTTCAGAGCTATTAGAGGGCTTAAAAAGAAAACACAGTGGTACAACGCTTCGTAAAATATTTGGTTTAGAAAGCGAGGAGTGGGCTGATGTAACTAAATCAGAGTTGCTCCCATTACTCAAAGAGTTCGACTTCTGGATACGCTATCTTGATGAACTTGGGGTCTCAGAACAGTTAACCTCTGCTTATGATGTCCAGACACTTCTCAACATGCCTCTATTTTCCTCTGTTAAGCGCTTAGCGGATGTTATTGATTTAAACAGTGCTGGCTGGGAGCATGATCAAAAGATATTCGATAATTTGGTAGGTAGACTGGACAAGGAGAACAGCAATTTCGTCTCAGAATGGTTAACTTCGCCAGTACTAGAGGCGCATTATAACGCTCATACCCATCGTCAATATGACTCTTTATTCTCATGGCTTTTTTTGTCTTTAATATCAGAGCACCATGGTTTTAAAAGTAATTTTTGGGCAACAAAGAAACAATGGGAGAAAATGGGATGTGAATTAAGTGTAGATGCGAAACCAGCTGCTGTTTTTCATCACTTCACAATAAAAGCTAAAGAAGACGCTGTTCAGCTGGCAGAAGATGAAGTTACGAGTGGATTTGGGAGAAAGGTATCTATTGTCTATAACGCGAGTCAAGTAATAGGTTTTGATGGCGCTGATGCTGTCGATGTGAAAGTTAAACCTCTTTCTAAGTTGGATGAGATTATTAAAGCGTTAAATGTTCGTATTGAACACACAATAGAAGGTAAGGCGTTTTACGATCCCAACGACGATTATATAACTATGCCACAGAAAGAGATGTTCAAAGGTAAGGACGCAACAAAAGCCTACTATGGTACGTTGATTCACGAAATGGTTCATTGGACAGGTCATGAAAGTCGCTGTAACAGAGAAATAGGACATGAATTTGGAAGCGCGAAATACGCTTTTGAAGAACTAGTTGCAGAACTCGGGTCTTGTTTTTTGTGTACGCGCTTTGGTATACGAAAATTGCCTGGTGTTAACTCTGTGAGATACATCAACAGTTGGCTTTCTAGCCTGAATGTAAAAGACACAATGAAAAAGCTGGAATCAGCAGCAAGAAAAGCAAATCAAGCTAGCAACTATATTTACATCCCTCAGCGAGATGATTGATGAAATGTAGCTCATTCTTTAAGTTCGCTGGGGATGTTGAGGTAAATACAGGGTTGCCTAGTAGAATCAGTTAGCTCTCTTTGAGGTTTCAACATAGCCTGACTTACTGAAATCCTTTAATCAGGCTCAATGATAGTGTTCACATTTCTTACGGGGCATGCACACTCTAGTTATGAAAGCTATTGAATTATCTGGAAGTTGATTAATCTTGAATTGACGACGTGACGATTCAAGCGGCACGTCGTCGTGTCCGCTCATATTAATATACACTCTTACATCAGAATCAAATTTAACTACATGATCTAATCATAATCATTGCACCACCTTTCATAATTGACTACTATTTAGCGATAAGGTTTTAAAAATTATAAAAATAATGTCATTACTGGAAACCGCCAATCATGCCCAACGTGAACGTTTGGCATTTATAGACTTTAACCTCCAATACTTTGGTCAAGTAGCTAGGGCTGACTTGATTCAACGCTTTCAAACAGGCCTGGCAGCAGCCACTCGTGACTTTTCATTTTATAAAGAGTGTGCTCCAAAGAACTTGGTGTTGAAGCACCAAACTAAAAAGTATCATCGAACAAATTTGTTCAAACCTTTATTTGAACATGAACCAGAGGCCGTACTAACAGGTCTATGTCGCGGCTTTGGAGATGGTATTTCTCATGGAGTGCAGCCAAGCCAGGTCTGCATTGATGCAACGAGATTAGTCCATCCAGATGCTGAAGTAGTTTCGACGGTGACCCGTGCAATCACGAACCATCAGCCCATAAAAGTTAACTATGTTTCACTCTCTTCTGGCGAGTCTGTTCGTGAACTAGTACCTCATGCTCTGATCAACAATGGCCTTCGTTGGCACGTCCGAGCTTTTGATCGTAAGCATGAGGAATTTCGAGATTTTGTACTGACTCGTTTAGTCAGCATTGAAGTGCTAGATGAGCCAATAGCCGCCCAGGAAGCTCGAGAGGCCGATAAGCAATGGAATCGGATAGTAGATTTACATCTGATACCCCACCCAGAGCTAAAACATCCAAAAGCGATTGAACTGGACTTCGATATGGTTGACGGAGAGTTAACACTGGAAGTCAGAGCAGCTTTGGTGGGCTATTTGTTAAACCAGTGGAAAGTTGATTGCTCTAAAGAGTACTCATTAAATAGTGATGAATATCAATTGGCACTTAAAGCCAATGAAGCAATATATGGTGTAGAGAATCTAATACTAGCTCCAGGTTATAATTAAAAAATAAAGGGATTTAAATGCATTTACCAGAACCGAAGAATTTACCTTACAAGGCTCTTTTAGCTGATATTGAAAAAGGCTTGATTAAGATCCCTCAATTCCAGCGTGACTACGTATGGAGTAAAGACCGCGCGGCAGGCTTAATTGATAGTATTTTAAAAGGTTATCCTATTGGTACGTTTATTACTTGGAAAACCAAGGAAGCTCTTCGTGTTGTTAAAGATTTAGGTGGTGTTGAGTTACCGCCGGTGCCTGATGGTGATTTTGCTGAATACGTATTGGATGGCCAACAACGTATGACAAGTTTGTTTTGTGCGCTTAAAGGTGTCCAAATTAATCGTGGTAAAAAGGTTGATGACTTTTCAGAAATATACATCGACTTAAATGCAGACGAACATCAGCAGATTGTCTTAACCGATATCAGTGAATTGGAAGAAGGTTCTTACATTAAGCTTAAAGATTTAATTAGCTTTGATCTGAATTTCTTACAGAAATACCAACAGTTCTTCCCCAAAATAACAGAGTACTCCCAAACACTTCAGGGCTATAACTTTTCGCTTATAGAAGTGAAGGAAGCACCACTAGATGTTGCAACAGAAATCTTCACACGTATAAATGTTGGTGGAAAACCGCTTTCACTATTTGAAATCATGGTTGCAAAAACATTCGATGCTAATGAAGAGTTTGACCTCTCTGAAAAGTTTGAAGCATTGGTTGATAGATTACGCGAAGTGGGATACGACACTATTTCAGATGCCACCGTGTTACAAACAGTGTCCCTGGTAATTGGCAAGGAGTGCAAACGTCAAAACATCTTACGATTGGATAAAAAGCGATTTATCGAAGAATGGCCTAAGGTCGCTGATGCGATAGAAGCAGCGGTTGACTACTTTAGAGGTTATTACCGTATCCCCGTTTCCAGACTTCTACCATACAACTCGTTGTTAGCTCCATTTGCCTATTTCTTTTATCACCACAAAGATAAGCCACTCGAGAACAAACAACTCTTCTTAGAGGACTTTTTGTGGCGAGTTAGTTTAGGTGGTCGCTATTCGAGTTCTGTTGAAGGCAAGTTAGCGCAAGATGTGAAACGTATCGATAAAATACTGCAAGAGCAGCAACCTGATTATGATTGGAACATAGATACATCAGCGCAATTCATACAAGAAAATGGCTGGTTTAATGCAGGTAGGAGCTATATCAAAGCATTACTTTGTATTTTAGCTTACCAAGAACCCAAATCATTTATCGATGGTTCGATTGTCCATATTAGCAATGATTGGCTAAAGCGTGCGAATAGCCGAAATTATCACCATTATTTTCCTAGGGCGTACTTACGCAAGCAAGGTTTAGGCGATGAGCATAGCAATCATATTGCTAATATCACTATCGTAGATGACTTTTTAAATAAACGAAAAATAGGTGCTCAAGCTCCTTCTGCATATATGCGTAAGTTTACAGAGCAAAACTCGGACCTTAAAGCCCATATGAAAACTCACCTAATTGAGCTGGAAGCTTGGGGCATTTGGGATGATGACTATGACACGTTTTTAACTAAGCGCTGTGAAGTCCTTTCTGAAGAAATTAGAAAACGTCTTGTATTACGTGAACAAGACAAGAATGCACATCAAAGTGTAAATATTGAAGATTTAGATGAGCTGGCTTTGGAAGCTGACTTATAACCACAGATTATCGAGAAAAAAATGATTGTTAGCAAAGAAGTAAAAGATGTACTCGCCATCGAAGATGGCATGATGTTGGATTATTTGACCAATAATCCAATCAAACAAACGCCTAAAGAATTGGTTCGTCAAAAGACCTTACGCGCCTTATTCCATGAGTATGGTTTAAGCGCCGAAGATATGGCACTAGATGTTCCAGTAAAGGTTGATGGTAAGCGTAAGAAAATAGATATCGCTATCTATGATCATGGTGCAGAGCATTTACCTGAAAATATTCGTCGTATTGTAATTTGTGATAAAGAACCAAAGAAAGGTAAAAAGTCAGCAGTTAAAATTCGGGACCATGACCAAGCGCAAAAAGATCTTCAATTGATGGAGGATATGATGCGTGAGCAGGTTGGTGATAAATACGTATTGGAAAAATGTCATTGGGGCTTATGGACAAACGGCATCGAGTTCTTCTTTGTTGAAAAAGAAGAATCACGTTTTGATGCTAAATTTAAAGCGGTAGGCGATTGGCCGTTAGCTGATGAAACGATGGGGAGCCGCGACGTTGCTTCAAATGCACAACTAAGAACGGCTGACCGTGAAATGTTACTTACTGCTTTCCGTCGTTGTCATAACTTCATTCATGGTAATGAAGGGATGCCAAAAGATGCGGCTTTCTGGCAGTTCCTATATTTGATTTTCTCAAAAATGTATGACGAGCGTATCGGCAACAGAGAGAGAGAGTTCTGGGCTTCTGCGACTGAACAGTTCGACGATGAAGGTCGCAAAGTAATCAGAGAGCGTATTGAGCCGTTATTTGAGAAAGTAAAAAAAGCCTATCCAGACATATTTGCAGGCAATGAAGAAATTACATTGTCTGACAGAGCGCTTGCTTTTATGGTATCTGAGCTTGCGAAATATGATTTTACGCGCACAGAAATGGACGCCAAAGGAGCTGCATATCAAGAAGTAGTTGGTGATAACTTGCGTGGTGACCGAGGTCAGTACTTTACGCCTCGTGGCGCAATCAAACTAATTGTTGAAATGATGGCACCACAACCACATGAGAAAGTGCTGGACCCATCATGTGGTACAGGGGGCTTCCTCGAGCAGACTTTAAGCTTCATCAATAAGCAATTACATGAAGAAGAAAAAGTAAAATTGGGTGCTGAAACCACTGAAGAATTCATTTCTATTCAACAACAAATTAAAGAGTTTGCCGAAAAAAATCTGTTTGGTTGTGACTTTGACCCCTTTCTGTGCCGAGCATCGCAAATGAACGTGGTGATGGCAAGTAATGCCATGGCTAACATCTACCACATGAACTCACTGGAATACCCTCATGGACATTTAAAGGGCGTAGACCCCGCCAAGAAAACGATTCCTGTCGGTGATTCCAGCGGTAAAGAAGGCAGTGTTGATGTGATCTTGACCAACCCACCGTTTGGTTCCGACATCCCAGTTACCGACAAGCAAATTCTAGAGCAATACGACCTTGCCTATGTGTGGGAGCGCACTGACAACGGCGGCTTTAGAAAAACAGAACGCCGTAAAGATGCAGTTTCGCCCGAGATTTTGTTTATTGAGCGTTGCGTGCAGTGGCTTAAGCAAGGCGGACGTATGGGTATCGTGTTACCAGACGGTATTTTGGGTAACCCTGGTGATGAATACATTCGCTGGTGGCTAATGCAAGAGTGCTGGGTGCTAGGTTGCGTTGACTTACCGGTTGAGTCATTTATCGTTGAAGCTAACGTAAACATCTTAACTAGCCTACTGTTCTTGAAAAAGAAGACTGATACTGAAAAAGATGCTGTTGCCATCGGTGGAGAGCCCGAATACCCGGTATTTATGGCGGTGGCAGAAAAAGTAGGCTTCGACCGTCGTGGTAATACGCTTTATGAACGTCACCCTGATGGTGAAGAAAAAGTTATTGAAGAAGAGGTTGAGGAGCGTATTCGTATCAACGGTCAAAATGTCGTTCGCAAACTAAAACGTCGCAGTAAAATTTTAGACGATGACTTGCCAAAGATAGCCAAAGCATGGAAAGAATTCAGAGCTGAAAACCCGGAGCCTTCAATATGATCACTCGTATAGAGGCTTACCGTTACAGGTGTTTTAAAAGGCTCGACTTACAGCTAGAACATTTGCACATTTTTGCCGGCTCTAATGGTTCGGGTAAAACGACCCTACTGGATATACCTGCTTTACTGGGTGATATCTTAATGGTGACCGATATAAACGATGCTTTTTTTGCACCTATGAGCGGTAGAGATAGAGCTAGGGCTGATAATCCAAAAGAACTTATTCACATGCTTAAGGGGGATAACTTTACTTTAGTGATTGAGGCAGAGATCCCAGAAAAGCAACAAGTTTTAGTTCAACAATTAGGTCCTAAGCGATTTAGAGATAAGCCAGAATTGAGAAGCAATACCATTAGATACGAGATATCTATAGGCATCATTGGAGATAAGTTGGAAATCAAAGAAGAGCACTTGATGCTCTTTAATGATAACAACAGAGTTGACCATGGCGGAGAAATTCAAGGCGGCAGATTTGATAATGATGATGTTTTCCAAGTAATTGAAAGGTCTAATAGACAAAAAGCTGTTTATTCTGCGGAGTGGGCAGACAAAAGGAAAACTAAGGATATTGAATTTGCTTTACAGAATGAACGCTCTGCTTTTGCTTCAATGCCTGCTGACGAAGTTAGCTTTCCTGCAGCATTTTGGCTCCTTGAGTTCCTTAAGCAAGGAGCACAAAGTTACGAACCACAATGGCCAGCAATGAGGTTAGCAGCTAGTCCTAGAAATAAAAAAGCTTTTAAATCAGATGGCAGTAACCTCTCTTGGCAGGTGTATGAGCTGCAAGAAAATAGCCTTGAAGACTTAGAAGAATGGATCGAAGTCGTAAAGATGGCTCTACCATCAATACAGAATATTAGAGCTAATAAACGAGACGATGATGGTTATTGTTACCTGCAAGTAATATATGACAATGGAATGGAAGTACCCTCAAGTAGTTTATCTCATGGAACTCTTCATATTTTTGCCTTAACGATTCTTCCGTATTTGAATGATGCGCCTAAAGTTATAACTCTGGAAGAGCCTGAAAATGGTATTCACCCCAAAGCAATAGACGCAGTATTGGAGGCCCTTGATTGTGCTCCAAACACTCAATTATTCATGTCGACTCATTCGCCGACGGTATTAGCGCATACTGAAATCGAAAATATTATTACGCTAAGGTTTGATGATGAAGGGGCCACCCAGGTGTTGAAGGGAAGAGAGCATCCCGCTCTAGTCGATTGGAAAGGTGATCTAGATTTGGGAACCTTGTTTGCTGCAGGAATATTCGAATGAGTAGGAAAGTAGTATGTTTGGTTCCGTGTAATGGCATAAAAATGGCTGTTACCGGATTCTTTGAGCGCGAGAATCTGTTTTCAGATATAAATTGCTCTCCGTTTGAATTTAGCCCTGTTCGAGATATAAAAAAAACACCAACAGGGCAAACTGATCGAAGTGTTTGGCTCAATGCACATAAGTTTTTAGAGCCTCTCAAAACTAGTTATGAAAAAGCAATAATCTTAGTTGATGCTCAATTTCCAGGTTCACCAGGAGAGTTGCAAATTAAGGCTGATATTGAAAAAAATATGCTAGCGAGCGGGTGGCAAGTTGATGATTTTTCGGTTGGCGTATTAACGCCTGAGCTAGAGGTCGTTTTATGGCCGGGAAATGATGGCTTACTAGCGGATTTAGTTAGATTTAATTTAGCAGAAAATATAAATGACTGGTTAGCGTCGAATGGTTGGGTATTTGATGAACAAGGTATTCCTTCTAAGCCCAAAGAAGCTCTTGAGTTATTAATTAAAATAAACCGAACGGGCAAAAACGTAAAACACGCGTTGGTGTGTAAAAACTTCGCAAAATTAGCACCGATTGATAATTGTATACATAACTCCTTTAACTTTGTTACTGAAAAAGTTAGAGAGTGGTTTCCTTTGGAGCAAGTATGAAAGTAAAGACAATACCGAGCAATTGGCTTAGTGATGAAGGAAAGCGTTTAGATTGCGGTCCATATATGACGGGTGCTAAGGAAGCGGAACAACTGATAACTGAGTGTACTCTACCCAAGAAAGAGCTGAAAAAGCTGTTAGTTAATGAAGCTAAAGGGGCATTTCATGCGGGAAGAGAAGGTCGAGTCTGGGTTAAAGAAGAACTATATGGCACTCCATTTATGGGGAGTGTCGATATCATCCAGGCAAACTTAGCTAGATTACCTTTAATATCAAAAGAACAAGTAACTCGAAAGCCACTATTTAAAATTTTCAAAAATTGGATTTTGATTACTCGTTCTGGAACTATTGGACGTATGACTCTAGCTCGTGAAGAGATGGATGGTAATGCCTGTTCAGAACACGTGATGAGAGTAGTTCCTGATTCTGAAAAAGTATCTCCAGGCTACTTATATTGTTACTTAAGAAGCAAGTTCGGAGTACCCCTAGTAGTCAGCTCTACCTATGGTGCAATCATCCAGCATATAGAGCCTCACCATGTCATAAATCTACCAGTCCCAATAGTTGATAAATCTCTGGAGATATCTGTCCATGCAAAAGTCGAACAATGCGGTGTAAATAGGACGGAAGCTAACAGTTTACTAAAACAAGCTGGAAAGCTAATTACTGATTACTTTAGCTTCCCTGAAAAATTAGCCTTATCACATCGTGTTTTTACGCATTCATCAGCTTCTTCCAAGCTAGTTCAGAAACGGATGGACTCCACCTATCACGATAAAATTGCTCAATTAAGCGACGAATTAGTTGTTAGTGCTGGTGGGACTGAAACATTAGCCGAGCTGGGAGTGACAACTGGTGAGTCTGGCAGAATGAAGTTGCTCTTCACTGAAAGTGACCATGGCGTACCTTTTTCAACTAGTGGTGAAATTTTTAGGGCTCGTTATGAGCCTAAGCGCTTTTTAGCTAAGTCTAAACTAGGTGACGTGTCAGAGTGGGGAGTTCAGCAGCAAGATTTGTTGCTGGCGCGTAGCGGCCAAGTTGGAGGTATTATAGGGACGGGTGTTTGGGCCGACTCACGTTTTGAAGACGCTGCGGTGTCGGTTGATGTGATTAGAATTAAGGCTCAGAAATCTCAGGTATTGCCCGGTTACTTATACGCTTACTTGATGTGCACAGACGTCGGCTATAGACAACTCATCAGAACTGCGGCAGGAAGTTCGATACCTCATTTGTCTTCAGACGATGTGTTAAAGCTGAAGCTACCTAGGGTTAGTAAAGAATATGAGAAGCAAATACATGAGATGGTAGTAAAAGCTGGTGAATTAGCTGCTGAAGCTCAAAAATTAGAGGATGAAGCTGTTCGAATGGTTGAAGACGCAATCGAGGCTGCAGCACCAAAACATTAAGGAGCATTTATGGCACAGGTATTTGCAATTGGTGAGGCGGTCAATGATGAAGAACGTAAAGCCATAGCATGGTTAAAGGATAAGTTACCAGACGATTATTTTGTTATTCATAGTTTTGAAGTAGAACAATTTGATCAGCTTTTTGAAGTGGATATCTGTGTAGTAGCTCCTCATGCTATTTATTTAGTGGATGCTAAGGGTATTCATGGACAGGTTGAGGTGGCCGGAAATAGTTGGCACACGACTCACACAAGCTATCGCTCGCCTTTACCTAAGTTGCGTGGTAATGCGAAATCGCTTTCGGGCCTTATTTGTAATCAAAATAGAGCCAATAAAGATCTAAAGAATATTTATGTTGATACAGCAGTTGTTTTAACAATTGATGACTGTATGTTTCTTGATCCTGAAGATAGAGAGCGTGGTCATGTAGTTTCTTTAAAAAACAGCACTCGTTTCTTCACCGATAGCCTCAGAATCCCAGAACGATTTGAACGCAACGTTACTAAGTATATTCAAATTATCGCTGAGGCCCTTGGCAAATCAGCCAAGAAGCGCAGTCATGGCGAGCGTTATGGTAATTGGGAAGTTGCTGAGACTTTAACGGTTAACGAATACTTCACTGAGTATCGTGCTTTTAATGTAACAGCCGGTCGTAAAGGTGGAACTGTTTTAGCAAAAGCATATAAGGCCGAACCGTATTTACCAGAAGATGATCGCGCCAAGCAAAAACGTCTGTTAGAAAATGCATATCGTGCCGTTTCAAAAATGCCACCTCATTCTGCCATTGCTGGTGTAAAGGACTTCTTTTCAACAGAAGCGCAAGACAAATACATACTACTTACGGACGATATTCCGGGCGATAGCCTCAGCTCAAAGTTAAAGGATAGCTCTTTTTTACTAACGTTTGATCAGAAAAAGCGTGTGGTGAAAGAGATGCTGGCTGCTTTGAATCATATGTGCAGACATGATGTGGTTCACAGAAATATCACGCCAGATAACATATTGATTGGTTTGGATGGTCAACCTAGACTGGTTGATTTTGATTATGCACGTATAGGTGCAGAAAGTACGACCACAATTGCAGATGAAGTCCAAGAACGAATTTCTAACCGTTATAAAGCTCCAGAACTATGGGCAGACAATAATGCCGCTAGTTGTGCCTCAGATATCTATAGCCTTGGGTTAGTTATATTTGAGCTATTTAGTGGTGATGCCGCTTTCGAGACTGTTACGCAAGCGATTGAAAAGTCATGTGTGCTGACTAATAAACTTAGTTCTACCAATAAGCAGTTACCGAGTGAATTTGATAATTGGCTTCAAGCTTTATGCCACAAAGAGGCTTCTGAACGTTTAACTGCTGAACTGGCCTTAGAAAAATTTAATGAATTGTGGCGACCTAAACAAGAAGCCCAAATGTCTGGTGAGGAAGTTGTTGAGCCTGTACAAAATAAACCGAAAAAAGTGGATCCAGCACAAACACCAGCAAACTACAAAAGGCTTAAAAACGGTTATCAATTATCCAATAAGTATGTTGTACAACAGCCACTAGGTAAGCCTGGCGGTTTTGGAGTTGTTTATAAAGTTACTGATACTTTTGGTGATGTATCGCGCGCCATTAAGCTTATTCTTCAAGATCGAGAATCTGTATTAGAACGCTTAAAGCAAGAATATAGGACATTATTGAAGCTACCTGAGCACCCGTATGTTGTAAAAGTTTATGATGCTGATGTTTTACCCAATGATGGACCTCCATATATTGTCTTTGAATATTTAGAAGGCTTAGACGTTGGCGAGCTAATACAGCAAAGGTCACTCACCACACATGAAGTGTGGACGATGGCTAAGCAAGTAGCGGAAGGGCTCAAGCACTTGCATGACCACAATATCTATCACTGTGATATTAAGCCGCAAAACTTGATATGGAAAGACGGTAAAGTTCGTATCATTGACTTTAATGTTTCTGTTGATGCAGAGGATTTAAGTCTAGGTGGTGGCTCTAGAAAATATCTTCCGCCAGATTTAAACATTACTGAGACTCCACAATCATTCGACTTAGTTGATAGAGATCTATATGCCCTAGGCATCACCTTGTATCGAGCTATGACGGGTGAATACCCTTGGGCAAATACTCAATGTCCACCACTCGACGAATTGGCGCGTCATCCAAGTGAATTCACGCAAAGTTTTAACTTAACGGACGACGTGTCGTCGGTTCTTCTAAAGCTTATTTCTCCTAAACGTGTTGATCGCTTTGAATCGGCAGACCAATTATTAGAAGCGTTAAATAAAGTACAGCAACTTAAAAAAGCTCAATTCCAGTCGGACGAGAGTACATCTCAATTTCATTTGCCACCGCTGGCTGATGGTTCAAATCCAAGCAAGTCAGCATTTCATGATTATATGCTGACTTTGTACAGTCAAAGCCGACATTCAAACAGTGGTACTCGTGGATTAGATGATTACGCGAAACTGATATATGTTGAAACATCATTAGATACTGAGTTAGCTCCAGCGGTTTTAGCTGGTCAATTACGTCTAGTCCTGATCACAGGTAACGCTGGAGATGGTAAAACGGCATTTCTTCAACAGCTAGAATCTTTAGTTGAAAAACAAGGTACAACTTTAACTTTAAACCCGTTAGGCAATGGTTGCTCGTTTGAATTAGATGGTCACAAATATATTACTAATTACGATGGTAGCCAAGATGAGGGTGATAAAGAAAATGAAGTCGTTCTCGACGAATTCTTCAATGCTTATCATGGTGATGATATTAGTAAATGGCCTCATAACGAAACTCGCTTGATTGCAATTAACGAAGGTCGACTGATAGATTTCTTGACGCAAAATGCCGATGAGTTTTCCGCACTAAAAATGCTAGTTGAAGAAAGTTTGAAAGATGGTTCCGTTAAAAATGAGGTCGCTGTTGTAAACCTAAATATGCGCGATGTTTTGGCTTCTACTGAAACTCAGAAAAACTCGATATTTGAACGCCTTTTAAAGAAAATGACTTCGGCGAAAGTATGGCAAGGTTGTGATTATTGTGCACTAAAAGACAAGTGCTATGTGAAACACAATGTAGATACATTCCGAGATGAGCAAACCGGTCCTAAAGTAATTGAACGGTTGGGATATCTATACAAGCTAACTAGTCTAAGAAACCAGTTGCACATCACTATGCGAGATTTACGCTCTGCATTAAGTTACATGCTAGTTGGAGAATACTCTTGTTCTGAAATTCAAGAGATTTATGCGAACGGTGAAGCTGACAAAATTTTAAGTGGGTATTACTTTAATTCTTGGTGTGGTTCAAAAAATACTCAGGACAGATTATTAAAATTACTTAGTGAAACTGACATTGCGCAAGGTTCTGATGTGCGACTAGATCGCGGTTTAGATTTTCTAGGACTAGAAGCCGTTGATTGGCTTCAGTTTGAACAACGAAGTGGACATGAAACTCAATTGCTTGAAAATGCACATCAAGCGTTACCTAGTGGTACGGCTTTAAGTCAGAGCAAAGAAAGATACCTGTCTCATCGACATGTCGTCGGTATGCTAAGGCGAAAAGCTTACTTTGAACGCAGAGGTGAAAACTGGAAAGGACTATTACCTTATCGCTCCGCAAAGTTACTTGTCAGCTATCTAGAAGGAGAATACTCCTTAGCTGAGGCTAAATCGTTAGCAATCAACGCTATTAACCGAGGTGAAGGATTACACAATCCGGCTTACTTTAACGGACAACTTGCTATGCAGGTGCGAAAAGTAAATCAAGGGACAATTAAGAGCTACCGATTATTCCCAGCTGATGTTTTTTCAATAGAAGTTAAAGACTCGGCCATGAAGTCTTCTTACATTGAACACAGTCCACAATCACTCCTACTTAAATATCAGGATGAAACAGGTTTAACCGCCGAGCTAGATTTAGATTTGGATCTATTTGAAATGCTTCAACGTCTAAATCAGGGTTATATTCCATCTGCTCAGGCCGAACAAAGTTTCTATTTAAGTTTAACAGTATTTAAAAACGTGCTCGCTTCAGCCCCTTATCAAGAGGTACTTTTGACTACGAATGGCCAAAAATACGAAAAAATTACACGTGACAGCGGTGGTGTTTTACAGCTAGAGCATTTAATAGCGGAGGCGCAGTCATGAAATTAGGAAAAAAAGATAAAGCTTTCCGCACTAATAAAGTAAGCTATTTAGATTATAAAATAGTTGAAATGGATCGCGTTTTAACTCACTTGTTCGCCAGGCTAAAACACAATGGTGCTTCTAGCAAGTTAAGTGCTAAAGGTATGACGGTTGATCTGTTCAAAGATGAGTTCTTAGATTCACGTAATGAAAAACATTTTAAGGGCTTTTCCCAAGCGCCAATTACCATCGAAAAATGGATAGAAACACATCTAGTCGATCTTATAAACCGAGGTAAAGCAAATGAGGCCGTAGCTGCGCCAAGACCCCTTCACGGTAACACTTACCTATTTAGAAATCCTAAAAACTGCCGAGATTACGGGGCTTCAAAACAAGTATACGAATTACTTTACCATGCTAAAAGTGGTCAAGCAGCAATCTCTAGGTTAAAGCAATTCTTTTTTGCCGGTGTTGATTCGTCTACCGGTCAATATGATTGTCATTCTCAAGTTGATGTTGAAACACAAGCATTATTACGACTTTCCGATCAGGTTAAATCTGATGCGCCGGATCATTCTGATTTACAAGATAGGTTTGCACCACTTAATCAACAGGCGGCTGATACTTTGGCTGAAGATATTATTAAGTTGATGACTTATCGTCAGTATATTCCGCGCTCAGTGATGGTTGAATACATTAAGAACCTGTTAGCCTTTCACTTAGCCTTATACCAGTTAAAGCTATTTAAGCTGTTACCAGCTCTAGCTAAGAGTAAGGGTAGAAACCTAGAAGAAGGTGAGAAACAACAAACGGCAATATTTGTTGATATGACAAATGGCACTAACAGTTTAACTCATCAAATGGCAGAGCAAAGCGCCACTTTACATTACAAGCGCATACCAGCGTTTATTAAAGCATATTTTGGTGTTAAGAAATTAGACGAGTTTGCTGAGTACTTGTCGAAAAAAGGTAAGCTTCCTGGTTCGAAATCGGTGAAGCAAATGCCGGTTACTGAACTGTTTAAATTACTTGAAACTCCTCTTGAGCAAGATCGAGAGCAATTCTTTGGGCAACGAAATGCTGGAATATTAGATACATCAGCATCGTCAGCTAGTGAATCTGAAGAGATACCACCAGAGTTACATGCGATAACACAACTAGGTTTGCCGGAGTTTGAAACGTACATAGAAATTTTACTTTTCGTACAAGGAAATGCTATTCGCTCAGGGATGGTTAAAAACTTAGATAGTTTTATGCTGAAAAATAAACCTGGTGCTTTGTTGGAGCAAAATAGTGGTAACCATGGCGGTAGGCGTTTTTGTTTAGATGGAAGGCTGCTTGAAGTTATGTTGCAACTAGCAGTGTTATCAAAAGGGGGGGATTTGGGGTTCCACACAAAAGAGCTGCGCGTTGACGAGCTACTGAGTTTTCTAAAGACTCGCTATGGCATTTTTATCGAATCCCTTCCAAAGACAGATGTGTTTTGCGATCAGTCGATTGATGTAAATAGTGCATTGAGAGACAACTTGGCAGGCTTTAAGCGACGCCTAAGGGAGATTGGCTTTTATAGTGATCTTTCAGATGCATATGTTACACAAACGATCACCCCTAGATATCAAATTGACGAAAAACAAAATAAAAAAGTACAAGGAAGTAACGCATGATTAAGGGAATTAAAACGGTTGTAAGTGCAGATATCGAAAAAAGCTTAATCACTGTACTTTTACCAAAATTAAAGTTGCTCCTTGAAACTCGAGGTGCAGGTCATTGCATGAAGGTTTCAGATTTAGATACCAGCTTGATGTATAAGCTTTGTGAGGAATTAGCTAAGTCAGTAGATAATAGTCAGGTAGTTGTTTTAGCTAATAATGCAGAGAAAAACTATTCTGTTACGAGCACAAAGCTAGTTGAGCTGAGAAACCCTGATGAGCAAGGTAATTTAAGGTCTCCATTACTTGTTTTTGTGCCAAATGAATTAAAAACTTCTTCTGAGGATTCGTTCGGCGAGGCGACGTTTGAGCATGTCGATATTACGGACGTATATTCATTAGCTTTTCAGTCGATTAAAGAACAGTGTCCTGCTTCCTTGTCACAATTGGTTGAAGAGATCGTTTTTATACTTAACGAAAAAGCATCGCTGAAAATAAATCCATATCAATGGCTTAGGTATATCTTAACAATTCAAGTAAACGACTTTGATCCTAGTGTTTTAGGAGCTGCTTTATATGAACTAGGACTGATACCTGATTTGGAATTGCACCAAGACCACTCTATGCTGGTGCGAAAATTAGTAAAGAACCATGAATCTATTCAATTAATCAATAAATCGGAAAAATCCGCGATTGCTACGGTTTATGACCTGCAGCTTGAGGGAGAAGACTTTAATAGAAAATTGGCGCTGTTTTTTAACGATCAGGAAAGCCTAATCAATAAAGCTTGGTGTAAACAGCTTGTTGTTGATAGTAATAATTGGCCTCTTACCTTTGATAAATGGCGATTTCAATACGAAGAAGAGGTAACTGACTCAGTATGTTTAACCGTAACTGAAATTGGATTGCCTGTAATTCCTGAAGATGAAAAAGATCCTAATTTACAGCAGTTAGTAGGTCAGCAAGTACTTACCGTTGGTCAGGGAGGAATCAAAAACTTTTCTGTGTCATTTTCGGTAGAGCCAAACCCTAAAGAAGTAAATGGCCTTGCGAAATACAAAGCTCAAGTATTTAGCCAACATGGCGATTTTGTTGGTTTAATTAAAGTTGGCAAGGCAACTGCTAAGTCAACAGTAACGATTAAATTTAATAAGTTAACAGGCATCGAGTGGGAAGAAGGCTGGCATTACGTAAGAGTTCAGGCATTTGACGAAAATGAAGAGTTATTATCTTTGGTTGATGGCGATCAAAACCCTATTCCTTGGGGAACTTCTAGTGCCGATGACGCAGGTTCACGAATCAATGAAAGTGAGTTGTTTTATGTGTTGCCTGCTGTTGAGGCAGAGGTAGAGCCACTTCCTGGTAGAAAAGTCAGGGAAGCGTCGTTAGCTCATGCAAAAATTAAAGCAGAATTTACTCAGGTTACAGAGACTAATAAGTTCGTTAACGCTGAAGTAATTGAGTCAAATTGGCAGGAAACAAAGAGTAAATCCGAATCCTTACTAAACATTAAGTTTAAAAAACGCGGAAGCATACAGGTCCCAGTAGCCACTTACTTGAAAGACTTTGAACAAAAGATACTTGCTAACCCTATGTCTGCAATTACCTGGCGGGTTGAGATTCGAAATGAACAAGCACAAGAACCTGGACCTGACATAGTTGATTGGCCTGTTAGTGATGTAGAGCAGCAATTTGAAAACTTTAAAAAAGCGCGTGAAAATTACTTTGCTTTAATTTCTCAGGGTGAAAAAGAGCTAATTTCTGTTGCTCATAATCATGTATCTACTTCAAATGAAGCATACAAATATTCTAAAGCTTATTTAGAATATTTAGCGGCAGTATTTCAAGTTACTGAAAATGGGAAAGACTATACAGCTGAGCTATCTGCTTTGCTTCGCTTAGATTCTATTTCTATCGTTATGTGGAATTACGACGGTAGTTACAAGCAAGCTATGGTGCTTGGGCCGACCCACCCTTTGAGGTGCTTGTGGTTAGGAGGTTGGTCGTCACTAGCTGAAACTTGGGCTAGACAAAGTGAGAAAGTAAGTAAAGAAATTGCAATTGGCAGTAAAAATAGTCTCCTAGAAGAACTTTCTTTGACTAATTTTCCTTATGTACTGCCTGACGCCCAAGGACAGCTGATGGTTGCGCTCGATAGTATTCATCCGTTTTGGAGTGTATTGGCATCAGCCCAAGAACGAGAGCCGCAGTCGCTCATCGACAAAATAAAAACTGCGCTTGGAATTAAAAATGATTATCAACAGGTTGGTAAGCAAAGTAGCACTTACTTAGCAAATAAGGTAGAGCGCTATTTAGTTCAGCACCCTTACGTTTCTTGTTTATCAATTAATGTGTTCAATGCTGGCTCCGCAAGTGCGGTTGCGGGAATGCTGTTGACACTTAGAAAGAAGCAAGAATTAAAACACATTTATTTTGATATAAGGTTATTTGTTGAAGACCCATACGCTTTAGAGGTAGGAGCTGAGCTGTTTAAACTGATTAACAGTAATGATGATTCCAATGGAGATAATGAGCTATTTCAATCTTCTGACAATCATTTAGTACCAAGGTTAAGTGTTTCATTAAGATCTATTTCTGAGTTTGAAGAAGCGCCAGAAGAGTTTAGTTCTCACTTGAGTATGTTATTTGATGTTTTCCCTGCTGAAGAGTTGTCGGTCATTAGGCCTCAAGCAGATGAACAAGTTGCTCCTGTGTACGGTTTGTATCAAGACTATTGCGTTGATTATTTTGATGAAAATGGTGTTGTAGCTTGGGACCGTCACACTCGCCATGGTGCTGCTAAAATGCTATTCGGTGGACAAGTCTCCTCAACTTTAGCAAAGCTTCCAAAAATGATGTCTGCGATTACAGCTTCTCTTGCAACAGGTAGCTTTTCATTGGAGCAAGTTCCAGTTGTTAGGTTGTCACTGGACTCAAAAGAAAGGGCATTGCTCAATCAGTTACATGAAGTAAGTGATTGGGTGTTTACAGTAGATCGAAACTTAGGAATAGAGTTCTTTGATCATGGTGGTAAAGATGGTCGACCTGATTACCTTATTGATCATAGCCCTGAAATGGCTTCTTCTAATACTCACAATTTTGTAATTACTTCGCGCTCGACGACAGAAATTGAGGCTTTGTTAAAAGGAACGTTAGAGCAACACCAAATAGTACCTGATGTAAATAAAGCAACCAGAGTGCTAGATTCCTTGAGAGCTTTGTCGGGAAGGCTGGCACTAAAACTTGCCTCGAATAGCGCTTCAAAATCAGAAGCTTTGGGCTTGGCTTTATCTAAGTTATATCTGGAATACCAGGGCGTCTTTAAAGAACAGGTTGTAGTACCTTTAGATGCCCATATAGAACTTTACTCTGAGCTGCAAAAGGCTGATGGAGAGTTAGGTTCGGAGATTAGCTTTAAGCGTACAGACCTAGCATTGTTTGATTTAGATGCATCTACACGCACAATCAGGTGTAACCTTATTGAAGTAAAATGCTATTCAGAAGTCGGTGATTTATCGAAGTATGAAACACTGAAAAAAAGTATTGCGGAGCAAATATCTGAGTCAGAAAAAGTTTTACAACGCCATTTTGACTTAGCGAGAACTTCTCCTGACAGACCAGATAGATTAGTTAAAACACAGAAACTTTGCGTTTTATTAGAACACTACCTCAAGAGATCTGAGCGATTCGGTTTGCTTAGTGCTGATGTGATTGAAGAAGCTAAGTTTTTGCTGAGAACCCTAGAGCAAGGATACAAGCTAGCAATAACTCGTAGTGCTGTTATTTTTGATTTTGGTCAGGATAACAACGGTGTTGAAAATGAAGTTGGGATTGAGTTTCACCGAGTAGGTAGAAATCACATTGATGAATTGCTTTCAGCTACGGGGCTAGTTGAGGACGAAGAGTTGTCAGAAGTAACGCTGGACACCATAGAGCTGTCGTTACCAAAGTTAACTTCTGCGGAATTTTTGCATAAAGAACGTGATAGAACTGTTTCGTGGAAAGAGTTGGTTTCTCAAGCGTCGATAGAGTTAGAGCCCTTAGTAGATGTCGAAGCTGAAATCGAAATAACTCGAACTAACATCATTGAGAATGAAGAGTTAAATACGGAAGCAGCTGACATAAAATCTACAAAAGAGCGTGAAGTAGTAAGTAGTTTTAATTCAAACAGTAATAATTCTGCAGAGCCAGAGCCAGAGCCAGAGCCAGAGCCAGAGCCAGAGCCAGAGCCACCAGTTGGAGAGGTGGATATTGTACCTCACGATATTGTATTGGGTGTCAATGGTGATTCAGGGCAGTTTGGCCTTCTTGGAGAAGTCCACGGGCGTAAAGTCGCCCTGGATTTAAATCATACCCACACTTTGAGTTTATTTGGAGTTCAAGGCGGTGGTAAAAGTTATACCTTAGGCTCTGTAGTTGAGATGGCAACCAAATCAATTCCAGCGATTAATACTCTGCATAAAGAGCTGGCAAGCGTAATTTTCCATTATAGCCAGACTCAGGACTACAAGCCCGAGTTTACATCTATGATTGCCGCAAATGACGACGCATTTCAATTAGAAAGGCTCAAAGAGGTTTATGGAGCAGAGCCGACGTCATTAGATGATGTTGTGCTGCTTACTCCTGAAGATAAACTTGATGAACGCCGTAAAGAATATCCTGGTATTGAGGTATTTCCATTGAAGTTTTGCTCTTCGGAGCTTCAGGCAGGCCATTGGAAATTCTTAATGGGGGCTGTTGGAAATCAAGCTGCTTATATTCGTCAATTAGGAAATATAATGCGAAAAAATCGGCGAAATTTGACTATTGAAGCGATCAGAAATGGCATTCAAAACTCCAGCTTATCCGATGCGTTAAAAGACTTAGCTGATATGAGACTCGATTTTGCTGAGCAGTATATTGATGACAAATTAAGTGTAGCATCATTGATCCGACCAGGCAGAATGATAGTTGTTGATATTAGGGATGAATTTATAGAAAAAGATGAAGCTCTAGGATTATTTGTAGTTCTTTTACAAATCTTCTCAGAAGCAAAATATCAAGATCAAACGTTCAATAAGTTAATTGTTTTTGATGAGTGTCATAAATACATTGATAGTCCTGATTTAGTGAAGGGCTTGGTTGAAACCGTGCGTGAAATGAGACATAAAGGTACTAGCGTGATGATAGCTAGCCAAGATCCTCCTTCAGTACCTGTAGAGCTCATTCAGCTGTCTTCACAGATTATTTTGCATAAATTTAATGCTCCAGATTGGCTGAAGCATATTCAAAAGGCTTGTATTGGATTAAAAACATTAACACCTGAAAAGCTAGGGTCGCTTAAGCCAGGCGAGGCTTACATTTGGTCAAGTAAAGCCAATGATAATGCTTTTGTTAGTGACGCAATGAAAATTCAATGTCGGCCAAGAGTAACAAAGCATGGCGGAGATACTTTGACAGCTATTTAGGTAAGTTCGTCGAATCGTCAATTCAGTGTGTTGAAGATAATTAGGTGAACTTGAACAGCGATTCCAGAATCACTGTTCACACACTGAAATGGAATATGTATTGAAGGCGGAAAATAAATCATCGTTATAAATTTCGTGTAGAAAAATAGTTTTCTACATCGAAACCGAACTCACTATTTATAGCGGCGGGAATATCTCTCTCACTTAGCTCTGTTGAAGAGAAAGTCTGTGGCATTTGACGGGAAATCATTACCATGCTCCCCATTCACCACATTTAGGACACTTTATATTGAACGGCTCGATGGCTCTTGCTGAATGATACGTCCAATAAGTGCCATTCTTGATAAGGCGTGTGTTAGTTTGATTGCAATGATTGAAGCTCATAAAGTGATTACAGTCGTTACATTGCATCCAAACAGATCTATGGGTTCGCGAGATAGGCTTTCCGAATCGAGTGTTATTTGATTTTGATTTAACTTGCAGGTCAGAAGAACCACACCGAATACAAAAAGGGACAGCGGAAGTTCTATCATCACGCCGCTCGCTGTTCAAAGTATTTGCGTCTTCTAGGGCCTGTTGATCTTTGCTGTACATATTTCACTCAGCAATACATAGGTAGCCACATCATTGAAAATGCCAGTGACACCATACTGGCATAATTCCTCGCCAATTTTTCATACCTAGTTGATATTGAACGATAATGTTTAAT
>NZ_JAKRFA010000045.1:0-27031 GCF_022348305.1 Alteromonas sp. MmMcT2-2
CTATACTGCGTTGAATGTTCTCGATTTAGAACCACTAAACCGTCAAACATTCGCCTTGTCTAGATGGCACACAGACCGCTGCAAAAATGTACAACAAAGATCAATAGGCCCTAATACCAGTCCACATAATTCATTACCCACTCAGCAAGATTTAAAATGTTCGTAATCGCGGCGTGTTATCGCAAGTATAGTGGTTCTAAATCAAGGTGACGCAACAAAGAATACGGACATTAAAAAGGGCCTTTCCAACGGCCCTTTTTTAATAAACTCGGTATTATGAAGCGCAGTTCAACTGTTTACGCTTTTGCCCTGTTTGACGCCGTATTATTAGTGGTGCTATTTGACGGATTACTTCTGCGCTTAGCTGGTCGTTTAGCGGCACTTCCTTCACTTCCTGAGCGTCTTCGACCTGCAGGCTTTCCACTGCTATTGTTGCGCGAATCCGATTTACCTGCGCGCGGATTACCGTTTCCGCTACGGTTGCCTTGGCGTTGACCCGGCTTTTTATTCTCGCCACTTCGTTTACCTTCGCTGCCGCTCTCACCTTGTGGTGCTTTCGGCTTTTTCGGCTTCTTGGGCTTTTTAGGCTTAGAAAGCGTGGTAACAGGCACGGCTTGCTGAGGCTCGAAACCTTCCAACGTTTCACGAGGAAGCAGCTTTTGAATCAGTGTCTCAATATCTTTCAGGTTTTGCAGTTCTTCAGCACATACAAATGACCAAGCCTGTCCACTAGCGCCTGCGCGCCCTGTACGACCAATTCGGTGAACATAATCAGCAGCCGTATTGGGTAAGTCTAGGTTTACAACGATAGGCAATTCACTAATGTCGATGCCGCGTGCTGCGATATCGGTAGCTACCAGCACTTTAATTGCGCCATTTTTAAAGTCAGCAAGCGCTTTAGTTCTCGCTCCTTGGCTTTTATTACCGTGAATCGCGGCACTTGGAATTTTTGACCGAGTTAGCTTTTCTGCAATACGGTTAGCGCCGTGTTTCGTGCGGCTAAATACTAACACCTGCTCCCACTTCTGCTGTTTGATCAGACAAATAAGCGCGGTCGTCTTTTTAGATTTATCAATGGTCACTAAGTGCTGCTGAACCGCTTCTACCGTGGTATTGGCTGGCGCGGTTGAAATACTCACAGGGTTGCGCGTTATTGTTTTCGCCAGCGCAGTGATTTCATCAGAAAACGTGGCTGAAAACAGTAAGCTTTGGCGCTCTTGTGGCAATAGCTTCAATACTCTCTTAATGTCGTGAATAAAGCCCATATCAAGCATTCTGTCGGCTTCATCCAATACCAACACTTCAAGCTGAGAAAACTTAACAGCGTTTTGCTGGTAGAGGTCAAGCAATCGTCCAGGCGTAGCAATTAACACATCTACACCTTTACGCAGCTTCATCATTTGAGGATTAATCCCTACACCACCAAATACCACGGCAGTTTTTAACGGCAAAAACTCGCTGAACGCTCTGATGCTCTCTTCTACCTGAGCAGCAAGTTCTCGCGTGGGTGTTAAGATAAGTGCCCGAACATTGTTGCCAGATACAGGTTGTCCTTCCATCAATCTCTGTAAAATAGGAAGTCCAAATCCTGCAGTTTTCCCTGTTCCCGTTTGCGCAGCTGCCAACACATCCTTTCCTTGCAATACTTCTGGTATTGCCTTTTCCTGGATTGGTGATGGTGTACTAAACCCTCGTTTTTCAATAGCTTTTAACAAGGGTTCAGCGAGCCCTAATTGGGTAAATGACATTAATAAACTCCTGTCATAGGTATTTATAAAAAATTGCATACCGCAAAGGTATAAGCGTTAGTGCTTTATTGCTAACCGTGGGGGTTATAGATTACTGGGAAAACCTAAAGAGATACGCCATTGCCAACTTGGCTTATTGGTGTTTGACATCAAGAAAAGAACGTAGGTGTTTACTCTTACAAATTGCGCGCGGAGTCTACCACTAAAAGCCGAAAGCCACCAGCGCATTTTTTGTTCAAAATCTAGTTAAGCCTGTCTGACGTTTAACTTAATAAGTTCCGATTTACATAGCATAACAGTAAGGGAAGTTTCATCGGCTTTTCGCTCTAAGGGAAAGGTCTTATACCGTACCGTCTTCCCTCATTTTTAGGAGAGATATTGTTATATTTATATTTTTATCAAAACGATAAATATCTATTTAATACGAATTTTGCGACCTAGAAACGTAAACTTATCAAGTAACAAAGTTTAATTTTATTTATCAATACCTTAAGACATTTAGCTTTTAAAAGTGTGCGTTAAAAAACAAGTTAAACAGGGCTCTTCTACGTAAAAACACCTTAAAACCTTTGAAATTAAAGACAACTTGATAGCCAATTTCTGTTGGATAGATAAAAAAAGCTTTACCATATTTGTTATAACAGATAAAAAGCGCGCAGTTATTCCACGCTCAAATTACATCCACGCTGCTGCAGTGTGGCAAACAAGTGAAGTAGAAAACATGAATGTTGATAGTTTAACCCAGCACTTTGAGGAAAAGTTGGCTTTAGTCAAAGCATCGGTGATGTCTGATAGCTTTGTTATCCAGCTTACAACAATCGCAGTTATTTATTGCGTTGCATTTTTGCTTGCACGACAAGTAAAAAAGCCATTTAAGTTTACCCGAGAAAAGCCACAGCAAGGCGCACATACTATGCACGGCTTTTTATACAATCTGGGTGAGGCACTATTCCCGCTTATCACCATCAGTATGCTAAAGCTTACTACCGTGTTGGGGGCGCAATTTCAGTTTGATGCATGGCTATTGGAAATAGCCGTTGTTGTAGCACTAATGCTGTTTGTTAATTCCTTGATTACTGGTTTTGTCGAAAACAACACCATTGCAGCGTTTATGCGATGGGTGGGTTTACCTATCCTATTTTTACACTTAGTTGGCGTGCTTCCGCTGATAACTTCAGCATTGGAGTCAATGGCAATATCAGTCGGCAATGTTGAAATTTCAGCGTATGGCGTAACAAGAGTGCTGTTGTTTGGTGGCTTGCTGTTCTGGCTAGGCCGCAGCTCGAACGCCATTGGTCAAGATATTATTCGAAACCATAAGTCGCTCGACGTTTCTACCAAAGAAGTGTTCGCAAAGCTGTTTGAAGTTGCCCTGTTCTGTGTGGTCTTTCTTTTATTGCTTAACGTCATGGGAATTAACCTTACCGCATTAGCCGTGTTTGGTGGTGCAGTAGGTGTGGGTTTAGGCTTGGGTCTGCAGTCCATCGCATCAAACTTCATCTCGGGCATCATTATTCTATTGGATAAATCGCTGACCGTAGGCGATTACGTTGAACTGGAAGACGGGCAAAAAGGTATCGTCAGAGAATTTAAAATGCGCTATGCCGTATTAGAGACTTATGACGGTAAAGATGTACTGGTGCCTAACGAAAAGTTTATCAGCTCCTTGCTAATAAACTGGACACACAAAAACCAAAAACAACGTTACCGCATCGACTTTTCTGTCGCCTATAAAACTGATATCCGCACGATGGTAGAGATTATTAAAGAGGTGGTATCGGAACATCCGCAGGTGATCAGTGGCGATGATGTTCCATTTGAAGAGCTGCCTGACTGTGAAATAGATAGCTTTGGCGACTCTGGCGTTAACATGTTCGTTGAGTTTTGGATGGAAGGGGTGGACGATGGTAAAAACCGCGTGGGTGGCGATTTGCTGCTTACTGTGTTTGAAACATTACGCGAGCACAACATTGAAATACCGTTCCCTCAACGCGAAGTAAGGGTTATCAACGAACAAGGCATTGGTATTCGAAATACCACACTGTAGCTAAACTCGCTCATGACATGAGCGCTTTCAGTCATACCTTCGCGCTGGCTAAAACCTAGCGCGAAGCGTATCCCATTGCCACTCTTGGGCAGACAGACCTAACGTCTGGACAAACTTTGCATAGTCTTCTTTGCCCATCGCTGACGCTACGGTTTTTAATTGAGATTTGGCTTTTATTGCTTTTACCTGCAGCAACTCCAATCGCTTATCGGCACTTGAATCGAAGTTTTCACTGATGATTGCATTCGCTTTATTGGTCGCTTCCCACGCTGTAATAACATAGCCCACCAGCTTTATGTAAACACCCACCATACGCTTTCGCTCGAATATGTTCTCAAACAGTGAGCCAGATAACGACTTTTGGAAACTGGCCTCTGTTTCTGAGGCAACAAATTGCTCGGCGTTCTTTAGCTCATTCAACACATTGTGTAAAAGCTTAATGTGGGCGTGCGTATTAAGTGCGTCGACGTGAAGTGCATTAATATCGTCGCTTAGCATTTCTAAATTGACCAACGTTCGTTGAAGACTAGCCATTGTGGTAATTGTCTGTAGAAGCGAAAAATAAAGGTCCAGTGTATCGAATTAAAGATGGGTTTGCGATGGTCTCGCGGGCGTTTTAATCACATTAAGAATTCATAACACAACTTATAGAAATCAATTAAAAAGGGCGCGGACGCGCCCTTTTAGTTTTTATGTCTATTGAGAATTAGTCGTTAAGCTAATTCGCGGTAGCAGTTATACCGCATCTATTTACTTAAGCTGGCGTTTAGATCGTGACGTAAATCGAAACGGTCTAGCGTCATCACTTTGGTCCAAGCGTCGACGAAGTCTTTAACAAAACGGCTTTTCGCGTTGTCGTAGGCATAAACTTCGGCCACTGCACGCAGCTCACTGTTTGATCCAAAGACCAGGTCTACAGGCGTACCTGTATACATAACTTCACCAGTAGTTCTGTTTACACCTTCATATACCGACGGGTTATCTGTTTTTCTCCACTTAACGCCCATATCAAGAAGCGTTACGAAGAAATCGTTGTTAAGCGTGCCTACTTTGTCAGTAAATACACCGTGGCTAGTGCCACCTGTGTTTGCTCCCAATGAACGCAAACCACCAAGCAAAACAGTCATTTCTGGTACCGTTAGATTAAGCTGATCGGCTTTGTCTACCAGCATGTCGGTTGGCGAACGATAGCTAGCTTCTGCGTTGTAATAGTTTCTAAACGCATCGGCTGTTGGCTCTAACAATGAAAACGAATTAACGTCTGTTTGCTCTTGCGTAGCATCAGTTCGACCCGGAACCACTGGCACAGTAACCTTGACGCCAGCGTCTGCCGCTGCTTTTTCAATTGCTGCCGCGCCGCCAATCACAATGAGGTCAGCAAGAGATACTTTCTTCTTAGAAAACATGCGTGAATTGTAATCTTCTTGCATCTCTTTAAGCTTAGAAACAACGGCTTGAACGGTTTCAGGCTCGTTGGCTTCCCAATTCATTTGCGGTTCAAGGGCAATACGAGCACCGTTCGCTCCACCGCGTAAATCAGATGCTCGGAAGCTAGATGCTGCCGCCCATGCTGTTTTCACAAGTTGCTGAACGGTTAAGCCACTGTCTAAGATGTCAGCTTTAAGTTTCTTAACGTCTTTTTCAGAGATCGCTTTATAGTCAGCTTTAGGCACTGGATCTTGCCAGATGAAGTTCTCTTCTGGGATATCGTTACCCAAGTAACGTGCCTTAGGACCCATATCACGGTGAGTTAGCTTGAACCACGCTTTAGCAAATGCCGTTTGATACTCTTTGGGATCCGCTAAGAAGCGCTCGGCAATTTTTCGATACTCTGGATCATACTTAAGCGCCAAGTCAGCTGTGGTCATCACAGGAGGATTTTTCTTACCTTCTACGTGCGCATCTGGTACTGATTTATGAAGCGATTCATCGGTAGGGATCCACTGGATAGCGCCGGCAGGACTGCGAGTTTGTTTCCACTCAAAGCCCAATAAGTTTTGAAGATATAGGCTCGTCCATTTAGTAGGTAGCTGTGTCCAAGCACCTTCCAAACCGCTCGTTACAGTGTCTTCTGCATTGCCTTTACCGCAATTGTTCTTCCAACCTAGTCCCTGCTCTTCTAAGCCTGCACCGCCTGGCTCAGCTTCTAAACAATCAGCAGGCTTGTGTGCGCCGTGCATTTTTCCAAATGTATGACCACCCGCTATTAGCGCAACGGTCTCTTCATCATTCATCGCCATACGGCCAAATGCAGTACGAATATTTTTCGCAGATCCCATCGGATCAGGCACACCTTTAGGGCCTTCAGGGTTAACATAGATCAAGCCCATGTGCGTTGCCCCCAACGGACGCTGAAGCTTACCGTCGCGCTCTTCACGATCGCTCGCAAGCATTTCCACTTCTGGGCCCCAATAAACCATGTCAGGTTCCCAGTCGTCGGTACGACCACCCGCAAATCCATAGGTGTCAAAGCCCATGTTTTCCATGCCTACGGTACCCGCAAGGATCATTAAGTCGCCCCAAGATAAACTTTCACCGTACTTTTGCTTAATAGGCCAAAGCAAGCGACGCGCTTTATCAAGGTTTCCGTTGTCTGGCCAGCTGTTCAGCGGATCAAAACGCATTTGACCACCGTCACCACCGCCACGACCATCTAGCGTACGATAGGTACCTGCACTGTGCCATGAAAGTCGAATGAAGAAAGGACCATAATTTCCGAAGTCGGCCGGCCACCAATCTTGAGAAGTAGTGAGTAGCTCATTAACATCTTTTTTTACTTGGTCGAGATCTAGCTTAGCGAATGCCTTTGCATAACTGAAATCATCACCTAGTGGGTTTGAGCGATTATCGTGATCTCTTAACGGAGAGAGATCGAGCTGATCAGGCCACCAAAATTGATTATTTTTCGCTTGAAAAGCTTTAGCAGTGCCCGTGCCTTTAGCACCCGCAGGCTTACTAATTTGATCGTTGGCAATAGCCCCTGTTGCACCAAGCGATAAGGCAACAAGTACTGATACTGTGGTTTTTTTAAACCTGTTTATAGTCATGGTCTTTTCCCGTCTGAGTTTGTTGTAGTTACCAAAGCGTGAGTGCGAATCACACCACTAATTTGTTAACATTTTGTTTACCTCATAAGCAGTTAAAAGATAGACAGGCTTAAAGAATATTTACAGTTGATAAAATGAATTCAACTGATTAGAAAATCCAATCAATGAAAAGTTGTATAATTTCAATACATTAAAAACCCAGTTCACTTTATGACGTAATCGACTGTCGCTCAGTAGAACCATGTAATGCGGAAAATGAGCTAGATCTGTGAATCTCTTTCAGAGATTGGGAAATTTTTTCGCTTTTTGAAGAGTGAAACTTTTCCATACTTTCTATAAGCGGCTAAATAACCAACTAAAAAGTGCCGGTTTATGTAAAGTTTTCATCAAATTGAAATACATTCTGCAATTTCTACCATGGCACAGCAATTGATACAGAGATGATGCAATTAAAGACGCATTAACTTCAGATAAGAAGTCGATGGAATGTTAAAGAAGTAATGAGGATGAACTTATGAAAAACACACTTAAGACACTTACCGGACTTGCAGCTGTTGCCTCTATCAGTGCTATGGCTTCATTCGGTGCGCATGCTCAATCAAATCAAATTGAAGCAAAAGACAGTGGTTTTTATGTAGGTGGTAATTACGGTTACCTACGCGTTGAAGGTGAAGATGACTTTGACGATGACAAAGATGTTTGGCAAGGCCTTGTTGGATATAAATTTAATGAGTGGATTGCAATTGAAGGTGGTTACATCGATTTTGGTGATTACGGTAACGACCTTGCAGGCGCTGAAACAGACGGCTACACAGCGGCGATCAAGGGTATTCTTCCATTAACAGAGCGTTTTTCTCTCTACGCGAAAGCAGGTCAACTTTGGTCAGAAACCGAGTATAACTTTGCTGGCGTTTCACGTGATAACGATGACGAAAGCTTGTTTGTAGGCGCAGGTCTAAGCTACGCGATTACTAGTAACTTTTTAGTAAACGCCGAGTACACTGTTTATGATACAGAGCTTGATGCAGACGAAGCGTTTGATGACATCGACGACACCGATTTTGAAACCGATCTTAAGCAAGCCAGTATTGGTGTTGAGTATCGTTTCTAAGACATTGGTTGTCTCACGTTTAACAACGTGACTTAATGAGAATGCTAAAGCCTTGGCAACACAGCCAAGGCTTTTTTTTGCTACCCATCTATTTTCTGGATGAGCTGCGCCAGTTCCTCAATTTTTGACACTGTCGTTTTAACTAAGTTGTCAATTTCATTGGATGAGGACTGGGAGTTACCTGCTAACGTTCGTACTTCATCAGCCACAACCGCAAACCCTCTTCCCATTTCACCTGCTCGTGCCGCTTCTATCGCTTAATAGTCTTCGGATAAAACTTAATTTATCTAGCGCCTGTTTTTCCAACTGTGAATATTAAACTCGTTTTACAGTGAAAATATTACACATTGCGAACTGATACATCTTACACACGAGCTCAAAAACTCTAATTATCGATAAAAATCATTCACTTATATTTATCGTTCTTACGTTTTATAGAGGTACAAATTCTGCAACAGAATACAAATAGTGAAAAATGAATAAATAGGAAACGTCACATGCAATCAGGAAAGAGTGTATTTCAACCCGGTCAAAACTGTTGGGTAGAGAGCAAGGCTCGCTTTTCTACACCTTTGATAGATTGCGGAAACTATTATAAAGCCTTGCACAGCTCTATCGTTAAAGCTAAGCACAGTATCTTCATTGTTGGATGGGATATAGATAGCCGCATTCGCTTGCTGCGAGGCGACGACGAAGCGAACAGTGAAGCGCCGAGCGTAATAAGTGATTTACTTAAGTGGAAAGCTGAGCAAAACCCTGACATTAAAATTTACCTGCTACGTTGGGACTCATCGCTAGCCTTTTTCGCGCAGCGCGAAATGTGGGCAAAGGAAGTGTGGGAAGAAAAAACTCCAGACAATGTGCAAACCGAGCTCGATGACACGATTCCGATGGGCGGTAGTCAGCACCAAAAAATTGTGGTTATCGATGATGAACTCGTATTCTCAGGTGGAATGGATGTATCCACTAACCGCTGGGATACTCGTGACCATCCCGTAGTTTCAGAAGAGCGTGATGGGCCTGATGGGGAGTATGGTCCTCTTCATGATGTGCAAATGGTCTCAAGTGGACCTGTAGTAGCCGACTTTTCAAAATTAGTTCGATGGAGGTGGCAGCGTGTGGCTGACTCTTCACCTATTGATATCCGCGAGGACGCGCGCATTGATGAAAATGCCCCGTTGCCTGATGCTTGGCCACAAGATTATCCTCCCCTTTTTGAAGACGTAGAGTGTGCACTTGCCAGAACAATTCCATTTATGGATGAGGTCGAGCCTGCTCAAGAGGTACGTCATATGCTGCTTGATCTTATCGGTGAAGCAGAGTCTGTAATCTACATTGAGAATCAATTTACAACGCGTCAGGAGATCGCTGAAGCGCTGAATAAGCAGCTCAAACTGAAACCTAATCTTTCGGTCATTATCGTAAGTTCCTACGAGCCAAAAGGTAAGTTTGAGTGCGAAGCATTTTGGGCAAGCCGCATAGAATTCAAGGAAATTTTAGAAAAAGGGGTTGACCCTAAGCGAGTAAAACTGACTTATTCTTCAATTGAAGACATGCAAGGCCGCAAGGCATACAAGCGCATCCACTCCAAAGTGATGACCATTGATAACAAATACCTTGTTATCGGGTCATCAAACTTGAGTAATCGCTCAATGACGCTAGACACCGAAATCGACACGGTGTTGTTTGGTAACACCAAAGACAATCAGGCATGTATTGAGCAAGTGAGAAACGACTTACTCGCAGAGCACACGGGGCGTGATATTGATGCAATGCCAGCGTTATTCAACAATGAATATCCGGTTGAAGCATTAATGCAGGATCAGATAGCACACGGCTACGTACTTACCGAAGTTCGCGATGAGGTGTTTACCGAACAATCCGTTAAGAATGTGTTCAGAGCGTTATCTGACCCTGAAGAACCCCTTATTTCGGTGCCAACCTTTGATGGAGCTGCTATGCCTGCTCGTAACCCAAGACGTCGCAGTATTATGATTTTGATTGGTCTTGCCATCATTGCTGTTCTTGGCGGGCTTATGTTTTGGGCTAGCCAGTCCATACCATGGTTAAGTTCCGACAGCATTAACGCCTTTTTAGAGAAAAGTCGTGGAACCTACTTTGCTCTGCCTACCGTGTTGCTGGTTTATGTGGTCGGCGGCGTTTTATTCTTCCCGGTCACTGTACTGTCACTTGCTGTGGCTGCTATTTTTGGCCCTATATGGGGGCCCATCTACGGCATCATGGGAGCACTAATGAGCTCTGCAATCATGTTTGGAATAGGCAAGCTATCAGGCAACGCAGGACTTAGAAAAATTGGTGGTCCAAAGGTAGCTGCCGTTGATGAAAAACTAAAGCGTAGCGGTATCGTTGGCGTCGCGGCCATTCGAATGCTGCCTGTAGCGCCCTTTAGTTTGGTGAATTTGGTAGCGGGTATCTCATCTATTGGCATTTTCCAGTTTTTAGTAGGGACATTTTTAGGCATGTTCCCGCCCATGATTGCGAAAGGGCTTGTGGGTGATTCGATAGCACAAATTTGGCAAAACCCTTCTGTGGAAACCATTAGCTATTTAGTTGGCGGTATCGTTTTATGGGGCCTTATGATTTGGGGCTCGCAAAAATTTGCCCGATACTACCAAGCTCGGAAGGAGTCGGGGAATCAAGATACTGCCAGTGATAATAGTGACAAAGATGAGGTAGAGAAATGTGCCGCATAGTGACCTACAACATTCACAGCGGAATAGGTAGAGACAAAAAGCACGATTACAAACGCATAGGGCAATTCTTGGCAAACAGTGGCGCCGACGTGGTGCTGCTGCAAGAAATGGATACCCGTCCTTCTGAGCGAAGCACAGCACAGGACGTTAAAGATATCTGCGCTGAAAACACGTTTAAGCTCATTCCATCACCAGCCATTAGGGAATCTGATGGCTGGTACGGCAACGCCATCCTCACTCGCTTTGACGTGTTGGCGCACGATACACTGGATGTCAGCCAAAACGGGCGACAGCCTAGAAATGTTCAGATTGTAGAACTCAAGACGGAGAAAACACCGCTCACGGTGGTGAATACCCATAAGGGACTTAAGAAGCTAGAACGTCGCTCACAGTTTTCTTTGCTTCATGAGCACCTTTCTTTGAAGATGAAAGAGAAGCAAATCCCTCTAGTTCTAGCCGGTGATTTCAACGAGTGGCAGTTTTTCTCAAAAGCGTTTAAAGCACTTAACGAATTGCTATTACAGCAAAAAGTGGGGGCAACATTTCCAAGCCACTTTCCTGTATTTGCACTTGATAGAGTATGGGTGTCTGACGACATCAAGGTAAAAGCGTGCAGAAAATTAAAAAATGCGAAAACTCGAATCTTGTCAGATCATTTACCTGTGCTTGTTGATATTGAACTGCCCCAGAACGACTAACCCAGTGCTCTTTTGCACTTAACGGGTTGCATTATTCTCGTCGTACGCGAGATTTAGCATCATCTTGTATTGGCACAGTGCTATGCAGGTTGCGCTATGAACGATGAAGCGGCAAATTCTAACGTACCGCACCAGTGTTTCAGTGCGTTTTCTTGGGCCACTACTTTTCTGAGAATATCAATGATCGGACTGCTATCTAGTAGCGTCTTGGCACTTTTGTTTGTCGCAGCGAGTACAGTACGCTGCATTTCTGGCTGTGTTATTTTCAGTGATGAAACTAGGCCAGACTCCTTTAAATGAAAAATAGCTGATGTAGGAAGGATCATCACGCCTTCTCCCTGCATAACTTGCCTAAGGCCAGTCATGAGTTGTCCAGAATAAGCCAAATCGTGCTGCAAACTAACGCCCGTTGCTTTTTCATAGTCAGCAATTAGTTGACCCAATGCATCTTTGTTACCCGGTGATAGCAAAGGTAATTCACTGATTTCCCAGAAACGGATCGTCGTTCTATCTCGAAGCTTGGCGTATTGTTCACACGATGAGGAGGCAGAAAAAACCAAATGAAGATCTTCTTGAATTAGCGGTGTGACTCGCATGAATTTAGGGTCGACAGCTTGCTGATAAGTAAGCGCAACATCCACCTGCTTTGACTCAAGCCAATCATTAATGGTGTAAGACGGTCCAGTGCTGATTTCGACTTTGAGCCCTTTATGGTTAGCCGTTATCTCCGTGAGCAGCGGTAAAGAAAGCACATTTCCGATTGACGGTAGCATTCCTATTTTTACTACCTTCTTTTGTCCAGTTTGAAAGGCTTCCAATGCGGCCTTAACGTTGTCTATTTCGGTTAGCAGCTTTAATGCATGTTTATAAAAAACTTCGCCCGCCGATGTTAGGTTTACTCCCGAAAAACTTCTTTCAAGCAGCGTCGCTTTCATCTCTCTTTCTAAACTTGCCAACTGCTGACTAATGGCGGGTTGAGCGATATCCAATGCTCTCGCCGCCGCAGCAATACTACCCTTACGCACAGTCATAACAAAATAATGCAGCTGTTTTGAATGCACTTGCCCTCCTTACAATGGTGGTGAGTTCTAGAACGGGAACGGTTTAATGAAGACGGCAGCAACGAATATGCCATTCCATTAAGTTATATGAAGCAAAATTGTAAAAATGGGCTAAAAGCAGTGGGGCATGAAAATCTTGTCTTCCCCCATACTTAAGTCTAATAGCATTAAATTAGCGCCCTGTGAGATGGCTCAATATTTTTCTTATACCCCTGAATAATCTTCTTTCTTCCTGCAAAGCCAAAGAGTTTTTAGCCTTGTTCTTGTACACGAGTGGCTAGACAACAATAACAAGATGCTTCTCGCATCAAAGTAGTGCTCGTGCGTGCCTAAAAAGAGTGCAGATTTTAATAATCCACACCCACAAAACTAAGTAGCAATAAGCACGATTGGGAACACAAATGAAACAGAAAAAGCTCCACACTGCAGTACGTTACGCACTTACCGGATTAACACTTTTCACTACTTCATTGCTTGTACAGGCGCAAGAAGTGACTGAAGAAACCACAGAAGCCAAAGACCTAGAACGCATTGCCGTTGTTGGTGCCCGCGGTGCACCGCGTTCGATAACCAGCTCTCCTGTACCGGTTGATGTACTCACCGCCGAAGACGTTGAAGCCGTTGCGTTTACCGATATGAACAATGTTCTTATGACACTCGTTCCCTCTTATTCCGTAGGCCGTCAACCCATTTCCGACGGCGGAACGTTTATCCGTCCAGCAACGCTTCGAGGTATGCCCACCGACAAAACGCTTGTTTTGGTTAACTCTAAACGACGTCATAGGGCCGCACTTGTTTCAATTGGCGGTTCTGGCACACAGGGGCCAGACATCGCAACTATCCCAACCGCAGCAATTCAAAGTGTTGAAGTGTTGCGCGACGGTGCAGCTGCGCAATATGGCTCAGATGCCATTGCAGGTGTTATCAACTTTCAATTGAAAAATAACACCGAAGGCGGCTCGTTCACTGCCGACTACGGCAGCTACTACGAAGGAGATGGCGATCAAATTACCGTTACTGGGAATAAAGGTTTCGCGTTAGGCGACGATGGCTTTTTCAGTATTTCAGCCGAATATTCTGACAGCGAAGCCACCTTTCGTGGTGAGCAATATTGTGAGCCATGGTTCTGTGTGGATGACCAGTCAGATCAATACATCGCTGATGCTACGGCCATGGCAAACAGCGTTCATGGTTCAGACGTAGTCCAACCATGGGGGCAACCAAATACAAGCGGGACGCGTGTTTTCTTTAACGCAGGTTACGCACTATCCAGTGAACTTGAACTCTACGCATTCGGCAACTATTCAGAAAGTGAAGGTGACGGTTCATTCTATTATCGCTATCCAGGCAATGGCACCATTGAAGACATTCGACTTGAGGACGGTTCAATCTGGAACCCGCTAGAGTTCTTCCCCGGTGGCTTCACGCCTCGTTTCTTCGGTGATGTGACTGACTACTCATTCGTTGGTGGTGTTAAGGGCATGTCGGGCGACCTTAGTTATGATATCAGTGGTCGTTACGGCAATAATGAAATCTCTTACACACTAGCCAATACCATTAACCCGTCACTGGGTAACGAGTCACCTACTTCATTTAAGCCGGGTGACTTAACCAACGAAGAAACACAGATTCAAGCTGACTTCACCTATGACTTGAATCAGTATGTTCTTGCCTTCGGTGCAAGTTACTTAGACGAGTCATACGAAATATCTGAAGGCGAGCTAAGTTCCTATTTTGCAGGCTCTTACGCCACATCCGACCCTTGGGAGTTTTGTAACGACGACTACACCACTACGGCATTGGGCGCTGCTGTCATTGCAAACGGTTCAACTCTGAATTGTGCCAACTACACCAGTGCTGACAGTAACGACGATGGGGTTGAAGATGATGGATTCGCTGGAGTAGACGCCGTTTATACCGTTGTAGGCGTTGGCTCCAACGGCTTCCCTGGCTATTCACCAGACTATTCGGGCTCATACGAGCGTGACTCATATGCGGTATACACGGATATCTCTGGTGACATTACAGACGAGTTGTTTGCTCAGGCTGCGCTGCGTTATGAAGACTATTCTGACTTTGGCTCAGAAGTAGTATACAAAGTAGCAGGGTTCTATCAGTTTAGTGATGAAGTAGGCTTTAGGTCGTCTTTTGGCACTGGCTTTAGAGCTCCTACTCCAGGTCAGCAAGGCACCACCAACGTATCTACCCGTCTGCCCGATGGCTTCCCAGTAGCAACAGGTCTGTTCCCAGCCGGCGGCGAAGTAGCGCAGGCGCTTGGTGCCAACGAGCTTTCACCCGAAAAATCGACCAACTTTACGCTGGGCATGACTGCGAACTATGGCGATTTAACGCTCACTGTTGATTACTACAACATCAAGCTTGAAGACCGCCTTTACTCTGTGTCTACCCGAGATGTTTCCACCACTGTCGTTACCGACCCTCAAGCAGACGGTTATGACGCATACCAAAACTATCTAGCCCTAGCAGGTGCCAATGTTTCTGGCGCCGAGTCCATTGGTGGTGTGTTCTTCTTCCAAAATGCTTTCGATACCGTAACCGAGGGCGTGGACGTTGTTGCTACTTACAAGATGGAATCGAAGTATGGCGCAACCGTGCTAACCGGCTCTGTGAATTACAACAAAACAGAGTTCGATTCTGATCCGAGTGAATACTTGAACGCTGAGGATCAGTTCGACTTTGAAAATGGCCGTCCCGAAATGCGTGGTGTCTTCTCAGTTACCCATAGTTACGACGTGTGGTCTGCCGTTGCGCGTCTTAGCTATTTTGGCGAATACGAAAATGCGGGAAGCGATGACGGGGTAAACGCCACGAATATTCAAACCTTTGGTGACGAATATATGTTCGATATAGAGGGCTCCTATCTTATTAACGAAAACCTCACCCTGTCAGTGGGGGTAAGAAATCTCTTCGACAATTACCCAGATGTAAGTACTAACGGCGACGCCTGTTGCGGTGAAGTCTATGACTCTGCCTCGGTGGTTGATTGGCAGGGAGGATATTACTACACCCGACTTGCAGCCCGTTTTTAACTGGCTCCTTGCAAACACCGACATAAGTCGGTGTTTGTGTATGTAGTTAACTGTATATAAGAAAAACTTAAAAGGTCATTCATGTTTAAAGCTGTTTCATGCGGAGTAAAAAGCAAATGGAAATAGAGCTACTGTGGTTTGTAGTTACTTTGTGTATAACTGGTGCCATTGCAGGTATCACGGCAGGTCTGTTTGGTAATGGCGGGGGATTTGTTGTCGTGCCTGCTCTTCTCGCTGTTTTTCCGTTTTTTACTCCTCCATCAGAAGCCCTCGTTAAGGTAGCCATCGGAACATCATTGGCATCCATTGTGGTATCAAGCGCTCGGTCAGTGATGGCGCATCGCGCTAAAGGCGCGGTGGATTTTGACATTCTTCGCTCGTGGAGTATTTGGCTTATTCTTGGCGTTGGTGGCGGGCTGCTCATCGCAAACAACTCCAGCGCCAATGGTTTAACGGTCGTGTTCGCCGCTGGTGTTCTACTTTACTCCGTATACTTCCTTTTCCCTGAGTTCGTTGTAAGACCCGGGCTTGTTTTCGATATGCCTAAAGGCATAGGCAAAGCGGTTTTGGCGTTTGTTCTGGGTGGTTTCTCTGCTCTGCTTGGCATAGGCGGCGGTACGCCAACAGTAATCACTATGGTGATGTGCCAGCGCACCATTCAACAGGCTGTCGCGACCGCCGCAGGCGTCGGCTTTCTTATCGGGCTTCCAGGGGCCATTGGCTTTTTGTTTATGAAGCACCCTGAAACCGCCTCGTTGCCGGTAGGCACTATTGGCTACATCAATATACCTGCGCTTATTGCTATCAGTATTGGGGCAATCTTTACCGCTCCAATCGGAGCCAAAATGGCGCACAACTTCAGTGAAAAGAAGCTAAAGCGCTTATTTGGCATCTATCTCGTCATTGTTTCTAGCGCAATGTTCTATAAAGCCATTTAAAAGAAGAAGGAGACAACCCGTGAATTATAACCGTTCAAGACGCTTGTTTATTGGTGGCACAGTTGCAGCGTCAGCAATAGGTGCGAGTGGCATAAGTCACCTTGTGAGCGCCCAATCTGTTAGCGCAAGCGCTTCCCCATCGTCTGTAATGTATGGACCAAAGCCTGGGGTTGCAAAGCTCAATGCCAATGAAAACCCGTTTGGGCCGAGCCCGAAAGCGCTAGACGCTATCGCAAAAGCATCGGCGGAAGGTGGAGCCTACTATGCTTATCCTGCCGCTATGACACTATTGGATATGATTGCCGAGCGCTATGGCATTACTCGAAAGCACATTTCTTTGAGCGCAGGTTCAAGCCCTATTCTTTCCTACGCCGCCCTTGCGGCCAGCAAGAATGGAAAAATTCTGGGCCCGGACCTTTTTTGGGACACCACGTCTAAAGCACCTGAAAAACAAGGTGCGCCAGAAATAGTGAGAGTTGCTAATACGGCAGAGCTTGATATTGACCTTGATGCCATGTACGCCGCAATAGACGACTCTATTGGTATGGTGCACATTTGCAACCCGAACAATCCAACGGGAAAAGTGCTCGATCCGAATAAGCTTCGCGAATTCTGCATAAAAGCATCTAAAAAAACACTGGTGTTGGTCGACGAGGCATATAACGAGCTTATCGATGAGCCTCCTAAGCATTCAATGATTCCGCTCGTTAAAGCTGGTCATAATGTCATTGTAGCGAGAACCTTCTCAAAGATTTATGGCTTAGCAGGTATGCGCGTGGGCTATTTAATCGCATCAGAGGAAAACACTGAGTGGATCAATCGCTATGGCATGGGCGGCTATACATTGAATCAAGCAGGCCTTGCCGCGGCTATCGCCAGCTACAATGACGATGCCTTTTTAACTTTCTCTAAAGAGAAAATTTATGAAGGTAAATCTATGGTTATGGACGCAGTAAAAGCAAATGGATTGACAGCGCTACCTTCTAGTACTAACTTTATTTTTGTTAATTTAGGTGACGGCAACGCAGAGTACTTCCGCCAAGCCATAGCTGAACAGGACGTGCTGATTAGAGGAATCTACCGTACGTACGACAACTGGTCTCGCGTAAGTATGGGAAAAATTGGCGATGTAAAACGCTATGTTGATGCCATGCCCAGTGCACTTGAAAAAATGTACACTATGCAAAATTCTTAGCTGCAAGGGGGTGCATTGTCGGCCGATGCACACCTCGCTACTTATAGACTTAAATTTTCTGCTACTTCCTCGTTTACTCTCCTAGTCATTTTCAACTAAAAGTCTAATACGCATAAAAGTCACTTCTGTCATATACTCATTTTAAAGCGCCACTGCTCAAAGAATACGCTGATTGGAAAATTTTTACGGTATTGTTGCAGTAACGCTAAAGTTGCACATACTTTACTAAAAAGGCATCGCATTAAATGCCGCTCTAGGAGGCTGTAAATGTCAATTTCTGTATTAGTAGCTGATGATTCTAAGTTGTCGAGGCGTAGTGTGATTCGCTCACTTCCGCAAGATTTAGAGTATGACATCACCGAAGCAACAAACGGGCAAGAAGCCATAAATGCGCTGTCAGAAAGTGAATTTGCATTGGTACTTTTAGACCTAACCATGCCAGAAGTTGACGGCGTTGGAGTGTTGGAATTTTTGCACCAAAGGCCCGACGCCCCAAATGTAATTGTGATTAGCGCTGACTTTCAGCCAGAAAAACAGAAAATTGTCATGTCTCTGGGGGCAAAGCGCTTTTTACGCAAACCGCTTGATAAAGAAGAATTAGCAATGTCGTTGTTTGAGTTGGGGTATCTATGAGCATTGTACTACCACTAGACGAAGAGCAAAGAGATGCCCTTCAAGAACTCCTAAATATTTCCATGGGGCAAGCGGCTAACTCTCTTGCGCAGTTAATTGAAACCAAAATTGATATTTCTATCCCAAAAATCTCAGCGGTTACTCCCACCCAGCTTTACAGTCTCTTATTTGAAACCGAAGACGCTTTCTATACCCGTCAGTCTTTTTTAGGCGACGTACACGGCGAAGTGATGTCTGTGCTATCTCAAGCTGGATTGAGTGAGGTCGCAACGTTAATGGATTACGATGAACCGTTAAGCAAAGAAGACATTCAAGAGATTATCTTGGAGCTTTGTAACATTTTGGCAGGTGCGTGTTTGGCTGGTCTTTCCGACCAGTTGGAGCTTACCACTAACTTGAACATGCCCACGTTATTCTTGCCCGATAAAGCGAACTTCGATGAGTTGCAATGGCAGCACAGCTTAGTGATGGAAGTGCAGTTTATTATCGCGATCTCGTCGTTTAGCATGCGCGTTGTTTTCTGCTTAGACGATGAATCTCTTGCACGCATGAAAGACACATTGGATGAGTTACTCGCATAATGTTTGAACAACTGGTAGGTAAATTACCTGTCGGAATTGGTATAGTCGATGAGAGCTTTAAGGTTGTTTATCTAAACGACTTCTTTTTAGATCGACTTCCTCACAATATGCGCGACTGCTATAAAGAAACGCCAGTTGTTGAGTTATTTCAAGGACAAGGTAAGTTTCTAAAACGTAGACTAAAGTCAGTTTTTGTACTGCAGCATCCTAGCTTTAGCTATTGGGAACAACGCCCCCACATCTTTCCGTTTAAGAGCTCTCGCCCTATAACGGGTGAAGAAACACAGATGTATCAAAACATGGAAATCTTGCCCATTAAAGACAAAAACACAGGGCAAAAATTGGCGTGTATTTTTCTGCAAGATGTGACCGCCCAAGCTAGCTATTTTAGAGCCCAGCAAAAGCTTTCTGAAGCTTTGAAGAAAGAACACGAAGCGCAAAAAAAGTTAATTCGCAAACTCGATACCGCACAGAGCCAGCTAATTCAGGCTGAGAAAATGGCTTCTACTGGTCAGCTAGCGGCGGGGATAGCCCACGAAATTAATAACCCTATTGGTTTTGTGAGCGCTAACCTCAATACACTTGAGCAATACGCAACTCACCTTATTGCGATTTGTGATGGCGTTAAGGGGCAACTCGAACACTTCACCGACGAACTTAAAGAGCAGATTGACGCACTGTTTGAGTCTAATCACTACGACTTATTAAAGGACGATATTACTGAGCTAATTGCCGAGTCTACAGACGGTCTTACCCGCGTAAAAGACATCGTCGAAAACCTTAAGAACTTTTCGCTGGAGACTACTGAAGGCGTGCAGATAGTAGATATCTGCGCCGTGTGTCACCAGCTGATCACGCTTATTTCCGCCCAGTACAGCACGCCCCAATATAAATTTGAATGTGAATTAGAGAAAGTGGAGGTAATGGGAAACCCTGGGCCGCTGAAACAGGCGCTAATGAACGTTATGATAAATGCTGCGCAGGCCATAGAAGATAGGGGCTTCATTAAACTCACTGTGCTCGATTCACCTACGTTGGTGACCATCAAAATACTGGACTCAGGTTGCGGTATTCCTACAAAACATCTAAAGCGAGTCTTTGAACCCTTCTTTACTACAAAGCCCGAAGGGCAAGGCCAAGGGCTGGGCCTTTCTGTGGCTTACACCGCCATAGAACAACATCAAGGTAAAATATCTATTAGCAGCAAAGAGGCAAAAGGAACCGTGGTAGAGATCACCATTCCGAAACAGCCTGCAGCACAGCCCCCGTCCAGTGAAGATAATGAAGAGAATAAAGAAAACGAAGCGGAAAATTCTCAAACGGCCTAGAACACAGATAGCCCAGTACAGAGTCAGACGTTGTTAATCCTCACTCTGTTTGTATGTCCTCTGACTGAACTAACAAGCAAGCTTTTTTACTTCACAGGCTTTAAATGTATACACACCCTTGCTGTTTAACGTCCGCGAAATGGCTCCTTCATTAAGCAAGTAATTAAGGTGAGACAAACACTCTGCTACTGCAAACACCATGTTGCGACTAGAGAGCTTGCGCTTAAACATAACCGGTAATAGCTCTACGACCGTTTGAGGTTGCTCGCAAGCATTTAACAGTGCTTTTAGGTGCTCGTGATGATGAGCAATAAGCGAATCTACTCGCTCATGCAGGCCGATAAAGGGTAGCTTGTGAGCAGGTAATACTGTCGCGTCTTTGGGCAAATTCTTGAATTGCGGCAGCGTAGAAAGGTAGTCGTCTAAGGTGTTGGCATCAGGCTCTGTTGAGTAGGCGCCAATGTTTGGCGTGATAATCGGCAAAATATGATCGCCTGATATGAGAATATTTTTTTGCTTATTGTAAAGGCACGCATGCTCAGGAGAGTGGCCGCGGCCAATGATGATCTGCCATTCGTTACCGCCAAGCGACAGCGTCATACCATGCTTTAGACGTGTGTAGCTAATAGGTAGTGGTGAAACGACGCTGCTGTAGCCATTGCCTTCACCAGAAGTAAGCTTTGCGATCATAGATTCGTCTAAACCTGCTCGCTGGTAATATTGCACATCCCGCTCATTCGTTGCGCCATTTCTTCCTGCCGCAAACGCTCGGGCAGTAAAGTACTCAGTTTGTGACATATAAAAGGGGACGTTATACGTGTCGGCTATCCAGCCCGCTAACCCCACATGATCAGGATGTAAGTGCGTAACGATGACACCAACTATTGGCCCGTCTAATTGCTTGAATATACGCTCCCACAGCGCTTTGGTGGTGGACGTTCCTATGCCAGTATCAATGACCACCCAACCGCCTTCACCGCGGATCAGGTACAAATTTATGTGGTCAAGTTCAAATGGAAGCGGCATTGTTAGCCAAAGAACACCATCGGCCACTTCTATTAGCTCGCCCGGCTCTACCTGTTTATCGAATAGATATTCCATATCGCCCTCACCTTTTCTATCGTGCATGGTCTAACGTGCACAAAGACTGTACGTTTTCGTTTTAACTCGCGCTGCTTACAAAAACAAACATATCTGTCGAATAGAGATCTATAGGAGTAGGTGATAACAAACGTTATACTAAGCCTACTGCCGTTTCTCGTGCACAGTGGTAGCGCATTTTTATTGCACCTTTGCGCCAGTTATTGAACAGATAATGGTAATGCGAGTTTATAAAACGTACACGCCCATGAGGCTATTTAAAGAAATTAACGTCAACAAAGCCGGTTAGTAAATTAGATTCATGTCAGCCTCAACAATACAACAAGGGTTCATACTCAATAAAAGTACGTTTACCCGGCGAGGCAAGGTGCATGTTGAGCTATGGGTAAAAACGCCCAGTAGCACCGCTAGGTTAATTTCTTCACCCCAATACCCCACTTGCTTTGTATCTGTTGATCACGCCAATGATTTACGCAATATCGCCGAGCGTATTTCAGCAAAGATCAGTGTTTCAGATGACGGGTTTCACACGCTGGAACAAGTTCCTGTTGCGACGGTAAAAACCGCAACCGAATCACATATGCATCAGCTTCGCCAGCATGCGCAGGAAAGCAGTATTATATTGTACGAAGCGGATATTCGCGTTGCCGATCGCTACTTAATGGAGCGCTTTGTGTATGGTGCGGTGGAATTTCTGGCTCTGCAAGATTTCGACGATACGCCTCAGATCGTTATAGAAAATGCGCAAATCAGACCCTGTCAATTCAGAACCACATTTACATCGCTAAGCATAGACATCGAATGCAATGAGAATGAAGAACTCTTTAGCATTGCGTTAGCCGGTGAAGGACTCAACGTTGTGCTGCTACTATGCCCACCACATTTTGTTGGGCAAACATTGCAGGGACAAGAAGACAGCGCGTACGAGCTCATTACCGTTGAATCAGAAAAAGTACTGCTTGAAGCATTTTTTTCATATCTTACATCCTACGACCCAGATATCATTTTAGGCTGGAATGTTAAACAGTTCGATATGGCGGTACTTGAACGCCGCGCTAGGGCTAACTCGCTAAAGTATGCTATCGGCCGCCATGGCAGAGAGGCTTCTGTAAGACAGTGGGAGGATCAAACCCTCGTTGATGTGCCAGGGCGATGCGTTATTGATGGTATCGAAGCACTAAAAACAATGACTTATCAATTCGAGTCGTTCTCGCTCGATCACGTATCTGACGAACTGCTTGGCGAAAATAAGCTTATTCAGGCTGCCGACAAGCTTGAAGCGATAAAGCGTCTTTATCATAGCGACCCTGTTGCACTCGCTAACTATAACTTTAAAGACACGGAACTGGTCAATCGCATTCAGGATAAAACCCAATTTATCGATTTTCTGGCGCTGCGCAGTATTCTTACCGGCCTAGATATGAGTCGCCCCGGAGGGTCAGTGGCCGCGTTTTTAAATGTGTACTTGCCTAAGCTTCACCGCAAGTCTTATGTCGCGGGGGTAAGACCTGAAAATGGAGGCTTGGCTAGTCCGGGTGGTTATGTCATGCGTTCCCAGCCAGGTTTATATAAAGACGTTTTAGTCCTCGATTTTAAGAGCCTATATCCTTCCATCATTCGTACATTTAAAATCGACCCGTTAGGACTTGCAGAAGGGCTTAAGTCTCCTGACACGGCGATAGAAGGTTTTAAAGGCGCAGTATTTAGCCGCGAATCTCATTTTCTACCTTCCATCATTGAAAACCTATGGCTGCAGCGCGACGAAGCCAAAAAACAGAATGACGCACCGCGCTCTCAGGCCATCAAAATATTAATGAACTCCTTCTATGGTGTGCTTGGTAGTGGAGGTTGCCCTTTCTACGATCCTCGCCTGGCTAGCTCAATCACATTAAGGGGTCACGAGATTATGCAAACCACTGCGGGTTGGATTGAAGAACTAGGCTATACGGTTATTTACGGCGATACCGACTCAACATTTGTTCATGTAGAAGGGAATGATGCACTGGGTACGCCCCCAGAGACTGGACTTGAGCTCGCTAGCATTATTAATCGAAAGTGGACAGAGTTACTAAAAAGTGAGTTCGACATTGATTGCCACTTAGAAATTGAGTTTGAATCTCACTTTTCTACGTTTTTTATGCCGACGATCCGAGGCTCTTCCGAAGGCAGCAAAAAACGTTACGCAGGAATGAAGGGCGGTGAACTTGTCTTTAAAGGCTTAGAAAATGTCCGCTCTGATTGGACGGTACTAGCTAAAACCTTCCAGTACGAGCTGTACAAAAAAGTGTTTACTGGACAGCCTGTTGAAGACTACATAAATAGCACGATAGCAGCGATAAAGTCCGGTGAAATGGATCACGCTTTGGTCTATAAAAAGCGGCTGCGAAAGCCTTTGTCGTCGTATACCAAGTCGCTACCTCCCCACGTAAAGGCAGCGCGATTAGCGGACGAGTACTATAAAGAACAGGGGTTGCCACTTCGCTATCAGTTTAATACTACCATTGCTTATGTTATTACAGTACAGGGCCCTCAAACAGCAGAAACCGCCACGGCCCCCCTTCAATATGACCACTATATTGAAAAGCAAATCCAACCCATTGCCGATAGTATCTTGCCACTTATTGGCCTGAATTTTGAGACAATAGCGAACGATCAACTCTCGCTGTTTTAATCTCATTAATGGGGTTCTATCTATATCTGAGAACAGCTTAAGTTTGACGTATGAAGATCTTGCAAACACTGCGACAATTTAACATAGCAATAACATTGAAAACCTCGCCTTAAATTTTTATTACCTCACTAAATCAGTTAGTTATGCATTTGGCACATTCAATGAATAATGAATTACGTAAGTCATTAGCGGTGTCAGATTGAAACTTACTTCCAATCTGCACCTATGTTGAGGTCTGTGGACCTAGTGGTTAGGGCAATTGAACGCCCGAGTTCACTGTAAAAGCCAGAAGGAATTTGATTATGAAGATCACAAAACTAAGTATGATTACCAGTGCTGTTATTGCTGCAACACTATCTGCTTCAGCAGTAGCAGGCCACCACGAAGAGAAGATCTCGATGGGATTTAACGCAATGGATAAGGATGGAAACGGCTATATCGTCGGTTCAGAGTCTTCTGGCGTTATTGACAGTAAGCTTCTCGCAAAAATGGATACCGATGGTGACAGCATGATTAGCCGTGTTGAATTCAACAAGTTTGTTGATGAAAAACCATCAATGTTTAGCGACGACATCATTACTCAGGTGAAAACTGAAGGCACCAATGACGCTCTACTCTCGGAAAAGGGCAACCCTGAATTATTCTCTAAAGCAGACGGTGAAATGATATCAGAGAAGAATAAGGAGCTTCGTACTGAAATGTCAGCCACAGCCGACAATAAGTTTACTGAAATTGATGTAGACAGCGACGGTAAGCTTACAGCCGAGGAGTTAAAGGTTGCACATGTCGAAGGTGACTTTGAGATGATGGATGAAAATGGCGATTCTTACGTTACCCGTATGGAATATCGTGCATACTTCGAAGGTATTGAGTCTGAATAGACGCTCACCACTCGTAAAGTAAAAATTTTTGAGAAGCCTCCTTCGTCGGAGGCTTTTTTGTTTCATTAAAGTCGAGACAATTTTCTTTAGACATCAAATACATTGTCACTTTTAGTTATTACTCTTCTTTCAGCGTGTACGACGAGTCTCACAAATTCATCGTTGAATAACGCCATATACGACTAACATCTTGTCGACAAAACTTGTTTGCAACAATATTGTTAATAAAGATTAAATTATTTGTTTTGTTCGTTGCGTATTCAGCATTTACTGCAATTGTTGCCATTGGTTATTTGGCACCAAAAGCCGAAACAGCCAACTCTATTATTTATATATAAATCATATGCGTACGCGCATGGAGGCAAGATATGATGGAATCAAAATTTACACCAAACTCACTACTCCCTCTTCAGAAAAGTGAGTTTACTGGCTCTGATGACGCTGAGTTGACGTCACTCACTATCGGTCAGTATTTCAAAAATGTTGTCGACAATTATGGCGATAACCCAGCGATTATTGTAAAACATCAAGACGTTAGCTGGACCTATCAGCAGTATTGGTATGAAGTAGAACGTGTTGCTTGCGGCTTACTTGCAAACGGTGTAGAACCTGGCGACCGCGTGGGTATATGGTCTCCGAACAATATCGAATGGTCGATCGTACAGATGGCCACTGCGCGAATCGGGGCGATCATGGTATGCCTGAACCCTGCTTATCGTCCTGATGAATTAGCGTTTGCTATTAATAACGTTTCCGTAAAATACTTAGTCATGGCGCAGTCATTCAAGCAGTCAAATTACGTCGCCATGTTGAAAGAGCTTGCGCCAGAAATAGACAGCCAAGATAAGAACACACCAAGGCGTCCTCTAACGCTTGCTAAGTTGCCTTCACTTAAATATGTATACACTATTGGCGATAAGCCTGTAGAAGGATTACAGGCTTTTTCTGCATTGCAAATAGAACCAACGGAAGCGCTCAAGTCTCAGTTGGAGGCCGTTGAATCGAACCTTAGCGCGGATGATAACATCAATATTCAGTTTACCTCTGGCACGACGGGAAATCCGAAAGGCGCAACGTTAACGCACCGAAACATTCTAAATAATGGGTTATTAGTATCACAAGCAATGAGGTTCACACACAAAGACAAACTTTGTATTCCCGTACCGCTTTATCACTGCTTTGGAATGGTATTGGGCAACTTAGTTTGCTTAGCATCAGGTGCATGTGCAGTATTCCCCGGGGAGTCATTCGACCCTGAGACAACACTCCGTACAGTAGAAGAAGAAAAGTGCACGGGATTACATGGCGTACCAACCATGTTTATTGCCGAGCTCGAACTATCCAACTTCAAAGCTTTTGATCTATCAACACTAAGAACAGGTGTCATGGCAGGTAGTACCTGTCCAGAAGAGCTCATGCGAAAGGTCCATAGTGAATTTCATATGACAGAAGTCGTCATAGGTTATGGTCAGACAGAGTGTAGCCCTATCAATCATATTACTGACATTGACTCGCCTTTTGAAAAGCAGGTCAAAACCGTAGGACGCGCTATGCCCCATACAGAAGTGAAGATCATAGATCCCCAAGGCAATACGGTGCCTATTGGAGAACCTGGCGAAATCTGCGCGAGAGGCTACTGTGTAATGAAAGGTTATTGGGGTGATGAGGTTAAGACGAAAGCCACCATAGACGATGAAGGTTGGCTTCATTCTGGCGATCTTGGAGAAATGGATGAAGAAGGCTACGTCACAATAGTTGGTAGAATAAAGGACATGATTATCCGCGGCGGCGAGAACATTTATCCACGAGAAATTGAAGAAGTCTTGTATCAACATGCGGATGTGTCAGACGCCGCTGTCTTTGGTATTCCTGACAACAAATATGGCGAGCAAGTATGCCTATGGATTAAGGCAAAGGAAAATCGACATATAGACGAAGATCAGATACGCGACTACCTTAAATCCAAACTAGCCTACTTTAAAGTACCCAAATACATCAGCGTAGTTAAAGAGTACCCCATGACGGTAACAGGGAAGCTTCAGAAGTTTAAAATGCGCGAATACATGATAGAAACACTGAAGAAGCAAGCCCTACAAACCGAAGCATAATCCCAGCAAATAGTGGGGTAAGAGTCTGAGGGATCCCCACGAATTTAATTCCATGTGCCTGCGGTCCAGGCCCCGTCGACTATGGAGCTGTACCATTTGAGTGCAGTTTTCCACTGTCG
>NZ_JAKRFA010000046.1:0-26713 GCF_022348305.1 Alteromonas sp. MmMcT2-2
ACTCTTCAATTAAATATATCGAAATATGAATCGTCGTTGTGACACTCTTAACGAGTGCCCACACAGATTGTCTTGTCTAAATTTTTAAAGAACATTCACCAGAAGCCGTTGCTTCTTAGTGACTCACCCTGTTCGAGTGAGGTGCGCATTTTACATCGTTTATTTTCGATGTCAACCATGTTTTTAAACTTTTTATTTGTTTGAAAACTTGGTTTCGCACTTGTTGCTAAGTTGGCTTTGTTTTTCTCGAAGCCCCCTCAGAACGTGGAGCGCATTATAGATACCTCTTGTGAAAGATCAACACTTAAATTGGATTTTTTTGCTTTTTAAGCCACTTTTGGTGTTAACCGCTCATTTCTGCATCATTTCTAGCGACTCAATCCATCTTTAGACTAGTTTTTTCACATTTTATTGTTCAATTTGTTACAAATGAGTAAACTATATACAGCCTCCAACACCATAATAAACAATAGAAAGGTAGGTATATGAAAGTAGGCTTTATTCAATGCGCTGTTATTAGCGCTATTTTTGCAATTGCAGGTTACTTGTTATTTTCTTCTGCTAGTTTAAACGTCCATGTTCCACTGACCGTCTCAGCAGCTCTGCTGATCAGCGGTATCGTTACTCCTTGGCTAGCGTCTCTTATTCAAAGTCCATCTTCCTCAGATGCCAGAGCACATTCTAATGACGGATCAGTAGAAACTTTATATGTGGGTAATTTGCCTTATAGAGCAAACGAGAACGCAGTAAAGGAATACTTCAGTAGCTTTATTGAAGTACAGTCGGTTCGCTTAATGAAGGATCGTAAAACTGGAAAAAGAAAAGGATACGGTTTTATCGAAGTTGTAACTGACGACTTAAACAGCGTTATCGATAAAACTAACGACTCAATCTTCCAGGAGCGAACCCTAAAAGTTCGCCCTGCAAAGGACAAAGTCGAACACGCATAATTTTGTGAGTACGGTTTATAGGCTATAAAAAAGCCCGGTTAGCTTTCGCTACCGGGCTTTTATATTAGTAAATAGTTAATTTATTCACTTGTCTCAGCAGATTGAGGAAGTCCATTAAGTAACGTTTGATTAAAAGCGTGAAACCTATTTATAGCAGATACAAGATCTGGCACCTGCACGTCTTTGATCTCATTAATCAACCCACCTATTAAGGTATTATAGTCTTCGTTACTTTCTAACGTACTTTCGGCATTAGCAAAAGTATCCATCATCTTTTCTAGATATTGCGCTATAGGGCTAACCACATTTCCAAACTTCGAATTATCGCTTTTGTCTTCATTGTAATGTTGGATGTTCTCATACGTCTTTAGCACTTCGGTCTGTGTTGTTCTATTTAACTGTAACGCGTAGCCAACTAACTCTTTATCGTCAAAGCCTAAACTTAACGCTTCTTCAAATGCTTTGTCGATGTCACCACTGTAAAAGGTGTCGGCGAGATCCTGAACTTGACCAACTAAATCAGCTATCGACTCTAACTCATCTTCATCAAGCTCGCCTTTTAATGAAAAGCTAATACCGCTTCGCTCATAGTATTGGTACGAAGTTTGTTGTTGGTATGACGCTGAAAAATTGTTTTCACCTTGCTCGTCACTACCGCCTGATTGCTCCTGAGATGCCTGTGCTTGGAAATTAAGTTGTTGAGATGCTTGGAACGAGCGAAGACTCTCAAAACTAAAACTCACTTCGTCGCCATCTTTAGTTCGAATCAGCAAGCTTCCGCTTTTCTCATCCGATGCAGCTACCGCGTTTAAGGACGAAAGCGTTACAGCGTTCGGCTGCTGGCGACCAAATATGTCAGTTTCCAGATCGTTTATTCCTGTATCGATGAGATCGCGGCTTTTTGTCATCCCTTGCTCAATCTCTTCATTCATAAAACCAGCGAGATCTTTTTCTGCCATCGCGAACCCTCGGCTTACGCCTTCTCTCGCTTGGCTAAATAAGCCATTGAGCTTTTCTTCGCTAGCGCCACCGTTTGCCGCACCTCTAATAACGCCACCTACGAACTTAAGTACGTTTCTGGCGACTTTTTCAAAGTCGAACAAACTGTTCGACTTATCTTCGATATTCTTCTCTTTAGTTTCTTGCGGCTTTTGGCCATCTATTTCCAATGCTTGGTTAAGGCTACTGCTAACCACTCGTAAACCAATGCTAGTTTGGCTACTTGAAACAGATACTGATGCCGCTTGTTGTTTCGAAAACTCAGCCGCTTGCTGCAATCCGTCTTGCTGTAACTGCTTTTTCAACATTTCGTTCGGGTGAACTGATGCCTTTTGATCTGCTTTTTGATCAACCTTTTGGTCGCCCATAAAAGCCTTAATTTGACCCACGTTCATAATTTGATCCTCACTATCCTCAATCTTATTATCGGCAAAGAATCAGCATTGTTTAATTTTAATACAGCTTTTTTTCTGGGACATTCTTAGTAATAACGTAGAAGTAGATAGCGCTTGTTGCAGTTATTTTATAAGGGACTACAATTCGCGACCTTAACATTGAATGGAGAATTTTATGACCGCGACCGAACAACAACGCTATCAAGCTCAGTTGGACGAAAAATTAGAACGTCTTACTGCGTTACTTTCTCCGTTCAATGCGCCTGACTTGTCCGTATTCCCATCGCAACCAACGCACTACCGTATGCGCGCCGAATTTAGAGTATGGCATGAAGGCGATGATTTGTTTCACATCATGTTCAACCAGGAAACAAAAGAAAAGTACCGCGTAGATAGCTTTCCTCCTGCTTGTAAAGCAATAAACGATGCTATGGCGCTGTTGCTTGAAGAAGTAAGACCAAATGAAGTGCTAAGAAAGAAGCTTTTTCAAATCGATTATCTTTCTGCACTATCTGGCGAGCTTGTCATCAGCCTTTTATACCATCGTCAACTAGATGAGAAGTGGCAAGAGGCTGCAAAAGAATTAAAGGCGAAACTCGAGGCTCACTTTCCGAAAGTAAACATCATCGGCCGTGCGAGAAAACAAAAGCTTATTATCGACAACGATTTTGTTATTGAGCGCTTACCCGTTAATGGCAAAGAATTCATATTTAAGCATATCGAAAATAGCTTCACTCAGCCCAATGCCGAAGTGAACTGTAGCATGATTGAATGGGCACTAGATTGCGTAAAGCCGCTCTCTGGCGATTTACTGGAGATGTATTGCGGTGCAGGTAACTTCTCACTGCCGCTAGCGCTTCACTTCGATAATGTTGTGGGGACCGAAATAGCCAAGCCCTCTGTACAAGCTGCGCAGTTTAATATTGAACAAAATCAGCTCAACAATGTGAAGATCGTAAGACTCGCCGCTGAAGAATTCACTCAGGCTATGAAAGGTGAACGTACGTTTAGTCGCTTAGAAGGCATTGATCTGAGTACATATAATTTCACAACTGTATTGGTTGACCCACCAAGAGCTGGGTTAGATGAAGACTCGCTTAGAATGATTCAGGATTACGATAATATCGTGTATATCTCGTGTAACCCTGAAACGTTGGCGCAAAACCTTGAGCTTTTGAGTGAAACTCACGACGTTGCTCAATCGGCATTATTCGATCAATTCCCGTTTACTCATCACATTGAGGCTGGCGTTTTACTTACACGCAAAAGCTAGTTTTGGTACAAATTGACAAGGCCTTTGGAGTCACAAAGGCCTATGAAGACGTATTAAAATAAGGTGGCTTTGATTAGAGCAAACGATGTGGACTTAAACCACTAATTCAATTATACGCTTTTTTGCGTTGCACCTAGTTGAACGAAGCGAAGCTGCGCTTTCACTCTCTCACCGATTTCTCGGCGAAGTTTATCGTCTGCTTCTAATGCCTCTGCCCCAGCACTGAATACGAGCCTTACCATAGCATCAGCTTGAAGCTGCGCGCATGCGTATTCTACGCCCTGCTGTTCAATAATGTAGTCGGTCAACTCGTCGATGAAGTGTTGAATCTCTCTAAATACTGCCAACCGATAAGCCGACGACGTACCAGTATGCTCTCGTAGTAATAAACGAAATACGTTTGTATTTGCCGCAATAAATTCCATGAAGGTTTCAACAGAAGTATGTATTACGCCGCCTCCAGAGGCTATCCGCCGCCTTGCCTGACGCATAAGCTGCCGCAATGCTAAACCGGCTTCATCCACCAGCGTTAAACCCAATTCGTCCATATCTTTGAAGTGTCGGTAAAAAGACGTAGGTGCTATACCTGCCTCTCGGGCAACTTCACGCAAGCTGATTGCCGATAAGCTGCGGTTTTCATCGAGCAAAGAAAACGCAGCATGAATGATATTTTGGCGGGTTTTTAATTTCTGTTCTTGTCGACTCACATTCGCACCATAGGTTGATTAGCTCTGAACGGCTTGATGATTTTTAGCGCTTGGGGTTGAAGCCCTTACGTCATCTGTATAGCCATTAACGCAATCAAACTTCGTACATCAAAGACTAGCATGTGTAGTTTATCGCAACACACACCAGTGGGGAAAGAGAAACAGAATCATCTCTTTTATAAACAAGCATTAAGCAGAAAAAGCCACAATTAACGAGCGCTTCAGCGTAGCTTTACTATAATTAAACTTTACACATGTAAGCAGAACTAATCTGGGTTTTGCTTGCCTGAAGCCTCGTAAAACGATAAATTAGCGAACAGTTGTAAGCCAAGTTGTATAAAATGAAAAAACCTCCTCTTATCCTTACTAATGTGCTGGTATTTATTATATCTGGCGCAATTGCGTTTATTGGTGTGCCGCTATGGGTGGCGTATCAAGGCATCGATTGGGCAGAAATCGGTGCGGCTATATTCCTATTTTACTTTACCGGTATGTCTATAACTGCCGGCTATCACCGCTTATGGTCGCATAAAACTTACGACGCCAATGTGGTAGTTCGTGTGATCCTTGCGATTGGTGGCGCTATGGCGCTGCAAAATAGTATTTTGCACTGGTCGTCAGATCATCGCGTTCATCATCGTCATGTTGATGATAACGACAAAGACCCCTACTCTGCGAAGAAAGGGCTTTGGTTTGCGCATATCGGCTGGATGTTGCGTGAGTATCAGGCCAAACGTTACGATGACTACAGTAACTGTAAAGATCTTCAAAAAGATAAAGTGGTGATGTGGCAGCATAACTACTATTTGCCCATCGTGCTGGCGGCCAACTTTGGTATCACAGGTCTTCTAGGCTATTTAAATGGTGACGTATTAGGCATGATCTTGGTAGCCGGTGTACTTCGCCTGGTGCTAGTGCATCACGTAACCTTCTTTATCAATTCTCTTGCTCATTTTTGGGGTAGCCAGCCTTACACCGATAAGAACACAGCACGAGATAACGGTATTCTTGCATTTTTTACCTTTGGTGAAGGTTATCACAATTACCATCACATCTTTGAGTACGACTATCGTAATGGCATTCGCTGGTATCAGTTTGATCCTACAAAATGGCTTATTAAGGGGTTATCACTGGTAGGACTGACATCCAACCTTCGCAAAGTGCCAGAAGAGCGCATCGAGAAAGCGTTAGCAGCAATGCAGCTGCAAAGAGCAAGTGAAAAAGTATCGTTATTGCCTAATGCTGAAGAAATGATGCATACCATTCAAGAAGAATACGACTTGTTAATGCAGCGCATGAGTGAATACTACGCCACGAAAAAACGTGTTATGCGCGTTAAACAACGCACCCTAAAGCGCAGTATCGAAGGGCTTGAGCTTGCATACAAGTACAAAGAGCTGAAACACGCATTTGCTGTACAGAAAGAGAAATGGACACAGTTACATAGTTTGTCATTGCAAATGGCGTAAATTAACGCCCTCTTTTATACGTTTGAACACTAAAAACCACATAAGTGTCTGCTTATGTGGTTTTTTTTTATTCTATAGTTGGATAAGGTCGTTATACTAAAACCAGAATCATTCATTTTGTATTACGGCTAACCTAGTGGTGACATCGCATTACAAAAGTAACAACATGGGAAAGTAAGATGGCAACGAAGCAAAAAACCAAAGCCCCGTCGTATCATTACGACGCTATCGTTATTGGCACAGGTCCTGGTGGAGAAGGCGTTGCAATGCAGCTTGCCAAAGCCGGAAAAAAAGTGGCGGTTGTTGAGCGCTACGAGGCAGTGGGAGGAGGTTGTACCCATTGGGGAACCATTCCATCGAAAGCACTTCGTCACTCAGTAAGTCGTCTTATTGAATATAACTCTTCTCCCTTGTTTGCCGACAACCATTTAAGTAAAAGCCTTACGTTTTCAGACATCATGCGCCATGCTAGCGGTGTGGTAAAAAGCCAAACTCGACTTCGCTCTTCTTTCTACGACAGAAATCGTGTGACGCTATTTCACGGCGAAGCCAGTTTCGTAGATGCGCATACGTTAGAGATAACCCGTAAAGATGGCTCTAAAGATACTGTCACTGCAGGCCAGATTGCTATTGCCACAGGGTCGCGTCCTTATTGTCCTAAAGACATCGACTTTAATCACCCGCGTATTTATAACTCAGACACTATCCTATCTTTAGATCACGATCCCAAATCAATAATTATCTATGGCGCTGGGGTCATTGGCTCTGAATATGCCAGTATTTTCAGAGGACTAGGCGTAAAAGTTGACCTCGTTAACATGCGCGATCGCTTACTGTCATTTCTTGATGACGAGATATCAGACGCACTCAGTTATCACCTGTGGAACAATGGCGTACTCATCCGGCACAATGAGGCCTATTCTTCGGTTGAAGCTACCGATGACTCGGTTATTTTAAACTTAGAGTCGGGCAAGCGTATGCGCGCAGATTGTCTCTTGTTTGCTAACGGAAGAACGGGTAATACAGATACACTTAAACTCGAGAATATTGGTTTAAAAGCCGATGGCAGAGGCCAACTCAAGGTTAACGAAAATTATCAAACTGACGTAGACAATGTATTTGCAGTCGGCGATGTCATTGGCTATCCAAGTTTAGCATCTGCGGCTTATAACCAAGGTCGCTTTGCCGCTGAAGCTATGCTTGGCATAAAAACACATTCGGCATTGGTAGAAGATATTCCGTCAGGCATATACACCATCCCGGAAATAAGTTCTGTTGGTAAAACAGAGCAAGAGCTTACTGCAGCAAAAGTGCCTTATGAAGTGGGAAGAGCTCAGTTCAAACATTTGGCCAGAGCCCAAATCGCGTCAACGCAGACAGGAAGTCTGAAAATCTTGTTTCATCGCGAAACTAAAGAAATCTTGGGCATTCATTGTTTCGGTGAACGTGCCTCCGAGATTGTTCACATCGGCCAAGCGATCATGCAGCAAAAGGGCGAAGGCAATACCATAGATTACTTCGTTAACACTACGTTTAACTATCCAACCATGGCAGAAGCTTATCGAGTTGCTGCTATTAATGGACTTAATAGAATTTTCTAACGGACACAAAAAAGCCGGCGAGATTGTCGCCGGCTTAATATGCGTTAACTAAGAAATTAGTTACGGTTCGCAGCAAGCGCGTTAAGCGAATCTTTATGTGCTACGATGTCGATGTGCATATTTTCTTGATCGAACGTCATTGTTGCAATGGCGTAGTCACCCTGACTATCGCTTGCAATGTCGATCAACTTTGCTTGTGCATCACGGAAACGAATGTTATTGCCGATTTTGTCAGACATACATTGGTTATTCATTTCGAATGTTTTCGCATCCATGCAATCGAAAAGCTGGTTATCACCAGATTCCGCATGCGCAATACCAAAGGCCGCTGATAGAGCTAGGGTTAGTACTACTTTACGCATGTTTCTTCTCCTGTGTTACAGTCTACTACTGTCACTATTAAACATACTGTATATACATAAGATAGTCAAACTGGGATCATAGTTTTGTGACAAAAGTATGACAAAGAGAAATATTTGGAGAAAAATGTGAAAGGCCACGATGCACTGGTGGTTAAAGCGAGAAATTGTAGACTGTGTGCCCCTCACCTACCGCATCAACCCAACCCCATATTTAGCACTGCACCATCAACTAAGGTGCTTATTATTGGGCAAGCACCGGGGTTGGAAGCCCATGAACGCACCATTGCGTTTGATGATCCCAGCGGAGATCGGTTACGCGATTGGTTGTCTGTCTCGAGAGAGACCTTTTATAACCCTAGCTTAATTTCGGTGCTGCCAATGGGCTTCTGCTTTCCAGGTTATAAAAATGGAGCCGATGCCCCGCCAAGAAAAGAATGTGCTCCCGCTTGGCATAATGACTTTCTTCTTTATTTAAAACCTGAAGTAACGCTTTACGTGGGACGTTACTCGCAACAGTATTATTTACCGCAACACAAAACGTTAACAGAAGCTGTACGCAGTCCGACTGAAACACATTTCGTACTGCCCCACCCGTCAGGAAGAAACAACAGGTGGCTCGCTAAAAACCCTTGGTTTGAATTAGATATCCTTCCCAAGTTGCGAGACACTGTCGAATCTGTATTAAAAGTTTAGTCGTGCTCTTCCAGAAACGCTAAAAGCGCATCGAACGGCATAGGCTTCGCGTACAAGTAGCCCTGTGCTTCGTCACATCCAAGCTTTATCATGTAACTCGCCTGCTCTCTTTTTTCTACGCCTTCGGCAATAGTCAATAAGCCTAGCTTGTTACCCAAAGTCACAACGGTCTCAGCAAGCACTGCGCTTGCACCCGGTTTAATGTCTTTGACAAAAGAACGATCGACCTTCAATCGATCTAACGGGAGCTGCTGTAGATAACTCATGGAGGAAAAGCCTGTTCCAAAGTCATCAATGGCTATTTTCACCCCAAATTCTTTTAACGAACGCAATGCATCTATTACAATTTGCGGTTCATCCATCACCACGCTTTCTGTTATTTCTAGCTCTAAAAGGCTTGGGTCGCAGTTGGCGTTAGATAGTGCCTGCTTAACTTTTTCTACAAATAACCTGTCGCGGAACTGCGGAATAGAGATGTTAACGGCAACTCTTAGATGGCCGTAGCCTTTTTCTTTCAATTCCTGAAGACGACGGCATGACTCTTCTAGCACCCATTCACCGATATCAACGATAAGACCTGAATACTCAGCAAGTGGTACAAACACGGCGGGAGAAACATATCCCCCTTCACCATTGGGCCAGCGTAGTAAGCCTTCCATGCCAACAACTTTTTCATTCAGTAAGTCCACTTGCGGCTGAAACCACAGCTCCAGCTTTCTTGCTGCAAAGTCACTTCGGAGTTGGCGAATCATATCTAGGCGCCAAGTCGTCTGATCTTCAATATCTTTGGCGTAATATTCGAAGTTATCTGTTAGATTTTTCTTAGCACGGTTTAACGCAATATTCGTGCGCTTTAAAATCTCAATGCCGATGTGACGTTTATTGTCTAACTTGCACAATCCAAGTGTTATATTCACCGGAAGGGTGTGATCACCTACCTGAAATGAAGATTGGAAAATGTTGTTAATGGACTTGGGGCATACCAAATCGTCAGGACCAATAAGACCAAATACATCAGCACCTATGCGGCCTTTTTTCACTATGCTATCGAAAGAAGATTGAAAGCGATCGCTAATAGCTCGCAACAATTCGTTGCCAACTTCTTGCCCTAAACCATCATTTATATCGGAAAAGTGATTTACGTCGATAAGGGCTACGCTATAGTTTTCTCCGGCAAACAAATGAGGTTTATCGAGCATATTGATAAACTCATTGCGGTTTGGCAGACGGGTTAACCAGTCTCTGAACGCCGCATTTCTTAATTCATGGAAAAGATTAACGTTTTCGTATCCCACTGAAATACTGGATAGAAAAACCTCAAGCAAGTGCTTGTCTAGCTCACTAATCTCGTGGGTTTGTCGAACAAATACGGCAGCTTCAAAACCAGCGCGGCTGATATACAGCACAGAGCAACTGGGCTCAAAAATGTGCTTTTTAAGACGTAGGCACCGACTAATATTTTCTTCAATTTCAAGGTTTTTAAGCGTGAACACAGGCTGGTTTATAAATTTCGCATACTCCCCCGCAGCGCCAAGCACGTAAACCTCTTCGTCCTCTCGGTCTAGCAAAGAACCCGCTCTTGCGCACAATAAACCTTCGGAATCTAAACCAATAAGCGAACTAATCTGAGTAACTACACCTTCGCAAAACTCTTTCACCGAATGTTCTTCAAACAAGTTCGCTGAAGAGGTGATTATTTTCTCTAAACCAGCACGGCTTTGACTAATCGTTACAATTTGCTGATAAGAGCGTAGTGAGGAAATGATAGTAGTTAGTAATTTGGCGCGAGTAAGTTCTGTTTTGGTTTTGTAGTCATTGATATCGTAAACTTTAATGACTTGCTCTTCAGGCGCGTAGCCGGGCTGTCCCGTACGTAAGATAATTCGAGGTTCAACTAACTTCATGTCTTCGCGGATGTATTTAACAACATCAAAACCCGCGTCATCAGTCTCCATAACGACATCAAGTAAAATTATGGCAATGCTGTTGCCATATTCGTGCAGCATTTCTTTGGCTTGTTTTGCTGAATAAGCGTGGATGAAGTTTAATTTGCGATCGTTTACGATGAGATCAGATAGCGCGAGACGCGTTACGGTGTGAATCTCTTCATCGTCATCGACAATAAGAATGTTCCAGTCTTTGCCCAATAAGGTTTGCTCTTCAACTGAACCATCATCATCTAAAAAAATTAATTCGTCGTTATCATAATCCATTGCCGACATTACCGCTCATTTCCTCGATACAAACAAAACAAGAATGCGCTACTCATTGTATTAAGGCAACGATTACATTGATAAATGGGTTACGCAATGCAATAGTGCTCTCATGTTACATGCCATTTTACATTCGATCATTTAAGCATTTATGAAGATTACATCCCAGCACTTTTCCCCTGAGGTAAAAAAACCACAGGAAACGGAAGAGAAGACTGTAAAGGTGACAGCCGAATCGCCTGCGGCTGAAAAAGCGGCCAGCAACGCAGTGAAAACCGATGCTAGTCGCCAACGCATACTTTCCTGGTTTGCCAGAGTGGGTATAAGCCCCTCTATGATGTCCCCTGATCCTAAAAAGCAAAAGCATGCACTAGAAAGAAGAAAACAAATATTAGAAACCCAAAAAGCGAGCAATCTTCAAGCTGTATTAAATATAGCATTAAATGTGACGATCAACGAACAAACTAACGATAATCTTGATCCCGACTGGTTTTTCGCATTTAGTACCATGGCTGAGGAAATTTACAGCCCACCCATGCAGGAATTATGGGGAAAGATTTTTGCCGTTGAGGTGGCTCGCCCGGGCAGTTTTTCCCTTCGTACATTACAGCTATTAAAGACGCTAACGCACAGGGATGCACAAGTATTCAATAAGGCTGTCAATGTTGCGAGTAGAAGAAATAACGATGCGGTCCCGCGTATTCTTGTGGGGTATCACAAACGCAAAGGCTTGCTTTCACTATTGAGACGCCCTGTTCCTGAGCAAATTAACTTAGCCAACGTAGGGTTGAGTTACCCTGATCTGTTGTCTTTGCAAGAGATGAAGTTGATTTATACCAGCGAAATTGAAAGCGCCGAATACAATGAAGGTCAGCAAGTAACCTGGCGATGCGTAAATGAAAATATTTCATTAACCAGTAAAACGTCGGGGGTTGCATTGGTGTATTACAAGTTCACTTCGATTGGCAGTGAGCTGTATAAATTAGTGACTAAGTCGCCTAATGAAGCGTATTTAACCAGCATTAAGTCGGTGTTAGGCGAGGTATTTAACGTGAGTTAAATACCGTCACCAAATTCGTGCAATCCACACTCGCGTTTCAAACCAAAGAAGCGCGTGTCTTGCTCACTCATCCCTTCTTGGAGCGACTGCGTGGTATGCCAATCACCGATGGATACATATCCTTGCTCCCAAAGCGGATGATAAGACAAGTCGTTATCTTTCAGGTAGTAATGTAAGTCTTTGTTACTCCAATCAATGATCGGGTAAAGTTTAAACTGCTGCCCTACTTTTTGTAGAACTGGAAGCTTTCCCCTGGTATCTGATTGGCTTCTACGCAAACCTGCAAACCACGTACCTGCTTTCATGTCACGTAAGGCGCGCTGCATTGGCTCAACTTTGTTCATCTTATTGTATTTCTCAATACCTTCGATGCCTTGTTCCCAAAGTCTGCCAAAGCGCGCTTCCTGCCACGCAGAAGACATCTCTGCGCTGTACACGTGCAAATTTAAATTGAGCTTTTCTACAAGTTCATCAATGAACTTGTACGTCTCAGGAAAAAGGTAACCTGTGTCGGTAAGCACAACAGGAATATCCGGTTGTGCTTGGGTAAGCATATGCAGCATAACCGCCGATTGTGCTCCAAAGCTTGAAGACACAATATGAGTATCAGGCAAGTTGTCCAGCGCCCAAGCTACTCGCTCCTGCGCTGTCATTTTCTCTAACGTTTCATTGATATCAGCAAGGGCTTCCTTACTGATATCAAGCGTTAGTGGTTGCTGCTTAATCGCTGTATTATTCGTCATAGAAATCCCGTGCGGAGTCTACTACTGGTTTTACAACACCAGCGCGAACAACATAATCACCAAAGGCTTCACCCGCTTCACGATCTTTGGCCCACTGGCCAAACAGTGAATCTAGTTCTGCCATGATTTCCTGTTCGCTTATGTTTTCTCGATACATACGTGGAATACGTGTACCTTCTCGGTTTCCACCCAAATGCAAATTGTATTTGCCTGGGCCCTTACCTACTAAGCCAACCTCAGACAACATCGCGCGACCACAGCCATTCGGGCAGCCTGTTACACGGAAGATTACGCTATCTTCTTCCAATCCGTGTTTGGCAAGCAAACCTTCTAGCTCCGTAACGGCATCCGGCAAGTAGCGCTCAGCTTCTGCCATGGCTAACGGACAGGTTGGCAATGCAACACAGGCCATTGAGTCAAGTCGCTGGTTAGAAATCGATGGCGCTATTAAGCCATGTTCGCGGGCTAATGCTTCAATTTTGTCTTTGTCTTGCGGCGCTACACCGGCAATAATCAAATTCTGGTTTGCCGTTAAGCGGAAATCACCTTTGTGGATCTTCGCAATTTCGGCACAGCCTGTTTTTAGCGTTTTACCTGGGTAATCTAAAATACGACCGTTCTCAATAAATACGGTCAGGTGATATTTACCGTCAATACCTTCAACCCAGCCAAAGCGATCGCCACGGCCCGTAAATTCATACGCACGGCTGTCTTGGAAAGTCACGCCTGCGCGTTTTTCAACTTCAGCCTTAAAGTTGTCTACCCCAACACGCTCTAACGTATATTTGGTTTTCGCGTTCTTACGATTAACACGGTTCCCCCAATCACGCTGAGTTGTTACAACCGCTGCGGCAACGTCTAGCGTGTTTTCAAGCGGAATAAATCCGAAATCAGAGGCTTTACGCGGGTACGTGCTCTTGTCGCCGTGAGTCATTGCAAGACCACCACCGACAAGTACGTTAAAGCCAACTAGCTGTCCATTTTCAGCAATCGCAACAAAGTTAAGATCATTCGCGTGAACATCTACATCGTTTTGCGGAGGAATCACCACCGTCGTTTTAAATTTACGCGGTAAATAGTTATCACCCAAAATAGGCTCTACAGGTTTTTCAGTCGTTTCAACTTTTTCACCGTCTAACCAAATTTCAGCATACGCGCGGGTTTTAGGTAGTAAGTGTTCACTTATCTTCTTCGCCCATTCAAATGCCTGAAGGTGAAGCTCAGATTCAACCGGATTTGACGTACATAGTACGTTTCGGTTTACATCGCCTGCCGTAGCAATAGAGTCGATGCCTACCTTGTTTAGCATTTGGTGCATGGACTTAATCTTAGGCTTTAACACACCGTGAAACTGGAAAGTTTGACGGGTTGTTAAACGAATGCTGCCGTACATGGTGTGATCGGCTGCAAACTTATCAATCGCTAACCATTGGTCAGGCGTAATAACACCACCAGGTAAACGGGCACGCAACATCACATTGTGAAGCGGCTCAAGTTTCTGCTTTGCACGCTCAGCGCGAATATCACGATCGTCTTGTTGGTACATACCGTGAAAGCGAATAAGCTGGAAGTTATCAGCGGTGAAACCACCAGTAAGATCATCTTTAAGATCGGTAGTGATGGTGCCACGCAAATTATTACTTTCACGCTTTAAACGCTCGTTGTCAGCCAGTTTGCCCTCAACGATAAATGGTGATTTTTCGTTACTCATTAATAGACATCCTTCTGATAACGTTTCGCTTTACGTAACTCTACAACATAGGCTTTTGCATCGGCTTCAGATTTACCGCCGTGCTCTTGCACAATACTAATTAGGGCGTTCTCTACATCTTTCGCCATGTGCATTGCATCGCCACACACATAGAAGTGTGCGCCCTGCTCTAGCCATTCATACACCTCTTTACCGTTTTCTAGTAAACGGTGCTGAACATATACTTTTTCTTCTTGGTCACGAGAAAATGCCAGCGTAATTTTGTCTAGCAGGCCTTCTTTAACGTAGCCTTGCCATTCCACTTGATATAGAAAATCTTGCGTGAAATGTGGGTTGCCAAAGAACAACCAGTTTTTGCCTTCAGCACCTTGTACGTCACGCTCTTGCATGAACGATCTAAACGGTGCAATACCCGTACCCGGACCGACCATGATCACTGGCGTATTTGGATCAGCGGGCAAACGGAAGTTATCGTTACTTTCTACGAACACTTCTACGTCGCCATTTTCTTCTAGATATTCACACAAAAAGCCAGATGCGCCGCCTTGATGACGATGTCCAAACGCTTCATAGTCAACGTGAGCTACGGTTAAATGTACTTCTTCTTCCACTTCGGCTTGGCTTGATGCTATCGAGTACAAGCGAGGCGTTAGCGGTCGCAAAGCATCGACAAGCTGTTGTTCAGACAACTTACCCGGATGGTCGCGCACAATATCAATAATTTGACGTTCGGCCATGTAGGTACGCAGCTGCGCTTTATCTTCCATCAATGTAGCCAATGATTCAGAGCCTGTCGCCTCTTGATATGACTTAATGAAATTAGGATAACTTAAAGTTAATTCAAGCTTCGACGTTAATGCTTCGGTGAGTGACATGGTCGCGTCAGCCACAGACACTTCTGTATTGCCGTTTAATGACAAGATACTAATAAGCTCTGACACTAGAGATGCTGCATTTTTAAACCATACACCAAGCGCATCACCTGGCTTATAGGTAATTCCGCTATCTTCAAGGCTTATTTCGATATGGCGTATATCTTTAACAGAATCACGACCTGTGATTTTTTGTGCGTCAATTAAGGTCGCTTTAAACGGCGCTTTCTTGGTGTAAGTTTGCGCTGCTACACCCTGCACTGCCGCGCCAGTTTGCGCCGCTACCGCTGCTTGCGGAGCTGCACTGAAATCGTCTTTTAGCGAGTCGATGAGCTTGCTCAGCCATGCTTCGGCTTCCGCTTCATAATCAACGTCGCAGTCCAGACGCTCTACAATAGCTTTACCGCCAAGCTTACCTAAGCGTTCATCAAAGTCTTTACCCGTTTGGCAGAAAAACTCGTAACTACTGTCACCTAAACCCAAAACTGCGTATTTGGTATCAGCAAGCTTTGGGGCTTTTTTGCCAGCCAAGAATTCATGTAGCTCAATAGCATCGTCTGGTGCATCACCTTCACCATGGGTACTAACAAATACCGCAACGTGAGTTTCTGCTTTCAAGTTACGTGGCTTGTAATCTGCCATGCTAACCAGCTTGCTATTAAAGCCCGCTTCTTCTGCTTTCGCTTGACACTGCGCTGCAACACCTTTTGCATTACCGGTTTGTGAACCGTACAAAATAGTAAGCGTTGGCGCGTCACCCGCTACTGCAGGAGTGCCTTGCATCATTGGTGCAACCGAACCACCTTGTGCAGCAGCCATGCCCGCAGCATAACCACTTACCCAAGTAAGTTGCTCACGATTTAAGCCTGCAATGGCTTGCGTTATTGCATTCCACTGCTGTTCGTTTAATACCGCGCCTGGCGCTGAGTTCGAATTAGAATCTTGTGACATAGTCTTTTAGCCTTTTATCAATGGCGCTAAGGCTAACGGCTTTCTTCAAGAAGAGAAAAGAATAAATGAAACTTTTTTATTACTGAAAGTGCTAATGACTGTGCGAATAGGTAATAACACAATTGAATTTGGGCGAGAAGCAATAAAAAGGGCGAGGCTGCAATCGCAGCCCCGCCCTTTAAAATCCGTAGTTGAGGCTTAGAAGTGAAGTTCTAGCCCTGCGAATACACCATCAAATTCCATGTCAGCGTACACATCATCAAGGTCTTCAATATCTACCGTTACATTTCTGTAACCCACCTGAAGCGTCATATCAACCGCTAAACTTTCAATAAACGAGTACTGAATTGCAGCTTGATAATCACTAAGCTCATGGTCGTCGAACGACAAATAGCTTCCTTCAAAGTATGCTGATAAACCTGTAAACGGTAAACCTAGCTGAACCTTTGAGTAGGCCATTGGAACAATACCAGAGAATTCTGCAGATCCGCTTGTGTCACTCGCTCTATCCACAACGAACAGTGCGCCGTCGATGTACTTTGCATTAACACCTAAGTCAAAGCTCACTAAATCGTTATCAAATAACTCGTAGTACAAAATGAAATCTGTAGCATCAAGCTCTACATCTGTATTAACCGTGGTACTTTCAGTAAACAGTTCGCCGTCGAAAGTGAATTCAGACTGAAGCGTTGTGGTGCCCGAGTTATCTAATGTCGTGTGATTTACTTTTACGTTAGGTAAAAACGGTACCGGATGCTCAAAGGCAATGTATAGCGCCGTATTGGTCTCATCATCAAAGTTAAAGTCAGCGGTGTTGTTGCTATCAGCAAACCCGCCCTGCGTGTCGGTTTGCCATACTTGGGCTCCAACATATACGCCTGCGATAGTGTCTGCATGAGATGAAACTGAAACTAATGCGCATCCCAATGCGGCAGCTATAAGACCCTTTTTCATTAATTATCCTTGATTAAGAAGTTCTGAAAGTTCAATTAAAGCAGCGTTTGCACGAGAAATATAGTTTGCCATTACCAAAGAATGGTTCGCTAACATGCCAAATCCACTACCATTTAAAATCATTGGACTGAATACCGACTGCTGTGTCGCTTCCAGTTCACGAATAATTTGCTGAAGACTAACCAATGCATTCTTATCTTCCAATACGTCGTAAAATTCAATTTCCACGGCTTTTAGAAAGTGAAGTAAAGCCCACGTAGCACCGCGTGCCTCATAGAAATTATCGTCTAGTTTCCACCAACTCGTTTTAACTACACGCTGGCTGGCTACAGGAGAAGACTGCTTTGCATTCGAGTCACCCGCCAGATCAGTGTTCAATCTAGCCGATCCTACGCTGGCACTAAGTCTTTGTGAATAACTGCCCAACCGTTTTTCTACCTGTTTCAACCATTCGCGCAAGTTGTCTGCGCGAGTATAAAACTGACTGTCGGTGTTTCGGGTATTCGCTAGCTCGTCACGGTATTTTTTTAGAAGCTCTATACCGTCAGAGTAACTCGATTCAGAAGAAGGCAACGCCCAGCTTTTGTGATCCATATTAAACTTAGGGTGAGCTTTTGTAAGGTATGGATTTTCAATAGACTGGGATTGAGAGCGGCTGAAGTCTTTACGCATAGAGAGTGCAAGGTCTCGCACCATTTCCAGCGCACCGAATTCCCATGCGGGCATGTTATCTAAAAAGATGCCAGGAGGCGTAATGTCGTTAGAAAGATATCCACCAGGCTTATCAAGTAAGGTTTCCGACACATCAATCATGGTTGTTGTTAATGTGTAACCCGCAATATTAGTTGGATTCTCAACAGGCGAGTTTTGCTTTAAACGTTGTCTAACATCAAACGTGTCTGGGGATAGGCTCCAATACCATCCTATTAGCCAGAAAAGTAAAACTATCACTACAGCGACAATCGCTATCCGTTTTGAGTTAATAGATTGTCTCATATAACACCAACCTTCCTTTTAAATAACAAATAGCCGACGGAGGTCAGCTATTTGTAGTCTTAATACTATGTGAAAAATGCGAAACCTTTGTGACGGTCGTCTTTATATCACCATCTTTTACTACGTTAACACAACTTAAATAAAATTATGATGATTATACATTATGGTGCATATTTCGGTCATTTTGCTGCTTATAAGCGGCAGAGTTTCGATTTTTCAAAGCATATAGCGCTATCGCGATAAGTATAATTGGCCAAAATGCACTTACTCCCACCACTAATAATGCTAAAAATCCTGCGCCTAGCGCTAAAAGAATTGTGCCCATAACGCTTACAGCAACAACGAATCCAACGATAGCGAGGACTACGCCGACTAGCGATAACACTGCTACGTTTTCCCAAGGACTTAGCAATTCATCTGACATGATTAAGTGCATACCCAACCAGCTATCTACTAAGCTGCCTAAACAATTCACCAAAATAATGGCGATGACCAATGCAATCAGAAAGTTTTTCATTACACTAATCTCGGTAATAAGATAACGGCTGCAATATAAGCCACTAGCGTAATAGGCGTAGCGATGAACAAGCCTGCTACAGCTGCCGCTCTAACCCATACTGCATCTATATCAAAATAACGTGCAACTCCTGCACACACACCTGAAATGATTCCAGAATCAAGGTCTCTATAAATTCGTTTTTGTGATGGTACTTTCATCATCTTCTCCAAAAATGCTTACTTCGATATCTACAATGCGGGCTGCGGCTCTCAAGGTCGCCTACGCGACCTTCTTCTTCTTAAGTTCAGCCAATTCCTTTTCGATAGCTTCATCTGCTTCCATTGCATCGAACTCGGCCTGCAGTGACGTTGCTTCATTCGACTTTGTTAGGTCGTACGCATCAACTTGCGCTTCTAGATGATCAATGCGCTGCTCGTAACTTTCAAAGCGCATCATGGCATCATCAATTTTTCCTTCGTGATCAGCTTGCTTCACTTTTAAGCGTGTTTGCGCTGAATGCTTGCGTTGAACCAGCGTTTTTTGCTTGGCTTTTGCTTCGGCTAACTTACTGTTCAGACGCGCAGTATCGCCTTGGATTTTTTCGATACTTTCTGCAATATGCGCTTCTTGTTCTTCAAGAGAAGCTAGCTTTGCAACATACTTTTGTTTTTCGATTAGTGCGGCTTTAGCCAATGACTCTTTGTCATTATTCATTGCGATCTGTGCTTTGTGCTGCCACCCTTCCACTTCTTTGTTTGCTGATGCCATATGGCGTGCAAGGGTTTTCTGCTGAGCAATAAAGCGCGCTGCATCAGTGCGAACCTCAACTAAGGTTTCTTCCATTTCTTGAATAATCAAACGAATGATTTTTTCAGGATCTTCCGCTTTATCTAACATTGCATTGATGTTTGCTTGAACAATATCGTTAATGCGCGAAAACATACCCATGATTATTTCTCCGTTAAAAGTAGTGTTGTGGTTTCCAGCACTTATTCTTAGTTACGCTGACCGCTGGTTACCGCTGACTGAGTTCTCCTCAACACTCTAACTATTACAATCACCATGCCATTTACTTAAGGCACTGTTTTTAAATGATTTTAATTTAATTCCGGAAATTACCAACTGTTCACCAAGCAACCAAATACAATTTTTTAGCGTATTTAACCAACAAATTTGTTAATTTGACCAACCCTGTTTATTGCGTTTTTAATGTTTAAGTCACTGTGCTACACGCACAAAAAAAGCGCCTTTCGGCGCTTTTGCTAGATACCAATATCGAATTAGTCGGCATCTTGTTCTGTAGAACTACCTTCAGACGGGGTAGCGACAACTAAATCAGTCACGCTGACCTTACCACTTCCGCGCGCTTCTTGTGGGCTTAGCTCAAAGTGATACGTTGCGTTTGCTACTGCTTGGTACACGTCAGCCTTAATTTCCTGTGATGTGGTAGCCACTGCGTTTGAAACTACATTAGTTAAAAACGTTTGAAGCACTGACTCTTCTGCATTTGCTACGCTGCTTGCCATGCTTGCTGTCAGTAAAGTTGCTGCGATTAGTGAAGTTTTCATAATTTCCCTCTGAAGTTAGTCAGTGCAACAACACGCCGTTGTTGCGATACTTAGAGGATTGCGAGAGCTGTGCCAACTCCTTTAAAAACAGTTAAGGAATTGATATATATAAATTTAAATAAAAAAGCTCGCGAGACAGCGAGCTTTTAAGAATTGAACAAATATTAAACTTTGGTCAAAATTACTAAATCGTTAGTCTTTTTGACTATTAAACGCAGCGACTTCCTTTTGTGCACTTTCTACAGCGTCTAGCGCATTTAGCAGCAGATTGGGATCTGGATTTTTTCCTGTTCCATTTTGGCTTAAGTATCTACGCCAAATACGTCCACCCGCTTGCCCTTGATAAAGACCCAAAATATGCCGAGCTGCATGCCAGGGTTTGAAATAGGGATCGTCTTGGCGTTCAATATACTGCTGCATTTTCAGCACAATTTCTCGTCGTGACATGCTCTGAGCTTCAGTATCTCCGAAAATCTCTTTATCTACGGTAGCCATAATGTAAGGATTGGCGTAAACCTCACGCCCTACCATAACGCCATCAACAAGTTCTAGCTGTTGCTGGGTTTCTTCTAGCGTTTTAACCCCACCATTTATGCTAATAGATAATTCAGGGCGAGCCTGTTTAAGTCTATGAACCCGCGGATAGTTTAACGGCGGAATTTCGCGATTTTCTTTTGGGCTCAATCCCTGTAGCCACGCTTTCCTTGCGTGAACAATAAAGGTATCGCATCCGGCATCTGCCACGGTATCGATGAAACGAGCGAAGTCTTCATCTTCGTCCATATCATCAATGCCAATACGGCACTTTACCGTAACGGGAATATCTACCGCAGCCTGCATGGCTTTGACACAACTTGCTACCACCTCTGGCTGGGCCATCAAGCAGGCACCGAAGCTACCGTTCTTAACTCGATCACTTGGACAACCTACGTTTATGTTAACTTCATCATAACCGCGCGCTTGTGATAGCTCAGCACACTTGGCCATGTCAGACGGATCGCTTCCGCCCAGTTGGACAGCAACAGGGTGTTCCTCTTGGTTGTAACCCAGATAGTCACCCTTGCCGTAAATGATCGCGCCTGTGGTTACCATTTCTGTATAGAGAAGTGTGTGCTTAGACATTAATCGTAAAAAGTAGCGACAATGGCGGTCTGTCCAATCCAGCATTGGAGCGACAGAGAATTTACGATTTAGCGGAGTGATAGACACGACAGGAACCTCAGACACAGTTATTACTTATATACCTCGCGTACGCGCGAGCGGCGTATAGTACCTATGTTCAATAAAAAAACAATGTCGCTTGCCATTATTTGATAGGCCTATTCCAGCCTTAAAAAACAGCTCAAATCGTAGAACGCATAAGTAAATCTTCATAGATTATTCAACTTACTGAAAAGATGGCGTTTTTTGTATAAGGGTTTTTGTAGGTATTTGCCACTATTATGCTTTTAGCGTATTTCAAAGTTCACGATTAGCGGCTATTGTATAAAGTAATAACCATAATTATTAGCACAGACAAAAATGTGATTGCAGCTCATTAGCGTGTTCAACGCAAAGAACTGCGCCTTCCGGAGACATTTTATGGCGGACAAGAAGCCGAAGGATCAGCAAGCGCAAGACGTAACTCAAACTGAAGGCGCGCCCAAACCAGCAGACGAACTTGCTCAACTTAGAGAAATTTTGTTTGGTCAAACAAACCGTGCATTCCGTGCAGATCTTTCTGCGTTGGAGTCACGGGTCAACGACAGCTTCTCTAAACTGAATACGCATCTTGATAATCAGTTCAACGATATACGTAAGCTTATTGACCAACAGATCACAGAATTATCGAATCAGTTGGCCAGTGCTAACGACAACCACAGTAACGTGCAAGAGCAACTTCAAAACACCACTGACAAATTGCAAAGTGAATTGGAGATAGCGGAAACTGCTGCAAAGAATGACAACGATGCATTGGAAGCTCATGTGGTTAAAGAACTAGAGTCGCTTGATAATTTATTTAGTAAGCGTCACCAAGAGCTGTTAGAGAAGCTTCAGCAGGTAACCAGTGAGCTTTCAGAAAGTAAAACCGATAGAAAAACGTTGGCAAACTTACTTTCGACTATGGCCACCAACCTCGCTACAGATCATTAATTAATGACTGAAAAAGTGCCGCCGTCGGAGCTATCTGACAACTCTCTAGACAAAGTCAGAGAGTTACTCATTGGAAGGGACGATAAGTTCGTTCAAGAAAAGTTGAATCGCGATGCGAAAGGCATCGTGACAAACGTCGTTTCTGAAGCGCTCTTTGAACGCGAAACAAAGGACGGCTCAGTTAACAAAGTACTTGTTCCTCTTGTAGAGAAGTCGCTTCACCGCTCTATAGAAGCTAATAGCGACAAGATTGTTGGTACACTTTATCCCTTGGTTGGCACGCTTGTAAGAAAGGCGGTATCTTCATTTCTTGTTGAGTTTGTCGAGCGCACTAACGCGCTTATCGAAAACAGCTTAAGTCCCAAAAGCGTATCTTGGCGATTCAAAGCTTGGCAGTCCGGAGTCAGGTATTCTGAATTTGTCGCATCTCAAATTTACCAATACCAAGTCCAACAGCTGCTGGTCATTCATCGAGAGACCGGCACGTTACTTCACAGCATTTCTTCAGATCCTGATAAAGAAAAAGACGCAGACTTAATTTCGTCAATGCTAGTGGCCATTAATGACTTTGTGGCAGATGCGTTTGGCGTTACCAGTACCGAGTCAGAAAACGAGCTCGGCGAGATAAAAACGGAAGACTTTACGCTGCTAATAAAAATTGGGCCACAAGCGCTGCTTGTTGCTGCAGTTACGGGCAGTATTCCTCCTGAGGTACGCGGGAAACTTCAACAGGCGTTGGAAGATTTTCATCAGTTCTATCAGCAACCGTTGCTCACTTATGAAGGTGACAATGCGCCCTTCGACGGTTGCGAAACCATTCTTTCAGACTGCTTAATAAGCGAAAAAAAAGAGGGTGAAGGAAAAAAATCAAACCGATTAATAGGTGCACTAGTGCTTCTTGTGATTTTTTTCGCACTTGCAGTGCTGTCTTTTATGCGTTTGTCGCTAAGCATCTTAAAAAGCGACTTGCACGAGCTTCCTCCTCCACCTGGCATCATAGTAACTGATACTTATGTTTCCAATGGGAACGTGCACGCTAAAGTCCTTCGCGACCCGGTCGCCACTAGCATCGAACAATGGTTTAGCGATAATAACATCGATGCAGAAAGAGTTACTGTTATTGAAGAACCCTTTGTTTCTTTAAAACCAAGTGTGGTTGAACGCAAACTTGAAAAGCTCGTGAGCGACTATCCTCTCAGCGAATCAGAAAGCCTATTAATTAAAAAAGGTGATGACCGTAGCTTTATTATTTCAGGAACCGTGTTCACCCCAACCGCAATTAACTTTACTCAGCAAATAAACGCTATTCCTGGTATTTCGACAGTTAACGTTGATACCACCGCGCTTAACGTCAAAGCAGCCTATCAAATTGACAATGTTGAGCTCCAGAAAGCCGCATTGAACCGATTAGTTTATAAGGTTTCCTCACAGAATGTACTTTTTGCTACTAACCAAGAAGCGCTTTCTGAAGTACAGTTAGCAAAATTAGAACCTCTGGCAAACGACATAAAACAATTGTTAACTCTTGCTGACAAGACAAAAACTGTTGTCAGTATTGTTGTAATGGGTGCCAGTGATAATTCAGGCTCAAGCGCACGAAATCGCGCATTGAGTCAAAAACGAGCAGAGAATGTTGTGAATTCATTAATTTCACTTGGCGTAGAAAGTGATATTCTTATACCTGTAAGCTTAGGAGAGCTACCATTGCAGAAAGCATCAATGGGGCGTTCAGTTATGTTAAACGTTTTAATATCCAGTGAGCAGTAGTAAGGAAGCTTTGCAGTGATACAGAAAAAAGTATGTATTTTAGGGCCCACTGGTGTTGGCAAAACAAGCCTGATAAAACAGTTCGTTGAAGGTATTTTCTCCGAAAAATACAAGACCACTATTGGCGTAAAAATAGACAAGAAACAAGTCAATAAAGACGGACGCGGCGTTCAGCTTCTACTTTGGGATTTAGAAGGTATCGACAGATACTGTGGCTTCAACCCTCGCTACCTTCGCGGCGCAAGCGCCTACATTATTGTAGTTGACCAAACTCGGTCTCAATCCTTGCTTGAAGGCATGGAAATTCTAGAACTCGCACGCGAACACTACCCCGATATCCCCGCATTTTTTGTTGTAAATAAAACCGATCTCCCCACAAGTTGGCACTGGAGTGAGGAAGAACTCAATTCTTACGCTCAAAAATTCACTTCACTAACGAAGACCAGCGCAAAGACCGGTGAAAATGTAGAGAATTTATTCAGTACAATTGCGTTTTGGTAGGAGATTGCCATGGATATTCATTTATTAAATGCATTGGGCATTACGAACTGCGCGCTATTTAGGTGTAACTCCGAAAGCGACATTGAATGCTTAACGCCAGAACTTCCATGGCTAGCAAATGTTGTAACGATTGACGAAAACAACAAACTGCAAAAGAAGCATATCCCCTCTATTTTTTTAGACGACTTTTTTCTCGATGCCGACGAAGTATGGAAAGGCGAAACGTCATTTACGCTTTCATCTGGCTTTTGGACGGAGCACAATGAGAGCCAAGTACTTCGCTTAGAAGCATTGGCAATTAATAGCGAATCGGGTTCTCGCTATCTGGTCGTTAAAAATGTAGAAGAGCAATTTGACGAAAAACGCAAAACGCTGCAAGCCGCGCGGGAATTATTGCTACGCCATCACGAAATTGTAGGTCAGCATGAGTATATTAGGCACAAATTAAATGGTGTTTTACGCAAGAACACCCGACTTCAAAAGCTCGTTCCGCCCATTCAGCAAGCTATTCACAACCTGGAAACTGGCGTTGTCATTTTAGACGACAAAGGCGGATTGATATTGGACAACAAAGCGTCTCATAGATTGCTGCTGTGTAATAGCACAACGCCAAGCTCTATTCGCGTCAACGAGCTTCTTACTGATATTGATGCGCCGGCAACGTTTCTTCCCGCACTGGTGCAGCGAAAAGCCCCCTGGCAAGGGGAGCTTTATTGGCAACCTGTTGACGATTATGGTGTGTGGCTTCAGGTTACCATTCACCCTGTATTACAAGGGGATGAGTTAACCCATTGGGTTTACCTACTTACCGATATTACCCATATCCACAATAAAGAAGAGAGCGTATTAACTGCCAGTGGAATGGACTCGTTAACAAAGGTAGCCAATCGCAATTTGTTTACCGATACAGTAAGAAGACTGGTTCAGGAAGAAATCGCATTCAAGTTGTTCATCATAGATATATGCGACTTTAAAAAGATAAATGAATCACTTAGCTATCAGTCGGGTGACGAGATCCTTAAATCGTTCGCACTGCGACTGCAAACCTTTGTCGGCAACAGCGGGTTTATAGCGAGAATAGGCAGTAATGAGTTTGCATTGGTGAAACGTGAAGATACCTTTAACGAACTTACCAGTGCCGAGTATATGGAGCAGCTAGTCAAAAAGCTCACTCAAACCTATACCGTTCTCAATGGCAGCGAGCCGAATTTAGGCATAAATATTGGCGAAGCAAACTTTCCCCGGCACTGCCCGTCAACCGAATCACTTCTTCAATGTGCTGACATCGCCTTGCAGGCCGCTAAATATCAAGGTCGCAATGTGGCACTTACCTACAGTGAAGCACTACACAAACAACATCATGCAATCAACGAGCTTGAGAGTCAGCTACGTTCTGCCATCGAAAACAATGAACTCAAACTCTTTTTGCAGCCTATTGTCGATTTAGAGACTGGCAAGATTGTTAAATGCGAGGCTTTGGCGAGGTGGATAACGTCGGAAGGTAAGTTTATTTCCCCAGAAGTCTTCATTCCTCTTGCTGAAAAAAGTGAACTCATTTTCCCTTTCGGCGAATGGCTTATCAATGCAGCTTGTGATGCTATAGAAGCGTTAAAGGCCTCTAATTTAGACATTAGGTTGGCCATTAATATCTCTGGCCGCCAAGTGTCAGATTTAGCACTACTAAACCAAATTAAAAACGCATTGGAAGATCACCAAATCCCCGGCTCAAACTTATCTATCGAGTTAACCGAAAGCGTGTTTGTGGAAAGCTTGGATACTGTTTCAGTATTACTCAACGAGCTTCGAGCAATGGGGATCACCGTGTCGATTGACGATTTCGGTACAGGTTTTAGTTCACTGGTTTACCTGAAGAAACTGCCTATCGATGAGCTTAAGATTGACCGTTCCTTTGTCAGTGAACTTGAGAAAAACACCGACGACCAAGCTATCGTTCAGGCTATTCTTGGACTGGCGAGCAACTTAAACATTAAGATTATTGCAGAAGGTATTGAAACCCAACAGCAGCAACAGTTTTTGCAAAATCATCGGTGTGCTTATGGTCAGGGTTACTTATATCAGCGCCCCGTTGCCATACCTGAATTTATAACTTTAGCGCAAAAGCTAAAGTAAGCTTAAGCAAAGCTTCATCAGCCATAAACAAAAAAGCCGGAGTACGATCCGGCTTTTTTACAGCTTGTTGTCCCGTCCTAAAATACGTTGACATAAAGAGGACTTCTTTATGACAACTTCAAGTAATCAAAGACCTAAGCGCACACAGCGTGATTACACATTAGCT
>NZ_JAKRFA010000047.1:0-26556 GCF_022348305.1 Alteromonas sp. MmMcT2-2
CTAAAAGGCCTGAGTCCGATACAATATCGAAATCAGACCTTGGTTGCCGCTTAGAAATGAGTCCAACTTAATGGGGTCACTTCATTTCGGCGGTTTTTTATTTACAGCGCATAAATGGCTAAAGGCCAGTGCCTACTCGCCCATTTTGGCCCATGTATCTCTTAGACCTACAGTGCGGTTAAAGACCGGCTTGTCGTCTGTGCTGTCTTTATCTACACAGAAGTAGCCAGTGCGTTCAAACTGCCATGCTCCTACTTCAGGAACATTGTCTGCCAATCCGGCTTCTACCCAACCGTGTTTTACTTCCAACGAGTCAGGGTTAATCGCATCGGTAAAGTTCTCTTCCGCAGCTGGGTTAGGCACGTTAAACAAGCGGTCGTAAAGCCTAAACTCTGCTGCCTGTGCTGTTGCTGCATCCACCCAATGAATAACACCTTTAACTTTGCGGCCATCAGCCGGATCTTTACCTAGAGTATCCGCGTCATAAGTACAAAAAACGGTTGTTACATTACCATTTTCATCTTTTTCAACGCGATTAGCTTTAACCACGTAGGCGTTGCGAAGACGAACTTCTTTATCAAGCACTAAGCGCTTAAACTTCTTGTTCGCCGACTCTCGGAAGTCTTCTGCTTCTATATACACTTCGCGACTGAAGCCGATGTTACGCGTACCCATACTTTCATCGTTAGGATGATTTGGCGCAACAAGCGTTTCTGTCTGGCCTTCCTCATAATTTTCGATAACGAGCTTTATTGGATCTAGTACGGCCATTGCGCGAGGAGCATTTGCATTTAGGTCGTCGCGTATGCACGCTTCTAGCATGGACATTTCAACCATGTTGTCCATCTTAGTCACACCAATGCGTTTACAAAACTCAACGATTGAACCCGGTGTGTAGCCGCGACGGCGTAAACCTGCAATGGTAGGCATGCGTGGGTCGTCCCAGCCATGTACATGGTTTTCGTCGACTAACTGAATAAGACGACGCTTGCTTAATACCGTATATTCTAGATTAAGACGTGAGAATTCATACTGTCTTGGCGTGCAGTCGATAGAAATGTTTTCGATAACCCAATCATAAAGACGACGGTTATCCTGGAACTCTAGTGTACACAGGGAGTGCGTTATTCCCTCAATGGCGTCTGAGATACAATGTGTAAAATCGTACATTGGATACACGCACCACTTATCACCAGTTTGATGATGGTGAGCATGCTTAACGCGATAAATTACCGGGTCACGCATACATATAAATGGCGATGCCATATCAATTTTCGCACGCAGACTACACTCACCTTCTTTATATTCGCCTGCCGTCATTTTGGCAAACTCACTGAGGTTAGTTTCAACGTCTGTATCGCGATAAGGGCTATTTTGACCAGGCTCTTTAAGTGTGCCACGCATTTCGCGCATAACGTCTTGCGCTGAAAAATCTACATAGGCTAAGCCTTTTTCAATAAGTTCAACGGCGTATTGGTGTAGTTGGTCAAAGTAATTCGATGAATAGCGCGCTTCTCCGTCCCACGTAAATCCAAGCCATTGCACATCTTCCTTAATTGAATTAACGAAGGTAATGTCTTCTTTTGCAGGGTTGGTATCGTCAAAGCGTAAATTGCACGTACCTGTGTAGTCTTGAGCAATACCAAAATTCAAGCAGATAGACTTGGCGTGGCCAATGTGTAAGAAGCCATTCGGCTCTGGTGGAAACCGTGTTTTAATTGCGTCATGTAGACCACTAGACAGGTCTTTATCAATAATCTGACGGATAAAATTGGTCGGACGGTGTTCAGTCTCGGCCATTCGCTTGTTCCCCTTATGCACGTAATATTTCAAAATCTCGCTGAGTATAACACTCTCGCAATTACTTCAACCATGTTTTATTCAAAGAAGCCTGACAAGTGATTGAATTAAGAGCGATCTGCAAATACCTTCTAAAACTAAATGCAGTTATGACTTCCAAAATATAAATAAGCACTGACGAAATCGTAACTTTGCGTGGCATTTGAGCGACTGCGTCTCAAAATGCGCGCGTCATTATAAAAATATGGTAATCTAAATTCGCGACAACAAGGTCGTAGCAGCAAATCATGGTGTTTATGAAAGAAAAAGCAACCTCTTTTGACATTGCCCACTTGGCAGGTGTTTCGCAGTCGACGGTTTCGCGAGCGTTAAATAATAGCCCGCTAGTTAATCAAGAAACTAGAGATCGCGTTCAGCGTATTGCCCGGGAACTCAATTACAAAGTGGATAAAAACGCAAGTAACTTGAGAAAGCAAAAGAGCAGCACAATTGCCCTACTCTTGTTTGAAGATCCTACGTCCGATGATTCGATGATTAATCCGTTCTTCCTAGCGATGCTCGGCAGTATTACCCGCGCGTGTGCGCAAGCAAACTATGATCTGCTTGTGTCCTTCCAAAATTTAGATGATGACTGGCACGCAGAATATGAAGACTCAAATAAGGCTGACGGCATTATTCTATTAGGATATGGCGACTATACTGATTACCAAAACAAAGTCGCGCAACTTGAATCGCAGGGCACCCACTTTGTTCGTTGGGGTGCGCCAGATGAAGCCCACCCAGGGGTTAGTATCGGTTGTGATAACTATCAAGGTGGCCAAAGCATAACGTCACATTTAATTGGCTTGGGTAAAACTTCCTTTGCGTTTATTGGCGACAACGGCGATCACGCCCCTGAATTCAAAGCGCGTTTTAACGGTCATTTTGAAACACTTCAATCTCATGGGCTTGATCAGTCAAGTGTTCAACGCAATGCTATTTCGACTGAGGACGCGGGGTCAGAAGCGGTGAAATCATTGCTGCAAAGTGGCGAACTTCCCCAAGCAATTGTCTGCGCGTCAGACCTTATTGCAATGGGCGTGCTTAGAGCGCTGCGCCAGGCAAAAGTAAATGTGCCTGATGATGTAGCCGTGGTTGGCTATGACAATATTGCGGTTTCAGCCTACACCACGCCTTCGCTCACCACTGTTCAGCAAAATACCAAACTGGCGGGCGAGTTATTGGTAAACACCTTATTAAAAGCCATTAACAACGAAGACGTTCAGGATTATTTAATGCCTGCGGATATTATTATTAGGCAGTCATGTGGCAGTGAGTAAGCGTGCGCAAATTACACACTAGAAATTAAGCAATCACTGATTAACAAAAAGCCCCGGGCGTTAAACAACCACGGGGCTTTTTTATTGTGCGCTAAACACGTTTTATTGGCGGGCCAACTGATGCTTAATTTGAGCAAGTAATGCACTGTTACTTACTTGACCCTCGCGCACCCATACCTGAACGCCATTGGGCTTAACCGTTGCGGTTAACGCATCACCTAGTTCTACCGTTTGCGTTTCTCCAGATAATTGTTCCGTCCAGTCGCCCGATTGCATAAAGTCACTAACCTCAAAAGATTGTGCGGCATTACCCTTATTAAGTAATACAAGTGCAGTCTGCTGTGTTTCTGCAGTATCAACAACGCGATAAAACGCCGCTTGATGACCGTCAAGTTCAACGTTGACTTGAACACCGCGCTGCAGTGCTACCGTGTTTTTACGCACATTGGCAATCTTTGTTAGCGCCTGTTGAATAGGATGTTTCTTGGCTTGGTCTAGGCGCTCTTGGCCAACATAGTTACGATTGCCGGCATGTTCCGCCGTACCGCGCATGAAGCCAATTTCAGATCCCATGTATACAACCGGAATGCCTCTTACTGTAAACAACCAGTTATGCGCATTAATAAAGCCTTCATCAGTGGCATTAATGCGCGCCATATCGTGGTTATCGTAGAACGTAGTTAATTCATACGGATTGTTATATGGCCCGTGCGTAAGATGAAGCACCGTTTCTAAGTCAGCAAAATCACTCTCTAGCGGCTTTTCAAATACATTCACCATGGCCTTTTGCATAGGAAAGTCTAATACACTGACGCCCCCATTTTTCGGTAACGTATGTTGGGCAATGTTGTTCGCCTCATAGTCAAATGCTTCGCCAAACATAAAAAAGTCAGGGTTTTGCTCGCGTATACGATCTGACGCTTCACGCCAAAACGCATGAGGCACATGCCTGATTGTATCTATTCTAAATGCATCAGCACCTTGAGAAATCCAATACAAATAGCTGTTGATGAGATAATCGCGTACGGCGGGGTTTTCGTCATCTAGATTAGAAAGCTTTACTAAATCTGGATAGTTGTGAAAAAAGCTATGAAGCGGGTTGTTTTCAGGGTCAAGCTCTTCAGGTGCCAAGTTTTGATGATCAGCAACCAGATTTCCATCACTGTCATATATTTCCCCGTAGCCGGGTAAGTCCTTTTCCATGGTGAAGCTTGGTGTGCCATGATTTGCCACAATATCAAACACGGACTTAAGGCCATGCTGACGCATTTTCGCCGTATAGTCACTAACGCTTAAATTGGCGCTAACCAAATGCTCGTCAGCTTTATAGAAATTCGTTGCCCAATAGCCGTGATAACCCGTTTTACCACCGTCTTTAAAGGCACCGCCATAAGTAATGGGTTCATCGCCATTAAACGCATAGTCCGGGTTATCGTGGACAGGCGTCATCCATACTGCCGTGAACCCCATTTCTTTAATATAATCGGCGTTGTTTAAGATACCCTGTAAATCACCGCCCATGTAACCCACATAGGCTTTCTTACCTTCAGGACCTTCTAAGGGCAGTTGCCACGTAGGGTGATCGCCTCCCTGCTCTTCATGATTGTTCGAAGGGTCGCCGTCTACAAAACGATCTGTTACAACAAAGTACACCGCTTCGCTAGCAAATGGCGTAGTGGTACCCACGATAGCGTGGCTGTTTTCTTGTATATCGTTAGATGAAGGAACAGATGTACTCGAGCAGGCTGAGCAAAATAAACCAGCTAACGTTAATGCGATTGTTGTACGATTAAATGACATATTAAGCTCCCTGCGCTTCTTCAATTTCTTGCTTATCGGCCTCGTTCACGAAGAAAACTGAAACCGCACCAATTAACATAGAAACTCCGGCAACAACGATAATGTACTTTGCGTCGTTGTCGAAAACAGAACTTAGAATCCAGCCAGCAGTTAGGCCCGAAACAATTTGAGGGGCGGCAACGGTAAAGTTGAAGATACCCATATAAACACCCGTTTTATTTGCAGGTAACGCACCAGCTAACATAGCGTAAGGCATAGCAAGAATGGCAGCCCACGCTATACCTACGCCTACCATAGGGATTAACAGCTTCACTGCGCCCAAAGGTACTGTTACTTCAGTAATCACTAAGTTTACGTTGATCATCGTCAGGTCTTGGAATAACAAGAAGCTTACGTAGCTCAGGCCACCTAGCGCTAAAGACGAAGCGTAAACCGTTTTGCGACCAAACTTGTCAGCGAGTTTTGCTAAGAAAATAGAAAAAATAGCAGCAAATACCGAATACGCAGCAAATAGAATCCCTACCCAATCACCAGCGGCTCCCTTGGCCATGATGATGGTTTCAGGCACCATCGGGGCTGCAGCAATATAAGCTGGGTCAAACCACTGCTTATCTACATTCCATATATGCTGCGTAATAGCAGGTGTGGTGTATACCCACATAATAAAGAGCGCAAACCACGAGAAAAACTGCACGACAGCAAGTTGTTTCATCGTCTTTGGCATATCTTTTACTAACGTGAAAAACTCACTTAAGCGTTGTCCTAGCGGTGCTTTTTCAGTTGCAGGCTGCTCTTCGGTAAGCCCTTTATAGCGGTTGTATTCATCTGGTGCGTATTCTTTGGTACGAACTACCGTCCAAATGACCGTACCAAGCAGTACTGTAGCGCCAATGTAGAAAGCCCAAACAACAGAAGGTGCAACCTCACCCATTTGTGCCGTATTTTCAAGGCCAATAACATTGGTAAGTACAAATGGCAGTATTGAGCCGATAACTGCGCCTATATTAATCAGTAATGACTGAATCGAATAGCCAACATTGCGTTGTGACGGCGGTACCATGTCTGACACCAATGAGCGAAACGGCTGAAAACATACGTTAAACGACGCGTCCATAAGTGCAACCATTAACGCGCCCATTACCATAGGTGCCAAGAAGGCAACAAATATCGGCGCATTAGGCAGTAAAATCATACCCAATACTGCGGCGATTGCACCAGCAAGGATGAACGGGCGGCGTCGACCTAATCGATTCCACGTTCTATCAGATGCTGAGCCAACAATTGGTTGAACGATTAACCCCATGATTGGCGCGACGAGCCAAAATAGTGATAGCGAGTGAAGGTCTGCCCCTAAGTCTGAAAGGATACGACTTACGTTTGCGTTTTGCAGTGCAAAACCGAATTGAACACCTAGAAAGCCAAAGCTGACGTTCCATATTTGCCAGAAAGAAAGGCGTGGTTGAGTTGCTTGCATACTTTGCTCTATTTATTGTTTTACTATAGTTAATACGATTACTGCACAATGAAAACACTAGCAGACATTGCTGGTAAGCTTAAGGTATCCGTCGTCTTAAAAGATATCCCATCGCTAACACGTGTTAATGTCTGGTGTGTGCTTAGCACCTCTGCATACTTGTTTAGAGGCAGGTCCACTGGCTTTTTATTTAAGATGACCAATATTTTATCAGACTGATTAGTATTTGATTTATCAGCACCACTGGCTGAATCGACATTTGCCTCTCGAATATAGGTATAAACCCCATTCTCCGGTGCAAAATGCTTCAACAGGCCTCTAAACTGCAAAGGGTGTGATTTACGCAGTTGAAGTAAGCCCTTCACACGCTGCTGTGCCCAACGCTCATCATCCGTTAAACCGTGCCCGGTAAAAGCGTTTTTGTCATTGTCCGAAGGCCACCCGCCTGGAAAGTCAGAACGAATAATACCGTGGTCTTCACTGCCTTCGTTACCCATTAAAATTTCTGTACCGTAAAAAACTTGTGGAATACCGCGCGTAGTGAGCAATAGCGTCATAGCCATATTCCATTTGTCTTTATCATGACCGAGCTGAGTAAAAATGCGGCTCATATCGTGGTTATCAGGAAAGATGACCAAATTATTCGGGTCGCCGTACAAAAAGTCAGTAGCTAAAGTTTCGTATACAGAGATGAAGCCAGAATTCCAGCTTTCATCATTGCTCAACGCTTCAACGACTGCGGCTTGAAGCGGGAAATCCATTACCGATGGTAGAGCGCTATCGTAATCATCGTGGCGGTGGCTACCCGCCTGCCAATATGCCGTGATTGCGGGGTTAACTGACCACTCTTCCCCTACTATATTGAAATTCGGGTACTCGTCCATTATGCGGTTTGTCCATTGGCTCAAAAACGCCTTATCAGGATAGGAGTACGTATCCACTCGTATTCCACTTAGCCCAGCGCTTTCAACCCACCAAATCGCGTTTTGAATAAGGTAGTTCGCTAAATGCGGATTGCGCTGATTTAAGTCCGGCATGGTTGGCACAAACCAACCATCGCTAAACCCTTTTATATCGCTTGCTATGGCGTGAGGGTCGTGAAGAGCTTCACGCTTGTGGGTTGTCCCTACAAATTTACCGTTGTTATTGATCCAGTCGTGTGACGGCATATCTTTCATCCATAAATGATTACTGCCTATATGGTTAAGTACCATATCCATTATAATGCCAAGACCCTTTGATCTAGCTTCAGTACTTAACGCAATAAAATCGTCATTGGAACCAAATCTAGGGTCTATTTTGTAGTAGTCCGTGGTGGAATAGCCATGATAACTGTATTTATCCATGGCATTTTCGAGCATGGGCATTGTCCATATTTGAGTAAAGCCCATATCCTGAATGTAGTTGAGGTTATCAACAATACCTTGAATGTCACCACCGTGGCGACCACCTTTGAATGAACGGTCTGCGGGATCGCCATAACCCTTAACATTATCATTTTCCACATTACCATTGGCATATCTGTCGGGGGCAATAAGATAAATAGCATCTTGAGGCCCAAAGCCTTCGCGCGACGCTAAGCCTTGTGCTCTTTTTTCTAACGTGTAAGTTAAATCACGGGTCGTACCATCGCTGTCAGTAAGCCTGATAACGAGTTCTTGGGCACTAACATTCGACGTGTCTAGCGTTACGAATAGATAGTTTTCACTATCAAGGGCTTGGCTATGCTTAACGCTTACATCGCCTTTCGCTATTGAAACAGTGTCATCGGCAACATCATCACCATAAAGCATCAATTCTACATTACTGTTTTGCATACCAACCCACCAATTCGGCGGGTAAACATCAATGCCACTGTTTGCAGATGATTGAACTGAGAACAAAGGAAATGTAGTGATACAGCTGAGGAGAAGCGGAATTGCGCGCTTTTGGATTTTTTTATGACCACTGTCATTAGTTACACGATTACGTTTTGGCACATCAACCCCATGTTAAAAATACGTTAAGTACAAGATGGTGATGAGATACTACCTTGCCCGTCCGATCTGACCAATGCTCTGCATACGTATTCACGAAACACCATGTAAAAAAACATGGTGTTTCGCGTTAACTCAGCAGCATGTGATAAAACCTAATTAGAAGGCGAATACTTTAGTCTCAAGCCCTTCCAATGAGAACGAAGCGTTGTAGTAAATGCCCTCTTTTTCTAGTGTTATGCCTTCATGAGAAAGCATAGGCGCTAGCGTGATCCGATCGCTATCTTCACCAAAAACATTTGAAGGAACAACAAGCTTCATTGCACCTGTAGGCTTATCGTTAAAATTAGCCACAACCACAAATCCGTGCTCACCTTGCGCGCGCACAAAAGCAAATTGCTGCTCAGTATAGGCTGAATCTTTCACATCAAGATTGAGCGCGTGTAGGCTTTGATATTCACCTGTAACTGCAGGGTTTGTGGCAGCAATAGCCATCACGTCTTGGTAAAATTGGTGAAGTGCTTTTTCATCTTCGGTAGATTTCCCTGCATCAAACTTACCGTCGTTCATAAAACGCTGATGGGCAGGAACACCTACATAATCGAAAATTGACGTACGTGTTGGATCTCCAAAACCAGTCTCCTCGCTACCGTCTTCACCCACATCTTGACCAAAGTACAACAGCGTAGGCGAACTGCTAATAAGCGCACTCACTGCGAGCGCGGGTTTACCTTTCTGGGCACTACCGGCAAAGTCGGGGCTGGCTATACGTTGTTCGTCGTGATTTTCTAAAAAATGAAGCATATGCGGGGCGATATCATTGATTTCATCATGAATAGTAACCAGTTTGCTTACTTCTCCACTCCCCTGCATAATCGTTTTTAATGTGTCGTAGAAACCCACCTTGTCGTAAAGGTAGTCCATTTTGCCTTGGTGGATATACTCGCGATACTTATCTGGTTGATAAACTTCCGCTAGCAAGAACGCATTAGGTGCCTTTTGTTTAATACTGCTATTTAGAAACGACCAAAACTCAACAGGCACCATTTCGGCCATATCGTAGCGGAAACCGTCGACACCTTTATCTATCCAATAATGTGCAATATCTCTGAATTTATACCACGAATCTGGTACGTCTTTTCCTTGCCAAAATGCGGCATGTTCTTCAAAAGACTTATCACTGTACTCTTCAGGTAAAACTGGAAAGTCGTAAGTGCCGTCAGGCTTCACGCCATAGTTCACTTTTACGGTCTCGTACCAGTCGTTTATATCCGGTTTCGAAGCTCTAGCACCGTTGCCTGTCCATTTTGCTGGAAACTCTTCGAACTTACCGTCAGATAGTGGATGCTTTTCACCACCTAGAGGTTGATAGTTATCAGCTGTGGGCACTTGAAACGCTTCACCTACTACATAGTAAAAGTTGTTATCACGGGCGTATTCAACAGACGTGTCGTCGTGCGCGCCGAAATCACTTACACCTTCAGGTGCAGAAAGTGAATGGTAATCACGGGCGACATGATTAGGCACAATATCGATAATAACCTTCATTCCCGCTGCGTGAGTCCTGGCAATTAGCGCTTCAAATTCTTCTAAACGCTTGGCTGGATCATCGGCTAGGTCTGGATTAACGTTGTAGTAATCTTTAACTGCGTAGGGAGAGCCCGCTCTGCCTTTCACTACATCTGGGTCGTCGTTTGAAATACCAAAATCAGTGTAGTCATTAATCACCGCATGGTGCGGCACACCGGTATACCAGATATGACTGGTTCCCAAAGATTTTATGGCCTTTAGCGCTTCGGGAGTAAAATCACTAAACTTACCTACCCCATTGTGCTCAATTGTGCCCCAAGGCTGGTTATTTGTATTCGTGTTTCCAAACAAGCGAGTAAAAACTTGATAAACGACCGGTTTACCTTGCCTTTCAGCCGAATCGTTTAGCGTCGAACTTTCGCCGCTTTGACCAAATGGTTTCAGACTAGCGTCTTTGATCACCGGTTTTTGATTATTCACTGGAGAGGTCGGCCCTGTACACGCTGTTAATCCAATTGACAGCATAGCAATTGACAAGGGTTTAAGACAAAAACGAAATTGGAAATTTGGCATGGTAATCATTGTGATAAACGTAAATTATGCCAACAGGATACGCGTTAACTGGATGTTAAAAAACATGCATACGTATTCAAACATAAAAAAACCGCCTGACGAGGCGGCTTAGTATTCCAGATAGCATGGTGTCATGCTGCATGGGCTATGCGAAGCGGCTTTCGAGTGTGCTCAATGGTGGGAACGGCCACATCACCAATAGCTTGTAACGCACTATTTAGTTCTGAATGAATCTTTCTGTGAAAACCTTTTAGTGGTTTTGCTAAATCATCAAGCAGTACGTGCGGTGACAATCTATATGGCATACGTTTGCCATTGAATTCAATAGCTTCACCTACTGGATTAAAATGAATACCGAATGCCTTCATTCTTCTTGCTAACTTAGGCTCCATTAGCACATAGGCATGCTTAACGTTTAAATGAAGGCACACACTCGTTGCCATTAAGTACAGCGCAATTGAAAGATAAGGAAAATGCTCAACGTTAAATGGAACATTTTTCTTTTGTTTAACTTTTTCAATTTTTTCAGAGGGTAGGATTTTAGAGCGTAACTGTCGCACTCTAAATTCTCTCGGTATTGCAAGGCGAGAGATTTCACAGACGCTTTGTGGAGACAAGTTTGAAGGTAGCAATGCACCATCGCCAATTACTTCCGCACACTTTTCTTCTAATGGAAGTGCCAAGCCAGCTTCAGTTGGCAAGACCAACCTTATCGTGCCTGCACACTCTCCTGTTGGCAAATGCTTGATGTAGCAATTGATCGCGCGATCATCAAACTTGTCTTTTTCTAATGCAGTGGCATTTTTCTGCTCGAAGTTCATTTCTTCACAATACACTTTGTGTCGCGTTTTATAACTCACCTGCTTTTCACTTTCTTCGTTAGCAATCACAAGTTCGTAACGGCTAAAGAAGAAATTAGAAATACTCTCTTCGAGTGAGAAACGACTAGGGAGTACCCTAGAAAATGTTTGTGGTAGTCGACTCAGTTTGTTAGACACGGCGCCATTAAACGCTCGAACTGCGCTCATTGTTCTCATCTTCAACGCAAAGCTCCCCTGATTTAATTTATTATTAGGCTTGTGGGTAACTTCCTGTTCGCAACGACAGCCTTAGTTATTTAATTACTATTTAATCTTAGATTTGTTATTCGTATCTCTACTTTGTCTGATAAGTGCATCCCCACTTACGTAATCAGACTTTGACAGACGGTCATACAGCAACACATTTGCTGTGGCCGCTAAATTCATGCATGAAAAAGTAGGAACGTAGACAACATGATCGCACCAAGACAAAACGTCTTCGCCAATACTGCCATCTTCAGGACCTAGCAAGTAAAACGCATTGCTCGGGTGCTCAAACAAAGGTAGTGGTGTAGCACCCTCTACCAGTTCAACCGCTACGACTGACGCACCTTCAGGCACTACTTCTTTTAAGTCGTCGACCCCAATGGTCGGAATGACTTTATGAAACGCTTTCGTATCCGCATTAAAATCTTTAGCAAATCGATAGCGCTGACCAGTATAAAAAACGCTGGCCACACCATAACAACCTGCAGCTCGCAGTATAGAAGCAACATTTACGGGATTTTTTGGGTTTATTAACCCAATTGACATTTTCTGATTCGCAATTTGCACGTTTGTATTTATTTTATTTTTTTATTCAGCATTTGATATTGCCACGTTCTTTCTCACGCTTCTAGACAGGTTAGCGTAAACTAACCTTAAGTATGATTAAATTTATCTAAAAAGCGGTAGACACAAAACTCGCGATTCACTATGCCAATAAGCACTGGTCTCCCCTTGTTATCGAGAAGCACGTGATATTGCAAAGCGTGGTCGATTATAATTTCTATATTTTAATAACGTGTGACAGTTTGGTCTATTTACTCAATCCCTTTTTTAAGAAGGATTTAATATTGAGATAAATGAACCATCTGACATCTTCGCATCGTTAAAAAAACAGCGTTTATTGCCACCTGTTCAGCAAGATGCAGACCAGTTTAATGAAAATATTGCACATTGCCTGCAAAGTTTACATAAGAATGCTTCATAAACTCGATAAAATTCATTTTTTTCAAAATGTTACTAAAATAGGAAAAATGGCAAATTATGTTCAAACGGGAAGACAACAGCGCTAGTTATAAGCGATGTAAGGGAAATAGCGTTGCTAAATTCAACAATTCACGCTGTGTAAGACTGGTACTAGAAGTAAGAATTAGTAACTTAAGTTTAAACTGTTGCCAAATTGAAACAGGCTAAAATACTGAAAATTAAAGTTTTATTGGAGATAAAAAAAAGCCTGGAAAAAAAACCAAGCTCTATAAGCCTTTTGTTGCGATTTGCATACAGGCTTTGTACAGAAAGAAGAAATCAGTCTGGTAGGGTAGCTATGCGCTTTTGCGCTGTCTTTCCACTGAATTCTCACAGCAATGTTTAAGATAGCGTCTTGCCATGCGCCGCCCTTGACCGTAGCCTCGCAATAACTTCTTCTTATCCATAGTTAAACGCTTAACGCAAAAAGCTTCATCAGGCGCTATCACACGGATTGTGCAGTCGTCGGGTGGATTATTGAGAAAAGCTAACGTTTCGTTATAAATGGCTGCACGCTGCAACATCTTATCGAGTAGCGCAGGCTGGTTGCCATACATCTTTTGCATTAGCCAAACAGACTTTACTTCTGGTTTTGTAAAACCTAACGGTTGAGAAAGAATAACCGTGATATCCTTCGCACCCATTTTGTATGCTTGGATAGCAGGTATTGCATCTGCCACTCCCCCGTCCAAGTATCGCGTACCGTTTATTGAAATTTCGTCTCGGTATGCAGTTGGCAACGCACAGGAAGCTACCATTAAATCATCAACATTATCTTTGGTGGCTTGTATATATTCACATTCACCTGACTCTGCATTAGTAATCCCAACATACAGTGGCATGCTGCTTTTTTCACCTGGTGCAGGAATATTCATGGACTGTTTAGAGTGATGCCATAGCCAATGAACATCTGTAATGTGCCCACCTTTTATGAAACGAAGCGGGCTAAAAAACTCCCTCTTTGTGGCGTATTGCGTGATGATGGTTTTACTAAGCCCATGCATTTTCGACACGTAGGTTGAAAGATTAGTTGCGCCAGCTGAAACACCAATCGCGAAGTCGAACGAATGGTAGTCATGCTCCATGAATTTGTCTAACACGCCTGCTGCAAAAACTCCGCGCATAGCGCCACCTTCAACAACAAGTGCACGTTTCATTTTCATCTCCTTTTGAATAAATTCAACCACTCTGGTACGACCACTATTTTCTTGGTGATACTACTAGAGAATCAAGAGATATGCCAAAAACAAAAAACCGCGAACTACGTCGCGGTTTTTAAATCTTGGTTTATTAGAAATTTACCAAATTAGCGTTTATTCGGTCTTACTTTTTCGTAACCGTTAACGTAGGTGCATTTCCATCAGGGCCAGATACCTTAAACTCGTATAGACCAGACTCTGCAACTTCAATCATTAGATTATTGTTACTTGCGCCAAGTGTTTTCTGCTCGCTAGGCGTTACTACGTTGCTTGCTGCATCGTTCGGGTTGCCAAGGTTTACTGTCGACCAGTCTTCAGAAGCGACTTTGAATTCAATACTACCTGCGCTCAATTCAATGTCTGCGGTATAAACACCTTCTCCTTGATATTCAAACATATCGACAGCTCCCCAGCCATTCATACCACCACGGATATAAACTTGAGTGTCGCCCCAAAACGCTTCTTTAAATACACCAATGGTTGGCGCATCTAAATCAGTGACGTTGAATACGAACACATAGCGGTCGGCGGTTTCAATGTTCAAAATAAGATTGTCGTTAGTAGCGGCGAGCCCCAAAGTCTGACCAGGCGCAAGGTTGCGATCTGAATCATCGGCTGATATCGCACCGAAGTTCACGGTACTCCAATCTTCTGAAGCAACCTTAAACTCGTAAGTCCCTGGCTCAACATCACGAGAGAAAGTGTAAATACGTCCGCCTTGGTAAGCAAACTCCTCAGCCGTACCCCAGTCGTTCATTGCACCACGAAGATACACTGGTGTGCCAACATAGGGCTCTTCGTTTTCAACTATTAGGATTGGTGCTTCGCTATCAGTCGCATCAATAGTAAACAGGTAGGTCGCGCTCGTCGCTGGTGTAAATGAAAGGTTGGTATTAGTACGTGCAAGAACCTTTTCTTCACCCGCTATTACTGTACCTTCTTCACCATCCGCTGCGCCAAAGTTCACTGTACTCCAATCTTCAGATGCGAATTTGAATCCATATGTAACGCCACCTTCAAGTGTAGCTGTTACGGTGTACTTACCGTCACCCTGATAGGTAAATGCATCATCCGTTGACCAACCATTCATATCTCCACGCAGGTAAGCGATGGTGTCGCCGTAAGGAACAACATCAGGCGCACCAGACGTGGCATACGCTGATAGACCATAACCTTGGGCTCCAGACTGTGGTTTTACGAAAACAGCAATAGTTAGTGCCGGAACGGTAAAGGTTCCATTACCATCTTCACCTTCTACAAATGTGGCGCCGCGTACCGCAGCATCGACAGAATTCATTTGTGTGGCGTGAAGCGAAAAACCTGTTGCTGTGTTTACCGTGATAGACTTCTCTTCATACCCTGTATTTACTAGCACCATAACCGCATCATTCATCATGTCTAAATCTTGGCGAGGTACTTCGTTGTTTTCAGATATGCCGTCATCAATACTCATCGCTATAAGACCACGCTGCTGGCGTTCGCCAATATTGTGGAAACCTATACGGTCGATGATGTCTTCAGCGGTGGTTAATCTAAACAGCGGACTTGTCATTCGAATATTAAGCAATTCTGCAAACACATCAGAGGCAAACATTATATCTGCCATTGAGGCCGCGCGATTTGGATTGTAAATGAATTCACCCATTTCTTCCCAACGGGCTTCGTTGTCTTGTGCCAACGGTAAACCTACGTTCCAGTTGTTCGTTTCGTAGGTGAAATCGACGTAGTTAAACCAGTCGCCCGCATCATAGGTATTTCTATCCATTGATTTTGAGCGAAGCATGTCGCCGCCCATTTGTAAAAATGGAATACCTTGAGACACAAGATTAATACCCATTGCTACATTTTGGGCACGAACCCGCTGTTCTAGAGTAATATCTTGTGGAAGCGTGTAGTTTAACTGATCCCACAGTGTTTCATTATCGTGCTTCGACACGTAGTTAATGATATCCGCAGGATCTTCTGCATAGCCGCCTAAGTTACTGGTAGCGCCTGCACTTCCTGAAGACGTCTCCAAAACATAGTCTTTTAACGTTCCGATCATGCCCATTTTTACACGGTCTTGCGCGCTTAATAGCCCTTCATCTTCCGGCCTAAAGATAGCGCCTTGGCGAATAGCTTCGCGAATACGGTCGTTATAGGTTCCAATCTCGGTACCAGCCATATTGAGCTGGCTCGCTTGCTCGTAACCGCGGTCTATTTTAGTCCAGCCCTCACCGTAGAAATAGTTGTCAGCATCGATAGCTTGGACTGCATCACGCAAGCGTACCATAGTGTCTTTTGTAGCTTGGCTCATGATGTCGAAACGGAATGAATCATACTTATAATGCTCAGTCCACATCAGCAGCGAATCTTCCATGAACTTTTCCATCATGACATTGCGAGGCTCTGTGTCATCACAGCACGTTTCACGAACAATCGCACCAGTATCCACTTCATAACGGTGATAGTAACCCGGTACCGCTTTGTCTAATACTGACTTACTGAAAACACCAGACGCATTGGTATGGTTATAGACTACATCAAGTGCAACACGTAGCCCCATCTCGTGAAGTGCTTGGATCATGGCGCGCATTTCTACAATGCGTTCTACACCCTCTGCACTCGACGCATAGCTGCCTTCCGGTGCGTTAAAGTGATGAGGATCATAGCCCCAGTTAAATGTATCTAGATTACGTAAATCATTAGTAAGCTGCTGAGCTTTACCCGCTTGAGATAAAGGATCGTAACCGTTGTAAACGTCAATTAGCAATGCATCAGCGCTTTCTTCTTCACATACAGCAGCACTGCTATTTAAGCGACACAGTTTGCCTACCGTATCGTATAAATCTACCGTTTTTGTTGGATCCTCATCGATGGTTGCAATGTCATTTGCTGGGAGTATATGGAAGTAAGTAAGCCCTGCTTCAACAAGCTTTTTAAGGTGCTCAACCGGTGCTGTGCCCTCTTCAGTAAAAGCAAGGTATTTACCTCTATTTTCCTCAGACGTAGACATATCACGTACGCTAAAGTCACGAACGTGCCCTTCGTAAATGACTGCATCTTCATAATTTTCAACCGTCGGAATAGTATGAGTATCCCAGCCTTGTGGTTTTAAATCATCATCAGCTAGATTTACGAAGCGAGAGAAACGGCCGTTTGTGCTTAGTGACACAGAATATGGGTCTGTAACAAGCAGCGTTTCTACATTCCCCGTAATAGGGTGATAGACGGTAACTTCATAACGGTAAAGCTGACGGTCAAGGGACATATCGCCTTCATGACGCCAGACACCAGACGTATCATCGCGAACCATATCAATACGTTGGCTTAATGTCTTGTTGTCGTTATAAATCAGAAGATCAACATTTGAAGCAGTAGGCGCCCACAATGCGGCAGTAATACCTGTATCAGAGTAGATACCACCAAGTTGAGCTTCGTCGGCATCGTCTTCACCGAGCGTATATAGTGCGTCTATTCCGTTAGCCAGTTGGATCCCGGTCGCAACAACAAGCGCACCGTCAGCATCGTAACCCCCTACTACGGCTTGTGTCGTCAACACGGTTTTAGCATCTTCAACCGACCAGTCGCCTTCCCAAGCCTGCATAGCAGATAAGTGCGGCGCACGGGCAGATTGCTCTTCGGTAAGTGTTGTACTCATTAACGTTACTTGAGTACCGTTAATACCCTCTTCCAGCGTACTCTCTAAGTCAGCCTGTGCTGAATAGTGAAGTTTCACCTCTGAAACGGTTTCAGGTACGTCCCATAAAATAGTGTTGGCATCTAACCAATGCGCGCCAAAACCCTCGATATCAACAGGCTGAGGACCAAGAGACATGATAGGAAACTCGAATATGGTTGCCTCGCCAGAGAGGGTAAAATTCATGCGTACAAATGTTTCATCATCTTGTACTAAAGAACCCTGGAAGTTTCCGCCCCCCATTTCTTTTCCGGCATCGTCAGTGCCTTTGTGGATGATGAAATTGTGACAGCTTCCATACCCTTCTTTAAGGTCTAGAATCCAATACGCACCATAGTTAGGATCGATACCGCTATGAATGCGACCGTTGGCCCAATCCGTGTCTGCGTCAGCATAAGCATCACACTCGTCATTGTTCCAAGTATGTAGTCTCCAGCCTTCATAAGCTGCATCGTTACTTGAGTTATCAGCGTCAACAGCAGCCCGATTATAATAAAGTACAGCTTGATTAGATGAAGGGGTAAATACAGGTGCAGGTAAACTTGGATCAGCACCGGCTTCACATGCATCGTTCGCTTCATTAGGTACGAGCGGCGCATCGCATTGAATAGGTGGTGGCGGTTCACAAGCCGTACCGGTTGAATTAGGTACATTTGGAACCTCACAGGTAAGCAGATCGTTCGTGCCCGACTCTACGCCCGAGCCACCGCAACCTGCAAGTGTATATGCGCCTACTACGAGTAACGCAGCGCGCACTACTCTTTTTTTAGTAAACATAGAATTCTCCTGAATTTTTTCGCTACTTTTGGCAACCGAATATTCCTTCGTGTTGCTAAATAAATTACCTAAGATGCTGTTTTTCATAGTTGATATGTCATCCCTAGGTAATATTGCGTACCAAAGTATTGGATAGTGCCGGTTTGCTCTTCTGATGAGAAATAGCTCTTCGTTGGCTCGTCTGTTAGGTTGTTAACTTGAAATAGTACGCTCCAATTGTCGTTAATCTCGTACGACGCTTGGTAATCAATAACCAATTCTTCATCAAAATTAACCACCTGATCGTTTACCGCTACTTGCTGCGAAACAAATGCGTCGCGATATCGGCTAGACAAGCGAGTTTCAAAACCTTCGTATTCCCAAAACACGGTTAGCGTAGCAACGTTTTCAGAAAGACCTGGTAAGTTAGCGGCATACACGTCATCACCTAGCGTGCGTTGAATTTCACTTTCGGTGTAAGAGTAACTTGCGCTAACGCCTAAGCCTGACCACATACCAGGCAGCATGCTATAAATTTGCGTATAGGCGATTTCTAAACCGCGAATATAGCCACCTTCGGCATTGTTTACGGCTGTGCTGTAGCTACCATTTTCAGTAGGGACGGTAATAAAGATGGGGTCGCCATTTTCATCAAGCGCTAGTTCGGCTTCCTGTCCTGCAAACTCTGGCGTCAAGTAAACCGGCACACTTACGTTATCAGGAATTACAATGCCGTTTGCTTCAAAATCATAAGGCTCTATTTCAATGTCTTCTACGAACGATTCAATGTCTTTATAAAAGCCAGCGACAACTAATGCACCTTCCGTATCTGAGAAATAATACTCCCACGAAACGTCGTATTGAGTTGCATAGAACGGCTCTAGATAGGGGCTGTTGCGGGCGCTACCACTAACCCTCGCCGTAGGGTTTGAAAGCGTAATTTCGCCCGAATCTCTGTCTTGGAAAGCAGTAACCGGTTCAATAGTCGTTGACGCATTCGCGGCAAAACGGTTTATCGGCGCTCTACCCATCACCTTTGCGGCGGCTACACGAAGTTGTGTGTCGTCTGTAAGTTTAAAGTTGAGGTTAATTGAAGGCAAAACGTCAGAATATTCGTGACTTATCAAGGCTGGGCGATAAAAGTTATTGATTAACCCTACGTCGTCGGTAATATTTTGTGCACCAGCCGTAGGATCACTAACTTCAACCGATGTTTCGGTTTCAAGGTCTTCAATAAACCGAGTAGCACGCTGTAGCGTCGTTGAACTCTGTTTACTTTTAACGTAACGAACACCAACATTACCTGTAACGGGAATACTGCCAATTTCTGTATTAATGTTTGCCATCAAGTAAGCAGAATTCACGGTTTCAAATACATCACCACTTTCTTGTAACGTCCATGCTGTTGAAGCAGTACCAGTATCTGGCGCGTTAATTACGCCTGCAGCGCCTGGCCCCCAAGTCTGAACAGGCTGTGGCCTACCGTTTGGAAACCAAGCATTAAGTGCACTGTCTAGATCAACGGAAAGATAACTTGGAAAATAACCAAAATCACCGCTCCAATTTACCTCTTCGACCATATCAGAAGTTAACTGAAGTGGCGGTTCGCTGACTGAAAATGCACTGTCATTGCCGTATTCAAACACAGAGCGGTCATTGTTATATTCCCGGTCTGAATAACGATAGCCAAATTCAAAGCCTGAAATGATTGGCACATCGACATAATATTGGAAGTCTACGCGATAGGCGTCTAACTCATCTTTGTTTTCATACGGATAAATGCCGTATTTACTTACCATTACACGGTCTAAGTCTGTAAAAGCATCACTTTGATTAAAACCGATATCAGGTAAGTTTAGTCCGTTGAGCAAATAAGAAATTTGAACGTTTTCGTCGAACACGGGGTTTGCCACTGTCGCGTCTTCGCCAACAAGCGACCACAGTAAGCCGTTTCTAAAGTCGCTTTCAGCACTTGAGCGGGAGACGTCAAACTGAACCGCTAAATCTGGCGATATCTCCCAACTAGCATTCACGCCCAAGTTGGTAACACTGTCGAAATCTTGATTGTCGTCGTTTACCAACTCAACACGGGTAAAGCTGTTGTCTGCACGAGAAAATGTGCCGCCAATTACGCTGTTGTTTACTACTACAGGATTAGTTATACCAGCGTTTATTCCACCTAGATTAACGCGAAACCCACGTGCAAAGGCTTCGGAGTCAAATTTCGAGATAAAAGCATCAGCTTTAAGTGTAAAGGTATCGATAGGTGCCCATTCAAACGCCGCAACGTAACCATCACGAGTCTCTTCCCCGCCCTTGTGCTGCATTTCAAAACCCTCTGAAATGAGTTCACAGTTAGGCGCTATTTCCTCTTCGGTACACTCAGAATTTGTGTAAATCCCGTCTACGTCCGTTACACCATTGTAGGCAAGCCCAATGAATTGAGTAGAAACGCTGGGTTGGAATAAACGAGCATAACCTAGTGATACACCTAGCGTATCGTCAAGGAATTTACCTTGATATGAAAAACTCAGTCTATGTCCATACTCTGTAGCATCACTCACCTCTGACGCTCTATCGTTGTACATGCCACGCATGTTGGCGCTGAATTTATGCTGCTCTTCAATGGCAAGTGGTGATGCAGTTTTAAGTTCTACCGTACCCGCTATACCCCCCTCAATAAGCGATGCCTTGGGAGATTTATAAACCGCCGCCTCACTAATAAGCTCTGAAGGATACTGGTCAAACTCAATTGCCCGGCTTCCGCTGGTCGATACCTGCTCTCTACCGTTTAATGTAGAAAACACAAAGTCACCGGATAGACCACGAATGTTTATCTGCGCGGCTTGCCCCCCGGTTCTTACCGCAGAGATACCTGGCAAGCGGGTCAGTGCATCCGCCATCGACACATCGGGAAGTCCGCCCAAATCGTCTGCAGATATTTGTTCAGAAACCGTATCGGAGAAGCGTTTCTGGTTTAGTGATTGGATCAAGCTGGTACTAAAACCACGTACTTCAATACGCTCTAGGGTATCTTCTTGTGGTCGTTCAACTTCGTCTATTGAGGTGTCTGGTGACTCTTGGGCATAAAGAGGAGCTGCGCTAAACGCGACCCCACTACTTATCAAGGCCGCCATGATAGTGCTGGGTTTGAATGTTTTCATTGGTGTCCCATTCCTTGTTTATTATCGACACTTTTAGGACTACCACCCCCAAAAATGCCTCTTATGGTTCAACACCAAATACTACTGTTTTGTATAAAAAGGGAGCAATGCTATGCATACGTATTCATTTACATCAGAGCAACATATTTTTAATCTACCAGTAAAAAGATAGCATGATTGTAACAATTCATCCTTAAAAACGAATAAAGCAGCCATGTGGCTGCCTTATTCTTTACCTGTTTAGTTAGCTAATGCGTTCGTTCGCAGTACTTCTAACCATATGAAATTATTCAACTCATTGTGCGCTTATACTTTGCAACCATCCCATTTATATACTCGTCATGTGTCGGCAACTTAGCAATGGGCTCTTTTTTAATTTCCAACAACCTTGTTAACATTTGATTTAACTGAACTTCAGGCACACTGTTTACCAGACCGTGATAATCCTTAGGAGTAATCCCCTGACCGTACAAGACCTGTAGCCATGAGCTTTCAAGGAATAGATCATTTTGTTCTCGTAGCAGATTTCCGCTTTCTTTAAACAACGTAATTTTATGTGCTAGGGAATCTGGCAAAGTAATATTTCGCATATCATTGAAAAAGGCGCTATCGGTTCGCTCATTTACGGTGTAATGCAAAACAAGAAAATCTCTGATTTGTTCAAACTCTAATTCAGACTGCTTGTTATATTCCGTTTCCAAGCTCGGTGCAAAGCCGTTGTGGGGAAACAACTGAATTAAGCGAACAATTGCAGATTGAATGAGGTGAATACTAGTAGATTCAAGTGGCTCTAAGAATCCACTTGATAGACCTACTGCTACTACGTTTTTGTACCACTGCTTACGTCGTCTGCCCGTCGTAAACTTTATCAGTTTAGGGTCGCCCAATGGTTTGGTATCTAAGTTTGACAACAAGGTGTCACAGGCCTGATCATCACTGATATAGCGTGAACTATATACGTGGCCATTACCATTCCTGTGTTGCAATGGTATCCTCCATTGCCAACCCGCATCGTGGGCAATAGAGCGCGTGTAAGGCGCGGTTTTTTCATGTCGCTCAGACGGTATAGCAATCGCACTATCACAAGGAAGTAAGTGAGACCAATCGTCGTAACCAGCGCCCAGCGCTTCCTCTATCAATAGCCCCTTAAAGCCCGTGCAATCAACAAATAAGTCCCCTTCAACCACGTCCCCACTTTCTAAGTGAAGTGCTTGAATAAAACCACTGTTGGTAAAACGTTGAACACGTGAAATTTTACCTTCTTTGCGTACTACCCCAATATTTTCACTGAGCTTTCGTAAATACTGAGCGTATAAACTGGCGTCAAAATGATAGGCGAAAGGTAATTCAACGACTGGGTCTTTGGCATTTATCTGCGCAAATCGTCCCGCTTCAGCGGCATGGTAATTTAGGTCAAAATCCCAAAGGTCGTCTTTTAGGCCTTGCTGGCGCGCCTTTACCCAATAATGATAAAAATGACAAAACGCCATGCTTTTACCCGGCGCACCAAAGGTGTGATAGTAGCTTTCACCCTTCGTTTTCCAATTTTCGAACCGTATAGCAAGTTTTATCGTTGCTTTAGTATCATGAAGAAACTGTGCTTCGTCGATACCTAACACTTGGTTTACTAGGCGTATTGGGGGGATGGTAGCTTCGCCAACGCCCACCGTACCAATCGCTTCAGATTCAACCAGAGTAATATCAACTGCTTTACCCAACACCTTTTTCATTAATGATGCAGCTAGCCAACCTGCCGTTCCACCGCCGGCAATCACTACACGCTTTATCGGTTTATTATGAGGATCTTGCATAAACTTCTCGCAATTCGTACCAAAAATTTTGAAGGGTTCCTTTCATACAAAAAGAAAAGCCACCATTTGCTCTCTTTTAGCACAAGCTAAAACAAAAAGCAGCAGGTGGCTTTACACACACGAAGAAATTAGAACTTGTAGTTAAATCCTAGCAAGTAGTTCGTTCCATAAGTTTGGAACTGCGTGATTTGACGGCCGTCAGCCGCTGACGCTTGAATATCATCTTCATCGGTCAGGTTCTGTGCTTGTAAAGTAACACGTAGGCCTTCTAGATATTCGATACCAGACTCGCTAAAGTCATAGCCAATTTGCGCATCAACAAGCGTACCGCCTTGCTTCGTTGCATCAACTAACGCCAAACTAACACCACGTTCTTCAGTTAGGTACTGATCGCGTTTTGTTGCCGCAAGACGGAATTCGAAACCAGCATTCTCATAGAAGAAAGTCATACTGTAAGACTCTTCAGATAGTCCAGGAATACGTGTTTCAGTTTGACCGGGAGCCGCGTCAACTTCACCATCCATAAAGGTTGCACTTGCGAACAAGCCGAAGCCTTCAAGTGAATCATGGATCATGTCAAATGGAAGTGAACCTTGTAATTCGTAACCGCGAACAAAGCCTTCGAACCCATCTAGTACACTGCTTACTTGACCTGTGAACAATACAGGAGTTTGACCTTCAGAGCCCTGATGTAGCTCAGGAATATAAAACTCTGTGAAATCAGCCACAATTGACGTGCTGCGGTGCCAATTTTTAATGTCTTTATAGAAGAACGACACAGCTACATAACCTGTATCTGCAAAGTAGTTCTCATAAGCTAAGTCAAACTGGTTAGCTTCAAGCGGACGCAATTCAGGGTTACCAGCACTACCACCCCATGGACCATTTTCAATTTCAGTGCTAGTGATTTGGTTATCGTTGAACGAGAACGTAACCTGAGTATTTGGACGCATGTCATCCATACGCGGACGAGAAATAACTTTGCTCAAGCCCAAGCGAACAAACTGGCCCTCAGCCACTTCTGCTGAAAGGTTAAGTGTTGGAAGAACATCTGTGTAGTCTGCGCCACCTGTTACAGGGCTAGCAATGGTGTAACCTTCGCGGTCAGACGTTGCAGAGAAACCTGTTGATTCTTGATCTGCACTTACTACTTGAAGGCCTACGTTACCGCGCACCCAAATATCGCCAACTTCCATTTCCAAATCTAGTTTGGTGTAAAGGGTAAGTAGTTCTTCATCAACGGTGTAAGTATCACCTAAGCGATCGTTTTGAACGCGGCTTGCATCGCTTTCAATGTAATAACCACTTTCGAAAAGACCTAGCGAGTCGTACGCTAACACGCCGTCAATTCCAATAAAGTTAAGGTTCGTTACGCCTAGCACTTCAGGAATAGCAGCATTTCCAGGATATGAAGGCGCTGTTAGGTAAGCACCGTTATTGTCTTTAGATTTAGAGCGGTCAGAATATACAACACCAGCAGATAGGCCAGTTACCACACCCCAATCTACATAGCCTTTAACGTCGAAACGAAGGGTATCAAGCTCTTCTTCGAAAAGCGGCTGGTTTACGAAACCATCCTGTGCGTCAGACTCAAGTAACGGGCGTGCGCCCCATGCTTGCGGACCTGCAAGGCTAATAAGTGTTGGGTCGGTAAGGTCAACTGGTGCAATAGTTGGGTGGTCAGAGAACATTACTCCAGAAGATGTCATTTCCCAGCTACGTGCAGTAATTGGACGGCCTTCAGTACCAGCACGACCTACACCTGAGTAGCTTTCTACATCGATAATTTCTTTTTCAACTTTACCGGTAGAGTAATCTAGTTCTAGTGTCCAAGAGTCGTTGATTTGGTATTCAGCATTAATGCCTACTGTGGTTAGGTCTGCTTCTTGACGACGCGCATCGTTACGAACAACGCTATAGAAACCATCAGAGTAACCACTAGTTACCAGACCGTTTTCAACACCAGTGATTGTGTAAGCGCTTGTACCCCACTCTGCACCGCCTTCTTCAAGACCACGGCGTACATCGTCTTCAACGAAATCGATATAAAGCGCATCAAGTTGAATATTGAGCTTATCGGTAGGTGCCCACTGGACTACAGCGGCAATTGAGTCACGTTCTAGCATTGCTGAACGCTGGAATGAATCGTGACCGCCCAATACAACAGTACCATCAGGAACGTCTACAGTGTCTTGACCATCATAACGACGAGGGTTCCAAAGAGGATTTCCGTTATCGTCAAACGTGTTTTCTGGTGTAGTGTTTACTGTGGCGTAACCCCAACCGCGGAAGTGTTGCTCCTGACGTGGAGACTCCATGCTCGCAACAGTTAGCGCTAAACCAATCGTATCGTCGGCAAATTGATCGACAAAGTTTAAAGAAATGCGATGACCGTCGTTGTCAAAATCTGGGTTTGGAGAGTCTTCAGCATTTTTCTCGAACGTGCCGTTTACGGTAAACGTACTTTCTGCCGTTAGAGGCTTAACCGTTTGAAGGTCAATTGAACCACCTATATTTTGGGTAGTCATGCCCGCTTCTGGTGTTTTGTATACCAGAATGTTTGAAATGATTTCCGTTGGATAAAGGTCAAACTCAACCCCACGGTTATCACCCATACCTAGAAGCTCACGACCGTTCAGTGACGTACCAACGTAGTTCTCGTTAAAACCACGAACAGAGATACCACTTGTACGACCGTTACGACGTTCACCAGTTACACCAGGAAGACGTGCGATTGATTCTGCAATACTGGTATCTGGTAACTTACCAATATCTTCTGCTGATAACGCTTCAACAATTGAAGTGTTATCCATTTTGATTGCTTGAGCACGCTGTAAGCTGCCGCGAATACCGCTAACTTGAATTACTTCAAGATTTGCTTCATCAACAGCATCAGTGTTTGCATCTTGTGCAAATGCTGGTGCACTACCAAACGCCATACCGCCTGAAATAAGCGCAGCTTTAATTAGGTTGGGTTTAAATTGTTTCATAAAACGGGTGTCCCATACGGTTATAGTTGTTGTCTTTTTGTTGTTCTTATGACAATTAAATGACAATACATCTCGTCGGCATAATGCTATAGAGGACCTAGGGTTTGCACAATTGCCTGCATACGTATTCAATAAAATTTGTGCAACACGCCGTTAACAAAGGATATGCAGGCCTTTATGTAATTTAACAACACAATATGGATTATACGGGGCTTTTACGGCAGATAGTTGTAATTTTGTTACATGCATTTCTGCAGAGTTGTTAATAAGCGCGCACAAAAAAGCCCGCTTAAAGCGTAATGCCAGTCAGTTAAGCTGACTGGCATTTTTCTTTGTGGGGTATTTAGTCGGTCTTTTCCTCACTACTCTGGGGTAATACCTGTCAGGTCGTTTGT
>NZ_JAKRFA010000048.1:0-29733 GCF_022348305.1 Alteromonas sp. MmMcT2-2
GAAAAGTGAGTGTGCCACGGAAACAGAAACGTGCGCATGGTAGCACTGATTATTTGGAAAAGGTGTTAGCGGCGGGTTTGGTAGCGTTGAACGATATTTGATCGTTCATGCTCTCACCGTGCACTTTCAACTGTACTTTCAACTGTACTAGCTCAGAATTGATGCTTACTCGTTTTTTTAGGCGCCGCTGTAAGATTAGATTTGAGCTAGATTCTTCTCAGCCAAGCCCGTTTCCCATCGATTAATGTTTCCAGTGGTGTTCTGCTACAGCACATTTTGCCTTGCTGAGTCCTTTCATTGTTTTACTAATCCATCTACACTGTCTCATTAAAGGGGAAGCGGACAAATGCACAACAAGTAACTGTTCATTATCGGTAGCGGGAAAAAAGTCAGTCAATTCATCAGACGAAAACTACCATACCCCAAGGGGGCTTCTAAGGTGATCGATTGTTATCGGCATGGTAATTTCAAGAAAAAATACTTTGAGGAGGGACAAGCCATTAATAAGATTCAGTTTATCGGCACTATCTTTATTATATTAACATTATTAGTGGTAGGTATTGGCTTTTATTGGATTGCACGTCGACATGATAAATAGATCCTGTTGCAAAAGGCTACTTGACAAGAAAGTTAGAAAACAGCTGACATACCAAAACATCCCATACTGAATTTTTGCTCCTCCAAAAAAGGATAACTAACCATCACATAAGGATGCCACCGCATGATAATGCGGTCGATTATTGCCTCTAACGTCTAGAACAGCTTGAGTACATGAAGGTATATCAGTATGGAATTTCACGATACTCCGAATGCCTCTCCCGACTATATTGATTGAAAGAGTGGCCTTTCGGATGTTCAGTTGCCATACTTCGTGACAGTTCTGCTATTCCCAAAGACATGGGATAGGCAATAAATAAAATTCACAAATGTAACCCTTAAACACCAGAAAGACAGCAGGTTTATAAAGCGGTGTACGTCCCGATGTAGAACTTCAGATTGTATACTGAGTATATAAGTTAGGGAAAAATAGGTTAATATAGGCCCATTCAACAAATGCGAATACTCGCCGTCAGCTGGACTTTTGAATCACATTTTTTGCTGTAACACGTATTGTGGGAGTGCATCATGTTAACGTACACGCGCGACAGAGGGAAAAAGCAGACTATATGGGATATCATTGACATCCCCCAGAGAGGTCGCCAGCTTCAAGAGGCCATAGCAAGAGGTTTACCCTATTCCACCTTTTTGCGCATCGCACGTTACGCTGAAATGACCAATGCAGAATTGGTTGGGTTACTCGGGATTTCAGTATCCACGCTACGTCGTCGTGCAAATGCTGGAAAGTTGAGTGTTATTGAAAGCGAAAAAGTAGTTCGCCTCATTCAAGTGATTAATGCAGGGATAACGCTTTTTGATGGCAGTAAAGAGAAAGCGCTGTCATGGCTTAAGTCTCCCTCTCGTGGATTGAATGGCATTCAGCCTATCACGATGATATCGACATACGCGGGGACAAACGAGGTTATGGCGTTGATTGGTCGTCTAGAGCATGGTGTGTATTGTTAATTAGAACGCGCTATAATGTCTAGTAGCGAAAGACAGCACAAGGCTAGTACGACATTGTTATATTCGCTGAATTTTGACCAACTTAGAAGAAAAATTGCCTTTACTAGAACGGCAGAGCATCGATTGAAACAGTGTTTAAAGGTGTATCATGGCAAGAGTGTCGAGAGTTCCATTGAGCTTCATTTTATCAAGCAAAAACCCACGGCCTGAAGACAAGGCTCGATTGGATAAGTTTATGAGTACGTTTAGAGAACGTTCAAAAGAAAAGATTGCGAGAAAATTTCCTCACCTTCCCGAAGTCGAAATTGACTAGATTTTTACAGGTTCTCGTTTTCGGTTTTGTTTTAGATTTAGTCTTAGTTGATGCTCAGTGAGCGCTTAGTTGAGTAACTCACTGAAGGCGACACCGCTTTTTGTGCTCAACATTGTTCGATGTGTGTGGGCATCTCATCATAAGTGGCTTTATCAAGTTTACATGCCCCCCTCTCTGCCAGCATTTTACCTTATCAACGAGTTTTTAAATTTATTGCGTAAACTGCTCTGATTGTTCATATCGGGTAATGGCACAGCTTAGTGCATCTATAAGCAATAGGTTGTTATCGTAGTCCTGTAACAAAATTTCCATAATGTCTAAAGCTTTTTGGTGCTCTTCTTCGTTATTTATAATACTTAATATTGGAAATTCACTTTGAAGTCGCTGCCCCATTTCTCGCAATCTTAAGAGAGCATTGCTACGTTTTTGCATAGTCTCTGCCGAATTTTCGTCGTCAGAGATTACATCAAATATATTCTTATATTGAAGAACCTCATCTCCTGTTTGTTGCTCATGCTCAATGACTTGTTTACTTCGTGCAGTGTCATCAGCTACTTCATCAATAAGTTCTTCTTCGCCTGTTGGCCAGTGAAAATCGTTTGGGCTAAGAAGCTCCTCTAGCGTGTACTTATTTGTGATTATTTCACGTTTTTCACACCAATCTCTCGCTATCACATCAAAAAATTCTGCAGGAATTTTCACCGACACCTGAGAGTCTAATATTTCAACTGGTAACGGCATGGAATGCGAAACAACAATATCTATTTGGGCACTACTCTCGGGGGGTAGTGCTTCACTATTGCCAGACTCATTATTATCTATCTGATAGAGGCTCAATGCGGTGGAGGCCTGTGATATCAAACTTTTCTTGCTCATACTCTTGTCCTGAAATTATCAGCTTCGCTACATTAATGGTTAGGCTCTGAGCTTAAATATATGCTCACACCTCAATATTAACTCAGCGGCTTATTCTGCTTTTGGCGATAATGATTAAACTAACCCGGGCGGCTAGCGCCGAACTATTAACCAATGGAGCAAATATTGATACTAATATGAAATCGAAAACTTTCACACGAAAATTCCTACGATAAGTAGGTTTAGCCAACTATCTTGACCGGGTCTCTATAAATATTCGACAAGACAATAGCTATGCCGAGCTTAGAGCGATTTTGGTTGCGCTGTTCAATCCACTTATCTTCCACCAGCGAGCCTGTGTCAAAAGTCTCAGTGTCTTGCTGTGTTAGCATATCTAGTAGTTCAGCGGTTCGAAGATAGACTGTGACACTAACCCACGTCGCTTTTTTCTTGTTGCTGACCTTGGTTACCTTTGTACTTCTTTGTTGTTACGAGTGATAGATTGGAAACCAAGTCACTTTACGGAAATGTGTTCACTTCAATTGAGCCGATATTTGCTCTTTACTCTCACATTAAAAAAACCTTGTGACATAGTGTGTATTTCCTCAAATTGAATTAAGGTGTTCAATTTTTTCTCGAAAAATGCCTTAATCATGCCCTATACTCGTATGATAGCTGCTGATTGCTTTGGGTCTATAGTACGGCTTCGTTGTTAATCCATGACTGTGAGCAGCATGGTTAAAACTAGGAAGCCTGCTAACATTTGTGTTTGTTAAATGTGAGGAACGCGATGTATCAAATTATTGTGTACGGAACGATTGGTATGCTGGTGACGCTAGCCTGTGCAGCCATCTTCATTGACTGGGATAAAATAGGTCACAAATACTTTCCAGAAACCTTTAAGGCGCCAGAGGATAATTCCTGAGAGCCGCTCAATATCAAGTGCCCTAGGGAGGATGCGAATAAGTCCCCAATGTGAGATCATAGCTGCATAGTAAATTGCAGTCATTACCGTCCATGAGCCAACAGTTAACTTTTGCCGATAGTGAGTTTTCCAGCAAGCGCCGCCAGACCCGCAAAGAAATTTTCTTATCCCGGATGGATAATTTGCTGCCGTGGTCTCAACTGCTGGAAGTGATTGAACCCTTTTATCCTAAAGCAGGCAATGGCAGACGTCCGTATGCGCTTGAGACCATGTTTCGCATTCGACCGCACCACCATTATGAATTTCCGGCACTTGCTGGAAAAGCACAAACTCACTCGAAAGTTATTCAAAACGGTCAACCAATGGCTGTCGGACTGCGGTGTGATGATGGCGCAGAGTACACTGGTGGATGCGACGATTATTGAAGCTCCCAGCTCCACTAAAAACAAAAAGAATGAACGTGACCCAGAGACGCATCAGACTAAGAAAGGCAATGAATGGCACTTCGGTATGAAAGCCCATATTGGTGTGGATGCCAAGAGCGGTCTCCACCATACATTGGTAACCACCGCCGCCTACGAACATGACCTGAATCAGATGAAGAACCTGTTGCGTGGCGATGAGAAATTCATCTCTGGCGATGCTGGTTATCAAGGCGCAGAAAAACGCCATCAACATCGAATATTTAAAAGCCAGCATTCGGGCGAAAGTAGAACACCCGTTCCGGATCATCAAATGTCAGTTCGGCTTTATCAAAGCACGCTATAAAGGGCTGACAAAAAATGACTCACAGTTAGCCATGCTATTCACCTTGGCGAACCTGTTTAAAGTAGACCAGATGTTACGACGACAGCCAAGATCTGTCTGAAATCCGGGAATAGTCCGGAATTAGGTCGAAATCCGGCCTAAAACGGCAGTATATTGACCAAAATTGAGAATTTAGCGTTCAAAAATTAGACGGCGAATGCAAAGGCTAGTTCAAGAACTAAATTGCAGGACTTATTCGCAGTTTCCTTTGAGCCTTTCAGCATATTCTAACTAACTATCGTAAAGTCGATATCGGTCCAGTGTGATTATTATCACCACAAATGAGATTTGTAGAAAATTTATCAAAACAACTGAGGTTTCATATCACATAAATGAGACGATTTATCAAACTTCATGAGAATCCACACTGTGTGTCGTACACATGGTGCGTTACCCACTTAAGTTCGAGTCATGGAAGAATTACAAAGTTGTCACCGCAGATTTAAAGCGCGTATATCGCTCAGCAACAGAAGATGAGGCACTGCTAGAGCTGGAACGGTTTGCTGAAACATGAGACGGCCAGTATCCACAAATCGCTAAGTCATGGCGGACGCACTGGCACAACCCCAACACCTTATTTAATTATCCAAAGGACACCGCAGGCCAATTTACAACACTAATGCCTTTGAATCTCTTAACGACGTTATCCGTAAAGCTATCAAGAAGCGGAAAAGCTTCCCCAGCGGGGATTCAGCAAGGTAAATGGTGTACTTAGTAATAAAAGACGCCAGTAAGAAATGGTCGATGCCAATACAAAACTGGCGTCAGGCTCTTTCTCTATATTGCATTACCGCGATCCCTTTTTTATTCGTCTGAAAACTGGATTTATTCACAAAAACCGTATAATACCTTCGCGTGGGTATGCGGTTTGCCGTTTTGGGCATAAATAGGTTTATATCGGCGCCGAAAACGGCATATCGCCAGTAAAAACTAGTTGCAATTAGCATGACTGCTCTATGCATCTGCCACAGTGGGATTACCTATGAGCTTGTATCATTCGGTAACGGGAAACTATCTAGCGATAATGATACTTGTTTTTTGATACCGTTCTTTCATCAGATCGAGTAAGTAATTAGCCTGTCTTGTGCTCAGTTTTTCCATTCCCCATTCGTTTAGGATGAGTAGCTTATTCTTGGCGAGTTGGGCAAGCTTTTTTTGGTAACTGCTATAGGCGTGGCCGATATTCATTTTATCAAGGAGTTGACCAAGTCGGTAACATCGCACTGTATGATGCTGCTCACAGGCTCACCTGGCTAATACGCAAGCAAGGTTGGTTTTACCGCACCCCGTTGCACTACTGACGATAATGTTATGGGCGTGATGTAAGTATTGGACGCTGTCTCGATGGCTTAATCCTACTTCAAATTTGAGGATCGGAACGTCTTTAATATTTCTCATATCTGTTCTATTTCTCGCCATGGCTGCTCGTTCCTTCAATCAAATGATTAAGTTAAGCTTACTAATTGGTTTGGTGAGAAAAAGAAGGAGATCTCGGAATGGTCCGGAACGTCTCTACAACCTTATTAAAGTCTCAGTCAAATAAAAAAATAGTTTGTGGGTGGGTTAATCCCCCCTACCCTTTTCTTTCTTTTTCTATCTTATTCTAATGTGGTTAGTTTTGGCACGTTCTGAATGTGGTTGGAATTTTAAGCATATCTGTGGAGCATTTCGATTATGGATGGAGCTAGTTCTATCCATCTGCGTATGGATGGCACCACTTATGTTTAGCGCGGGTTCCATAGCTTTTGCTTGTCTCTTATTTTCATTATTTTATCGTGTATGGTTAAAAACTTGAGCGTTCGCTTTGTTGAATTGTATAAATTGCAGACTAATCTGAATTTTAGGCACGAGAAAACTCCAGAACAGTGTCTGGATTCCAAATAGTTGTTTTTTGTCAGTGGTTTTGTGCTTTTTTCATTGCTGCAAGGTAGGACGCGTGTTCCGCTGGCGTAGCATGCTTACCCGGCCTATTTAGTCCCATTGGCTTATTTATTGAATTGCGAGTAACACCAACAGTTTTTTGTCTCACGTCAAAAAGTCGAGATTTTAGCTGCTTGTATCCTTCCCTGACCCGCTCAGCTAATCTAACTTGTAAAAAAGCGATTCGTTTGCCCTCTAGCTTGAGAGTTACTAGCCCGAGTTCGACAAGTGTATTCACTACCCGCCTTACGGTATTCCTTGACCACTGCATCATTGCTGATAAGTAAGGTACGCTTAGTGACAAGGTCGATTTATCAAATTTGTCTCTGAATTTGATCTTATTGTGAAGGTACCCATGCAAAACTATCGTTTTATGAAGGTGCCGAGATTGATTGCGCTTCCACTTTTCCCCTTTTTTAGAGGCTTGCAGCGCGTTAACATAAACTTTGAAAAATACATTTTTCAAATCTGGCTTTTTATGTTTACTACTTTTCCTTAGAAAATTTAAGATTTCTGACAATTCAGATGAGAATTCCTGAGCATACTTATGAGTACCAAGTACTAAATAATGTGATATGTCGTCAAAGTAGTTATAACGAAGAGCCTTATTTTTGTCGTCAGGTTTTTCAGCACGTGCTAAAAAGTTCTTCTCGACAAGCTTATCTATTGTTGACCTTATTGTGTTCGCGGAGTATCCAAGATTGTTACAAAGACTTGCTGTACTACGTTTAAATACTTGTCCCTTTTGTTTATCACAAGCAAAATAAGTAACAAAAGAGAAAACATATGATTCTGTTTCGTTGAGGTGTTCAAAAAGTCCCGTGCTCATGAACACAAATTCTGTGTTTTTTCTCATGTTTTTACCAACAAATCGAGTTATTGTTGATAAAAAACGCCCTAACAGTTGACGTGATCGATCAATCCGCTAGAATTGGATGTGTAACTCGTTCCAAAAAGTTACATCCTAAGACCCGTGCAGTGCGCCAACACTTCACGGGTTTTGTCTTTTCAGCGCTTCTTATCTTCCCAAATAATTTATGTTGCTCTTCAGTGAGCAAATTAAAGATTCAATATAAGTAAGAGAATGTCTTTAACAGATGTAATCTTTATATGAAAGGTAATAGAGATCAAGTTGGATCGTGATCTAATTTAGATCTTTTTAAAGATTCGATCCGAGCCATAATCTATTGATTTTCCTTGCTGTAGATTCGATCCAAGGATTTTTTAACATCAAATTATAAGTTACCGCTGACTATTGAAGTGGCTCAAAATATGTAATGCAGACATATCTCGTCTAAAAGCTATAACTGATGACCCATGCTCTGGTGAATAACCAATATTTATCAGGTAACCTTGTACCGTGGCCCGACCGTATTCGACTACCAATTCACCTTTTCTTGGCTCAGACAAATGACATGTCTCTATGATTCGAACGATCTTGTCTTTGACAGCGTTATGAATTTTAGCTTTATATTCGGGATCTACATTCGTAAGTACCATGTTTGAAAACTTACGCTTAAATTCACTTAGACTGGTCGAAGGAGCTACTGATTCACGAAGCTCGTTCCATGTATACATCTGCTGCGCCTGACGTCCAGTAATGAGATGTTCCCTCGCCCATAGACCAAACAAAATTTCAATTTCATTCTTTGTTGCGAAAATATCACTGTCAATCAACAACATTTCGTTAAGAGATTTTTCAGCGCGCACGGCAGCTATAATATTTTTCACTGTCGAGCGCGGAAACTGAATAACTGCTGCTTTTTTTTCTATCTCTCTTTCATCTTCATAGGTAACAAGAGCCTCAAGTCTGAAAAGCTTGTAATACATTTCAATATCTTTAATTGTACTGTGGTCTTGTCCATATAAATCGCGCATATCAAATGTAGTTGCTGATATTCGCTGCAACGATTGGATAGCATTATTCATATAACCACCAGCTGATGCATCTGAAAGCGGAATATCCTTCGCCATTGATATAAGAGGCTCTAGTGGTAATGTGAATGTTTCTCCAATAGTATCGGCCTGTTCAACTCGTTCAGAAATATGATTGATAAGCCAGGTAATAGCGCCTGCGTAGTAGCTCATATCAGGTAAATAGATAAGCCTTCCCTCTTCTGCTCGGGCGGTGATGGAGATTGGTTTTACTCTACCGTCTACTTTTAGTTTAACGTTGATAGTACCTGCTTTATCTTTACGATTGGTTCGCATCGCTTTGACTAGATATCTAACAATTTGTAGCTCAAGAAATCGTGTTTTATCGTCATATCGGTCAATATCTATGGTTTCAACGGTATTAGATGACACCAATTGATAATTATCTCTCTCCGGTATTGATGAATGGTCTGCAGCTGCTACAGCTTGCCCTTTAGGTATCGCTAATGTAAAAAGCTTTCCTCTACGACGTCGTATTGGATCAGTTGTAATAAATTCACTTTTTATAAGATTAGCTTTTTCAAGAGTGACGAGATGATGTCGAATATTTGATACTTTTCGATTTATACGTTCGGCGATATATTGGATACTTGCAATGCGTTCGTCGATATCCTGTAGAGCTATAAAGACGTCAGAAATCACAGCAATCGTAATTGGTGAAATAGATAATGCTCCACATAAACGAAGGTACAGTTTCAAATCGAGTGATTCAGGAGCGTCAACCAGAGGCGCTTTAAATCCATATTTTTCTGACAAGTCAAAAAGCTCTCGCACTATAATTTCCCCCGTTGTTATAGATTACAGTTATTTCGTAGATTCGATCCTGAGGTTACCCAACTATCTTTATCAAGTCCATTTTAAAGGTTGAATTCAGTAGTATGTTCAAAAGAAGTAAAACCTTTACTAGGTTCAGGTGAACCTGATAGGAGTTAACACCTCGCAAGAGCTTGCCCGTAAAAGCTTTTAGGGAATTTCTTATTAATAAATCAAATACCGAATTTATTAGGTTTATTGACATTAAAGTCTTGGTTTTCTTTGATGATGTTTCAATAATAGGTACAAACTTTTAATCTTCTCTTAGCTTGCGGGATAAGCTTATCTACTTAACATTTTCTTTATTGGGTTCATGTGAACCTAATAGGCATCAACACCTCTCAACACACTGCCAGTAAAGACTTTCAGTTAGCTATCAATAATTGAACGAAATAAACTACACAGCTTTTCTGAATGGATTAATAAAAGATTCGATCCGAGACATTGAAAGATTAGCATGTCAGACTGATGTTATGTGCTGATACAAGGTTGAGATTATGAATACAGACGAAATGTACAACGGACTGCGGGTGCTCTCTAGTTACCATAGAAAAGGAGGCGTTGGAAAAACGTTTCTTGCATCAACAATTGCATATCTGTTAGCAACCGGCGGCCCAGGCGGAAAGGGGATAAAGCGTCGTGTTTTTGTGCTGGATTACGATTCACAGCAAGATTCGTCCAAAGCATTCTTAAAAATGGATGCTATACCAGGCGATGATGAATACGCTGCTCCGCTACACCCAGAATTTGAAGAGATTAATGATCCAGAATGGAGTGGCCGAAATACTTCCACTGATATCTTGTTTGATTCACCAGTATATGAATATCCAACTGCTTTCGAAAACATCAAAGTGTTACCGTCTGAAGGTAATGTTGACCGTGTACTAGCTCTGACACCGCAAGCGGATAGACTGGTTTCAAAAATTTCGACACATATGCGCGATTGGTTTTCAATTCCAGAACTGGCGGAAGATTACGACATCGTTATTGTTGACAACCCGCCAAGTAAGTCACCGGTTAGCGCTGGTATGTTGGGAGCCGCTACTCATGTGATAATTCCGACTGAACCTGAATACGACTCTATAGATGGTGTACCTATGCTGCTTAATCGAGTAGACCGTATCAACGAAGACCGACAAAAATCACCACTGAAGATAGTCGGTGTTGTTCCAAATAAAGTTCCAAGCAAATCGCGTCTTACACAGAAAGATGAAGTGGCACTTGCGAAACTTTACGACAAAACTGGTCCTACCGGAGAATATATGACGCGCTTTTGGCTTCAGCAACGTAATTGCTATCGCGTTATGGAACGCCCATCTGTTGATGAGTCACATTTTAATTACGTGCATAATCATCACGCGCAAAAAGAAATGCAGAAGCTTTATGAACTGATTGAAGGCAGCTTATGGGGGAATGAATAATGAACAGCCCTAAAAAGGCGAGACGTAGAACAGTCGGAAAAGTTAATACTCAAGAAGACTTAATAAGTCAATTTGAGTCAGGGGAGGGCGTATCTAAAAAATCTCAACAGATGTTGGATGACCTCAAAGCTCGGGACAAATCCAAAGAAAGCGAAGTACATGACGATCCTATCTTTAAGACATCCTCTGAATTAGATAGGGTGCTGGTAGATTATATACAACCACAGTCAGATAATTCACGATATTTACCCGTTACCTTTGCACAGAAATCAGATGATGAGTCTATCGCAGCTTTGGATAATTGTGTTGTCTGTGAAAAGGGAATTCTTGAGAATCGATTATCAAAAGACAACCCTCGTTATGACGCGGTTAATTTAGAAATAGAAGAAATTAAAAATCTAGCTGAAACGCTAAAGCACAGTGAACTAGTTCATCCGATTTCTGTGTGGAGAAAGAATATGACTGACTATCCTATTGTAGCTGGTCATAGACGTTTCTATGCAATTCGTTTCCTTTATGGTGGTTTGATAAAGGTTAAAGTTAAAATCTATGCTGAAAAGCCACGAAACCTTAGTGTGCTTCGTCACATTGAGAATTTTTCTCGCTCTGATCTAACTCCACCCGATGCGTTAAACAGTTATGCAAAAGCTGTTCGCGAATTAGAAAGTTTGGAAGGGGCAAAAATGCAGACTGAACGCTTATCGTTAGTGACATCTTATTTGGGAATTAGTCGCACTTCATATTTCCGTTATGACAAGCTTTATGAGCATTTTGATATTGTTTATAAACTTCTTGAAAACAAGGTAGTAACAAGTCTTGTTGCGCTTTATGAAGAGATTAAGAAAGCAGAAAAATATAATGATGCAGAGCTTTACCTCAATAGGTTGGCAGACCTCGGAAAGTTTAAAAAATATATTCCTTCTGACGTATCTAAGAAGCCGGGAAGGGCGAAGCAATACATTACAATGCCAAAAGTGAAAGTGACAGAAACTTCAGCAATTCGTCGATTATTAACAGAGGATGTTACAAAGCTCGATGTTGGAATTGACTGGGAAAATGTTAACTTTGACGATGCAGTTGCATTAGAAAAGGTATTAAAATCTTTGTTAGTATCATTATCAAAATAACATATCAAAGTTCAAGTGAACCTTTATACCTTATTGGCTATGCAGGCCAGTTTTTACCTGGCTTGCAGATATTTTTAATTTAAAAATTAAATGAAGAAAGAATTAAAGATTTTATGTAATTTCCGAATTCGATCCGGTAATTACCCCTCCTATTTTTACACAATTTCAACCTTTAATTTCTGTCAACAGAAGCAACGGCTGGTTGACGGTTGAGAGTTTAGTGCCAACGGTATTTATTTACGCGTCAAAATAAGCGAATGATTACTCATGCTGCTTTTAGTCCATTCCGAGGATTAAAGCATTTTGTATTCAACTAGAATGCCAAAAAGGAAGAGTGAAACACTGATTTCTCTATGTATAAAAACATATCTGTCGAACAATAATAGTGTCTATTTTCTTTACATTCGTTTTAAATTAGTTACGCCCTGTTTGCTGCAGCACGCAATATATAAGGCAAGGTATATATTTTGCTAATGTTTCACTGCTCAAGAAAAGGAAAACAGCATGAAGCATATTCTTACCACCTTATTACTGTTATTTATCAGTAAGACAGCGTTTGCCGACATCATAAAATATGAGTATTTACTCAACTATACTGGCTATGAATACTACGGCGTAAATTATCTCGATGAGTCACAGATTGCCTCTGAACTTGATGAACTGAATACCAACCCGATTGAAGTCTCATTTACCTATGATGACACACTTGCTTATTACTCCAACTGGCTGTTGATTTTGAAAGCAGCCTAGTTTCTAGAACCGTCACGCCATCACAATCCAATATTTCTGTTCCAGAACCACAAACGGTTATTATCCTCGCGATGGGGGCCATGCTTTTATTATTAAGGCGCCGTTATTAATAACTAATTTAACTAGGGCGTTCCTCTGTTAACCAAAGAGGGCAACGCCCTGCAAACGTCACCAGATTTCACGTACGCGCGCCTATTTTTCCACCGCAATCACACGAATTTTCTACTCCACGATAAAGAAGCAAAACACCGAATACAACGATACCAATCAATAATTACAGACCACCTTCAAACCGGTATTCCAAAGAAAGGCGTCCCTCATCCACCACCGAGGTGCCCCTCTTGCTCAACTCGCGCGCGCCTTCGGCTGGTCGGGCAGGGCGGGTTTCAAGGTTGATGCTTTTACCTTTTAATCGGTAATATTTTATTGCCTCAGGACGGTTAATGCTCATATGCTATCAATAATCGAGATTTAGATGGGAGCAATTACGAACAACCCCTGAGACTATGATTTTGTTTTTAAAAAAACCGAGCGAATCACAAATGCGTGCGAAGCAAACAAATCTGCGTTCTATGCTGTCATGAAGGTGAAGGCCGCGCTCGCATCAATTAATTTGTCTGAGGTGAAATTTTCAGTGCGCCATTGAAACATGCCGTCGTATTCTTCATCAAAGTTCGTCAATTAATGGTTATGATGACAAATGGCTATTTACGGTTTACATTCATAAGTCGTATATACGGAGATGCGCATGAATTCACCAGATTTCCCTGCTGACGAAGCTTCAAGATTACTTGCGTTAAAGCGCACTGCGTTACTCGACTCACCACCGGAAGAACGGTTCGATCGAATTACTCGGTTAGCTGCGTCTGTATTTAATGTTGACATCTGCTTGGTTTCCCTTGTCGATAGCGACAGGCAATGGTTCAAATCAAAAGTGGGTATTGATGATTGCCAGACAAGCCGTTCAATATCGTTCTGCGGGCACGCGATATTACAAAATGACGTATTGATAGTACAAAATGCTACCAAGGATGCGCGTTTCTCTGACAACCCCTTAGTACTACAAAAGCCAAATATTCGTTTTTATGCGGGTGCGCCACTGCGTGAACCTGGCGGGCAGCCCATAGGCACCTTATGCCTTATCGACCCTGAGGAGCGAGAATTTTCACAACGAGAAAAGCAGCAATTACGCGGGTTTGCTGATTTGGTTGAACATGAAATAGCTAAAATCGATATTGAACATCTCGAGCAGCGCCTTATGACGAGCAATCTGCGTACGGCCTCAATTATTGAATCGTTACCGGATATGGTCTTTGTTATTGACACACACCATCGGTTTACGCTGTGTAATGAACATCCTGATTTGCTCAAGCCAAAAGATGAGGTTTTGGGGCAAAAGCTCTTCGATGTATTACCTTTCGAATTGGCTAACCAAATGAATCGTTACGTTGAAAAGGCGTTTAATAGTAATACGTTACTTCAACATCAGTATACCCTCAATAAACTGAAGCAATCTTTCGAAGCAAGGTATCAAAAGTTAAATAACAGTGAAGTGCTAGTGATTGTGCGCAATATTACGAATGAGAAGCACAAAGATGACATTATCAGCGATAACCAGCACTTACTTGATGCGGTTATTGATACCAATAATATAGGGGTATGGCGTTTAAATTTACAAGATGACCAACTCATTGTTAATGAGAAATGGGCAACCTTACTCGGCTATGAGTTATCTGAGCTCATGCCCATAAACAGGCAAACATGGGAGTGCCTGACCCATCCAGACGACTTGGTTTATGCCGCACAGCAAATTGATGAATACGCACTGGGTTTAACATCGCATTACGATGTCAATATTCGAATGAAACACAAAAACGGCCAGTGGAAATGGATAAACACGAGAGGAAAAGTGGCGTCAAATTCACAAAATGGTGACGTTGAATGGTTATTAGGTACGCACTTTAGTATCGATGAGCAGCTGCAAGCAGAAAGTCAGCTCAAAGAGACATCGTCTAAAATGAGCGCTGTAGTAGACAACTTACTTGACGGCATCATCACCATTGATTCAAGCGGCATAATGCTGACTGCTAATCAGGCTGCGCAAAGCATTTTTGGGTACTCACATCGCGAGCTTATTGGTCAAAATGTCAATATGCTGATGGGCTCGCCGCATCGCGAACACCATGATACGTATTTAGCAAACTACCTTAGTCGCGGTATCAGTAATATTACGGGACAAATTCGCGAGCTGGACGCACAGCGAAAAGATGGGTCAGCATTCCCTGTTGAACTGGGCGTTGTTGAAGTATCCCTTGATGATGACATTAACTTCATCGGCATAGTGCGTGACATATCAGAACGCAAGAAGCGCGAAGACAAAATACACCAGCTCGCTTTTTACGATCCCCTAACATCCCTTCCAAATCGTCGCTTGTTGTTAGACCGTTTGTATCAAGCACAATCCAATTGCAGCCGCACAGGCGCCCATGCAGCATTACTGTTTCTCGATTTAGATAACTTTAAGGATTTTAATGATAGCGCCGGGCATGATTAAAGGCGACTTATTGTTGTGCCAAGTTGCAGAGAGACTGGTGCAGGCTACCAGGCATGGGGACACGGTTGCGAGGCTGGGCGGCGATGAATTTGTTATCCTCATGACAGAGTTAAGTAATACTGAAGAGGTCGCTGCGGTACAAAGTGAAACGCTCGCTGTAAAACTGTTGACAAAAGTTAGTCAGCTCTACGATATCGAGGCCATTTCGTATCAGTGTTCAGCGAGTATCGGCATTACTATTTTCAATCGAAGCGCCGACGTCGTTGGCGATTTATTAAAACAAGCCGATATGGCGATGTATAAGGCCAAAGCGACAGGGCGAAATCGCGTATGTTTTTTTAACCCGAAAATGCAGGCTGATGTAAACACAAAAGCGGAAATTATTCAGGAGTTATACACCGCAATTTCAAACGAGCAATTTGAACTGTATTATCAAAAGCAGGTTGACGACCACGGCCATGCCATTGGCGCAGAGGTGTTGCTGCGCTGGCGTCACCCCATGAAGGGAATGATTTCGCCTGCGCAATTTATTCCCGTCGCAGAAGATACCGGCCTTATCGTTCCAATAGGGCAATGGGTTCTGCAGCAAGCGTGCCAAATGCTAGCCAGCTGGGCAAAGGCGTCTGCTACAGAAGCACTTACCATTGCCGTTAATATCAGTGCTATCCAGTTTAATAAAAACAATTTCGTGCAGACAGTGCTTGATGCGCTTCACAAAACTGGCGCGAATCCTCGTCGCCTAAAATTAGAGTTGACGGAGAGCATGTTGGTCAGCGACATAGCTGATATCAAAACTAAAATGTCTGCACTGCAGCAACACGGTGTGATGTTTTCTATAGATGATTTTGGGACTGGTTATTCATCGTTATTTTATTTAAAGCAACTACCGCTAAATCAATTAAAAATAGACCAGGCCTTTGTGCGAGATATCTTGGTTGATGACAATGACAGAGCTATTGCACAATCAGTGATAACACTCTCGCAATCATTGAAGTTAGAGGTTATCGCTGAAGGTGTTGAAACACAGGCGCAGCGCGCACTGTTACAGAGTATGGGCTGTAGTGCTTATCAAGGATACTTGTTTGGAAAGCCGTGCAGCATCGACGAATTAGAAATTTAATACCAATTAAGCCTACGCAAGGTATTAAAAGGATTCGGTTAAAAAATAGCATCCGACAGGTCTGCGTACCTGTGGCGAATGTATTTAGATTGCATATATGGCGTTGGGTGAGGTTGATGATAGATGTTTTGCCGCTCGAGCTTTGCGGCCCTAATGGATTTGGTGCTTCCAAAGGGCATCTTTTTATTCTAAATACAAAAAAAAGACAGCGGTGAAAGAAAGTGGAAGAAAAAAACAAACTAAACGAATTGCACATGGAGGTTGCGCGTTTACGACAGATAATTGATGGAACAAACATTGGTACATGGGAATGGAATGTGCAAACCGGTGAGACGCGCTTTAATGAGCGCTGGGCGCAGATTATCGGCTATACATTAGACGAGATTTCTCCAACCAACATAGACACATGGCTTAACTTTGCCCATCCCGATGATTTAGCTGAGTCGGAGCGCTTGCTGAATGCGCATTTTGACGGACACACTCCCTTTTATCACTGTGAAATTAGAATGAAACACAGAGATGGCACCTGGGTTTGGGTAAGGGACCATGGCAGGGTGGTGACTCGCAACCCTGAAGGCTTGCCCGAGTGGATAGTGGGCTCGCATATCGACATTACGCAAGAAAAACGGGAGCACATTGCTGCACAACGCTTAAATAAAATAGCGAGTTCTGTACCCGGTGTAATCTATGAGTTTGAAATGGACGATGATGGGCAAATGGCCTTCCCTTATGCCAGTCCCGGAATTGTCGATATTTACGGCGTTACGCCGGAAGAGGCAATGGAGCAGGTTGATGACGTGTTTGCAGCAATACACCCAGCCGATGTGGAATATGTTGAAAAGAGTATATTGCAGTCAGCACAAAATCTAGAGCCTTGGGTCGCGGACTATCGTGTTGAGTTACATGGCCAAACTCGCTGGGTCTCTGGCTATGCTACGCCGGAACGCCTCAAAAATAAAACGCGATGGTATGGGCTAATCGTAGATTCGACAGACGCAAAAAAGGTGTCGCTCAAATTAGAAGAAAGTCAGCGTAGGCTTAAACAAGCACAAACGCTCGCGCAGCTTGGTCACTGGGAGGCAAATACTGAAACAGGCGATTTATTTTGGTCTCCACAGATTTTTGAGATTCTTGGGTTTGAGCCCGATAGTTTTCAGCCTTCGACCAAGGCATTTTATGATGCCGTTCATCCAGATGATAGAAAGAGAGTGCAGGCGAGTGAAGAGCAAGCAAAGTTAACAGGCATACAAGATGTAGAGCATAGAATTGTTCGACCTGATGGCACAATACGCTGGGTACATGAGTATGCTCATGTTGTTCCGCAGCGTGACAATGCTGATAGCTCGGTGTTAATTGGCACGGTGCAAGATATTACAGAGCGAAAAGCGCTAGAAATAAGATTGATAGAACAGTCTAACACCGACGCCCTCACACAAATTTTTAATCGCCGCTATGCTATGGCCTTCTTGGAAAAGCGGTTCAATGTCAATCATGGCCTTTTGAATGACAATGAAGAATGCGCGGTTATTAGCTTTGATATTGATCATTTTAAGAAAGTTAATGACACATACGGTCATGCCGTAGGCGACAGAACGTTAAGGCTTATTGCACAAACAGTGAAAGAAGTGCTTCGTTCAGATGACGTGTTCGCCAGAATGGGCGGCGAGGAGTTCATGATAATTCTACCGGGGACAACCCTCAGCGAAGGCTACTGTTTAGCCGAACGTGTTCGGGAGTTGGTTGAATATACCGCCATTTCGACCCGCTCGGGCGTCACTCATATTACAGTAACGCTGGCGGTTGCTTCTTATTCAATGAGCGATTCGTCCGTCGAGGGTTTCTATGTACGACTTGATGATGGCTTGTATAAAGGGAAAAGAGAAGGGAGAAATCGAGTGGTATTAGTGGACAATGAAGAAGCTTAAAGTGTATAGCCCATCATAGCCGACCGCATTGAGAAATTTTCGTTCACTTCTTCGATAACGCCGGTGACAAAAAATCGAATCATCACCATGGATTTATCTTAAGAGCGTTGAACGTTAGACAATTTTGTTTCCGCTTGCCTCGCTGCTGTCACATCATTTGCAATTTTAAATATTTTCCGTATGTTTCCACCATTGCTGACAGGATCGCATATCGCCTCAAGCAAAACTTCATTTCTCTGTTTGTTGATACGGGAAAATGTTAGGGAAGATGATTCACCGATTCCTAGGTCGTGTTGATTTTTGTTGTTCATGTTCTCATCAACCCACATCGGTAACCACATAAGCGCAAAGCCAATGCCAAAACACTGCGGTAGTTTCTGGCTAACTTATCATATCGGGTCGCTACGACTCGATACTTCTTGATTTTCAACATTGCATTCTCGACTAAATGACGATAGCGATACATCGCACAATCAATATCATTGTTGCCTGTTTTACTGTTCCCTTTCCTGCTTTTTTTCTTGGCATAACGCCGTATCCGCATATTTAATGAGATCGTCAAGAAGGTGTCCACGCTGACAAATAATAATGCAGCATACATACTTTCGAGAGCTGGAAAATTGCAATCAATATGATGCCAGCCGATACAAGCGGGAAAATAGCATTCCGTGTAAACAAAAACGTGCACATCGCATCACAGACTATCTGAAACGGGTATTAACAGTTAGTTTGGCTGCACTAAGTGAAAATTGAGCACTCGTGCTTCCTCAAGTCAAGAGTTAGCTTTAATTTAACGTTTTCAATATACTTTGAAATATTTAGTGTTTTTAATTTTCTCGGGGTCAATTATGTCTCGCCGTAATCAAGCTATCATCGATGAAGAAGTGACCTTTTCTGATGAGGAAGAGTTAGTTTCAGTCACTGATAAGCGAGGGGTCATCAAATATGTTAACAGTGAATTTTGTCGAGTTGCTGGTTTTACCAGCGATGAACTTATTGGCAAAAACCATAACATAGTCCGTCATCCAGATATGCCAAAAGCAGCATTTGCTGACATGTGGTCAAAGTTACAAGCAGGAAAGTCGTGGCGTGGTGCAGTAAAGAACAGGTGCAAAGATGGAAGATATTATTGGGTTGATGCGTTTGTTACACCTGTTTTTGAATCAGGTGAACTGGCTGGATTTCAGTCGGTAAGGACGACACTTTCCCTTTCAGTTAAAACGCGCGCGGAATCACTTTACGCTCGCCTAAACAGTGGCGAACGTATTAAAGAACCCATGTGGTCTTCTCATCAGTTTCGGCTATGTGGTTTTATACTGTTGTCATTGATTGCTTTGCTTTTGTCTTTTAAATCACCGTATTTTGCCCTTCTTTTCCCTATTGCGACATTCTTTTGTTTTTATGCCGAGCTCATCAGAATACCAAGCATACTCAAAAAGATGTGTAATGAAAACGATAGCGTTTCCAGGCATGTTTACAGTGGCTCATCGCTTATTGATGTCATACATTTTAGGGAGTTGTTACATCAAGGTCGAGCGCAAACGATTCTGGGCAGAGCCAGTGATGGCGCAAAAATGCTATTAGAGAGTGCGGTGACTTTAACGCGTGCCTCTTCAGAAACGCAAAAGGGCGTAGAGCGGCAAACTCGAGAGCTTCATCAGTTGGCTGCGGCAATTGAAGAAATGTCTACGACTATTCGCGATGTGGCATCAAATACTGCCAGTACATCAGAGCGTGTTGATGCTGTACATGCGGAGTGCAGCAAAGCAACAGACTCAATGAAAAATACTATGGATGCCGTTACGGTTTTATCAGATGAGGTCTCTGTGTCTGCTCAGGCGTCAAAGGTATTAGCTGATGAAGCAGAAAAAATTGGCAGCGTGACGAAAGAAATTCAAGGTATTGCAGATCAAACGAATTTATTAGCCTTAAATGCAGCTATTGAGGCTGCCAGAGCGGGAGAGCATGGTAGAGGATTTTCTGTTGTTGCAGAGGAAGTGCGAGCGCTATCAACGCGCACCCACGATGCCACAGAACAAATCCATCATTCCATGGCAGGTATTAGGGAAACGTTACTTGCGTGGGCTGGAAAAATGCAACAGGGTAAGCAAGCGGCAGAGCAGTGTTTGTTAGACACTCAGGGAACCGTCAATATTATCAATAAGGTTTATGATGACGTCGCTACAATAGCAGACTATGCAACACAAATTTCAACTGCAGCCGAAGAGCAAAGTGTGGTAGCAGAAGAAATTAGTAGAAATGTTGTTAACGTTAATCACGAAGCGGACAATAACCTAGTGTTAGCTAGCAATGTGTCGGAACAATCGGACCAAATTACAAAACGCTCAGAGTCACTGGCTTCTTTACCACTCTCGTTCCGAGAATAGCGGTGTATCTTCAGTCCTATTGGTGGAGAGTGTTTTAGCTAGGGATATTAATGTTTAAATATAAAATAAAATATGACAGCGATGCATTCACGGTATTGGTTTCCGATGAGGCAGTTTATCTTCAGGAAAAACTTGATACTCTGCTAAATATACTAGGTGCTGAAGCCCTATTTATTGGTGTAGTTGGCAACCATAAGATCTCGACATTATTAATGGCTAGTTCTCGTGCCATTGAGCAAACAATTACATTTACCATAAATAATTCACATAACGACACAGCTGAAAGGGAAGCAAAAGATCCGAACCATATTCATTCTTCATCAATAATCTGCACTAACTTGCCTAACGAGATAGAGGTGAGTATGAATGCGCCCATTGCCAATGAAAACGCTGCTACTGTAGGTATGCTTATAGGGTGCTTTGCAGCTTCAGCCGATGTTGAGCCACTGAAAAAAAAGCTATTTGAAACCGTTGCAGAGCAATTGAGTGCTTACCTTCAAAAGTGCTTCGTAAATAAACAAACGACGGCACAGCTAGGACTGTTAAACGACATTCAATCTATCGCAAAGATTGGGGCATGGGAGTTTCACTATCACGCCAAAGACGTATTTTGGTCTGATGAAATTTACCGTATTTACGGAGTGTCAAAAAATCAATCACTCACGCCCAATGAAGCCATGGGCTTTTATGCGCCTCAATCGCAAGAAAAAATAAAGCGCGCATTTCACGACCTTACAACAAATCTTGAGGCTTATGATTTAGAGCTTGCTTTTACCGACGCCGGTGGCAATGCGAAGTGGGTGCGAACCACCGGAAACTCTGAGGTAGACCAACAGGGCAAACTGGTGCGGGTTTATGGCACATTTGAAGATGTAACAGAAGCAAGGCTGATATCTGCTCGCCTTAAGGAGCATTCCGAAACTCTCGAAAATATTTTGAATAACTTGAACGATGCAGTTATCACTATTAACTGCGAAGGCCAAATACGGCAGTGCAATGAGGTAGCAGTTAGGTTGTTCGGCTATGATAAGAATGAGCTAATAGGCGCGAATGTTGCCATGTTAATGCCACAGCCTTATGCCATGAAGCACGATAGTTACATGCAACACTACAAAGCAACGGGTGAGGCTAAGATTATAGGTGTAGGTCGGCAGCTCCCGGCTAGAAGAAAAAATGGCGACGTCTTTCAAATGGAGTTATCGCTAACTGAGTCGGTGGAAAAGGGAGAGAAACAATACATTGGGCTGGTAAGAGATATCACCGAGAGGCTTGAAGCTCAAGATGCCATCTATAATTTAGCATTTACAGACAATGTTACACAGCTTAGGAACAGTCAATGGTTTGAGCGTGAAGCGAAGGAACTAATGTTTGAAGCGATGCGAAAAAATCATTGCATTTATGCGGTGCTGCTCGACGTAGACAAGATGGCATCGTTCAATCAGCGCTTCGGCTTTAATGCGGGAGATAAGGCATTGAAGCAAATTGCCGACAAGCTGCAAACGGTTATTGGTAACGAGTACGCTATTTTCAAGTTTGATGCCGATGCTTTCATTATTTTATCCCGTCGCACCGCTTGTAAATCAGATACAAGTGCGTTTGGCGCTCATTTGTTGGAAAGTGCACTGCTAAACGCTAAAAATTATAAAATACAAATAGGCGACGCGCGCCACACACTCTCATGTTCAGCGGGAAGTGCTATATTTGACCCCAGTGAACATTCCTTTGAAACTATGCTAATCGTTTTAGAGCACGCATTACGAAATGCAAAGAAATCTGCGCCTTTTGGGCTTTGCCATCTGGCTAAAGACGGCATAAGAGAGTATGACAAATTTGTAGCACTACAAGAAAAAGTACACTCGGTGGTGAAAAACGGCGAGCTAGGTTTAGCGTTTCAACCTCAATTCAATGTTAGCGGAAATGTAGTGGCGTTTGAGGCGCTAGTTCGGTGGCACTCGCCAGACTTCGGTTGGGTAAGTCCCGCTGACTTTATTCCCATTGCCGAGGAAAATGGTGCTATTTATGTTATTGGTGAATGGGTGGTGTCGAGAGCATGTGACGCGCTAAACGAGTTAATCACTATGGGTATTCAAACTACGGTTGCTATCAATATCAGCGCGATGCAAATTGTTATACCCGAATTTTCCCTGTTTTTAATTCGAACACTAAAAGAAAAAAATATCCCTCCTCAGCTTCTTTTACTTGAGCTTACAGAAACAGCGCTCGTATCTGATATGACGCTAGTTCGCAATACTATGCATGAATTGGCAGAGCTTGGATTTCGGTTTTCTATTGATGATTTTGGTACCGGTTATTCGAGTCTTGCTTATCTCAAAGAATTACCTATTGCAGAATTGAAGGTTGATAAATACTTTGTCGATGACATAGACGATGACTCAGACAAGGCAGAGTTTGTGATTGTGGACGCCATTATTAATATTGCCAAGGCCCTAGGCGTACAATGCGTGGCAGAAGGTGTTGAAAATGAAGTGCAACGAAATTATCTATCTCGGATTGGTTGCGATATCTTCCAAGGGTATCACTTCTCCAAACCGCTATTAGATGAAGAGTGGAGGCGGTTTATTCGCTCAGCGCATTTTAGCTAAATTGTCTTCCGTTGCTAGTGGAGTTGAGCTTACTTACTAATATTGAGCGAATGGATAAGTGCGGTTAGCTTTTCTTAGGTAAAAGGCTTAGTGGTGATGTTATCGATACTGGCACTTTTGTTTCTCTGCATGAAAAGTGCAGGGAGCTAGGCTGCCAACCAGCCCAGATTTCACGTACAAGCGCCTACTTTTTCTACTGCTACCACGGTTACTGACTATCCTCAAAGAATAACCAACCCAGTCGGAATAAAACATTTAGCTTATATTACAGACCACCTTCAAACAGGTATTCCAAAGAAAGGCGTCCCTCATCCACCCCCGAGGTGCCCCTCTTGCTCAACTCGCGCGCGCCTTTGGCTGGTTTGGTAGGGCGGGTTTGCAGGGTAGATGCCACTTTGTTGTGTCCGCGGGTGGGTTTTATTGGTGTTTTTATGTGTAGGTGGTCTGTAAATATAATACAATAGGGGTATGTTTGATTGATAAGAAGATGTGGTCATGGTCAATGACTTTGCGCGCTTTAATGGTTTGCTCACGACTTTGGATGAGTTGTATGAGTCACTTTATAGTGCCATGCGGTTAGCACCTACTGCTTATTTTGCCAATATTGATGACGTCACCAAAGAGGACTTTAAAGCGTTCTCTGCCGGTGAGCTAATGCTTGGCCACCGCGATATGTTCAACGTCCAAGCGCAGATGCGTTGCCTTAATGCTTTGAAATGTTTTCATCGTTCTTCTCATGATATTTCAGGCCGGGTGGCGGGTAAGTACCCGGGTATTTTGCTGCTTGAGAACCATGACGACGTCATTGATACCATTATCGCGATTAACAGTACGAAGACGGCTATCAAACACTGCGTGCAGGATAGAAAGCCTGATGGCTCACACGGGCGCAATCATTTGCAGAAACACGAGTTCTTACATCAACACCGTGGCGCCGAAATTATCTCCTATCAGCTGTATCGGCATATCGATGTCATTAACTGTCGCCCTGATACGGATACCGCGCTTAAAAGTGTGAATTTCTATTGGGCTTACAAGAATGCTGACCAAAGGCTAACGCCTGAGCGCGCTGTGTTGTATCTGTATAACAGCAAGTCTGGTCTCAATGATACACAACTAAACGAGATAAAAGCGCGTATCATGGGCACACAGCACACCCACCGCTTTTATATACGTAAGACACGCAATGCATCGGTGAATTTGTCTCTCTACTATGGCGCGAGTGACGGTAAGCCAGTGGTAAATACCATTAATGCCGCACAGCCCGTTATTTTATGTAATTACGAGGATGTCCCCAAAATTCGTCCGTTAAGCGCGCATGTGCCGCAAAAACGTAAAGCGAATAGACAAGGGCATGCGTGGGAGTGTTTGAATGAAGCCATCAACCTCTATACGAGGCCGATTAGCGAGGCAGACAATAAACGTGAAGCTCATTTAGCGAAAATCTAACCTTGTTAGGTTACCGCGATGGGCGAATGTTGTTGCCTATTGCTGTGTTTATACTTTTGACTCCGCTTTGTTGACGAGGTGTTTAAGGTGCTGCCTGAGGTCGGGAAATTCCGTCCTGGCCTCATCTAAATAATCGTCAAAATACGGCGTAGCGGGATATCGCCGGCAATTTGCAGCCAATTGCTGCGCTAATAAGCTTTCTAACTCCTGAGGCGTTTTCCCTTTCATCGTCCAGCGTCTCGATTCTTTATACAAGAGGTCACTGTTCTCTTTAATCAAGCTTACTGCCGCCCTAAAAAGTGAAGCACCAGACACTTCACGCACTTCATCACTAGGAAGGAGTAATGACAAATTAGCGATGGGAGGCACATCATCTTTCAACTTTACTGTAAAGTTATCACTGTATTCGCTATGAAGCGCCAAACCGCTCGCTGGACTCTTAATGGGTACTTTCGAGATGATATCGTTAAAGAAGATATCATTAATCAATCCAAACTTTGTCTTTGGACGGCTAATATACACTTCTGCAATGACATCCCCCTTTTTTACCCAGCTGTACTTGTTCGGCTTATAACTTACTGTGTCGGTACCACCAGCGTGTGTGAAGACGCTACCTATCAGGCTTGGCATAACAAGCACTTCAGTGCCAAAAGTAACGCCATTAGGTATAACGCCGCTCTCTCGTTTATCTTGCATCACAGAAGGACTCTCCCTCTAATATGTTTTAGACCTGTACCAAGCGTTCAATTACGTAAATCGGCAAACAACGAATTGGCCAAGGAACGGCTACTCACCAAATAACCATTAGGTTTCGGTGACTCCCATTTATTACACCTGTCACGTCTGCAGGTACTACGACTCACACGTTCATCCACGCAGTACTTCTGTGGCGATCGCTTTTCAGAAAAGGAAGGTATTTTTTTATAGACAGGGTATTTCTTGTTACCGATGACAACGACGGTGGGCTCATAAGGAAACCCCCAGCTGAATTCTTCAAAAGCATTGCAGTGAGGCAATTTGGGTCTGATTTGATAGTCTTCTGTATAGAATTGCTGTGTTGTCGTAGACCACCATCCTCTGGCTATCAAAAGCCCTTTGGTATAGTACCGAGGGTACACACTCTCAACAACATTGATCTCAACAGTATAATTACCATGCCTATCTTTTGCACCAGACGAAGATACTTGAGAAATACCTTTGGGTGACACCAGGTACATGCCGTCAATCGCGTCGATATTGGCCCTTACCGGTGAGGTAAATAAAAGCAGGATTGCTGTAAACAAACTTATTTTCATTTCGATGATACTCCCAATGTTTCCGAGAGCACTCGAGTAATACACCTAGCATGCATAAGATTATGCTAATTCACTTCCGTGCGAGCATTGATTGCTCAAAAAGCAACCCGATAAGACTGCCACATGCCTTGATAGACAACAAGGAATAAATAGTGATGCTTAAAATCGAGCTTTTCCAGGCGTTTGTTTTGGACATATGGTCAAGGCTCTTCAGGCAGGTTTAACAGCAAAGCACCTCACCACTTACAGGCATGGTTTAAAAGCCTGCGTGATTTTTTGAGTTTTTATGCTCCTAACTACATCTAACTGCCCACGATTGACTTCACAATTTAGCCTAATATTGTAAAGCATCATCGAGTCAATGAAGTTATGTTCCTCAAAGGGATATGCGGATGAATTCGAAAGTTATTAGATGAATACCAGATTACAAAGAAGGTTATGGAATGAACATATTAAAGACAACGGTGGCGCTGACGCTGGCAGGATTAATCTCAGCGTGTGGCTCAACATCAAAGCCCACTACCTTAGCTGACATTAACAACTATTCAGGCTCTTTCGCTGAACACCGCTCATATGCGCTGAACTTGATGGAAGCAGCAAAGCTCGGTGGGGCTAAGGACGTAAAATTAAAAGATAGTGATTCAGTTATCGACTTAGCAGAAAGTAATGCTTCATTTGGATTTGTAGACTCTCTAGGGAAATGGGATGGACTCCCCTCACAATCGGCATCGATGTGCCATGATTAAGGTAAATATCGTTAATCAATGAGGAGAGTCCATCCCATTTCCCTAAGCCTTTTTAAAAGAAGTCGGCGACTATACCTTTATCCATTTACTCATCGTTCTTAAGGAAAATTTTTCACGGTCTTTTCGAAATATTTCATCAATCCCACTAGCGGCCGCTAGAGCAGTAATCGATTCGGTACGCAGTAGCGAACCCAATAATGATTTGTTAACGCTGGTGGGTATTATCGCAGGTCACAACATTCAGGCTGAAGAGCTGCTTATCGCGATTAGAAATGAACTAATAGCAGTATCAAATTCCTAAACCCGGCCTTAAGCACCTCCGATAACAGGTGCTATAGTCCCCCCTGCCTCTCAGTAGTATCACAACGTTTCGCTTTGTTTACCTCCAGAACCACCGAATAACGGTGTGGAGGTAACGCCCTTTCTTTCTTGTCGCGTTCTCAAATATTCTTTATATAGAATAAATAATAATATTCTTTTTAGAGAATATTGAAAAATATGCAATATAAGGTATATTTATAAATATACTTCTTATGGAATATGTTGAGTTAACAATGAGAATTAAGACCCCAAAAGACGTAGGTCACTACATAGCATCTACACGCAAGGCGCTAGGGTGGTCTCAAACAGACTTGGCCACTAAAATTGGTAAAGACCAGCGCTTTGTATCGAGATTAGAGAATGACCCCACCAGCGTGTCATTTGGTACTGTGCTGATGGTTCTAAACGTTCTCAATATCAATATCGATATGACAAACCAAAACACTCATAAAACAGATGGGACAGCAGCAGCTGGTGGACAGCGTATTCCCCAGAACGCCCCAAAAGGCGTTAAAAGCCCATTAAGAAAAGTGGAATCAGGTAAGTTTGTCAGTAAGCCAATGAGAACGCCGGTGGTTGTTAGTAAGAATAAAGCTAAGGAATAGTTATGGCTAAGAGGAGAAAAACTAACAATCTCTCAGTGGGCATCAATGGCCGGCACGTAGGTACATTCGAGCGCTATGGTGCCACGCATGCATTTATTTACGATGATGAGTGGCTATCCGCAGAATACGCACACCCAATTAGTCTATCGATGCCGCTTACCAAAAAGAAACACACCGGTGACCTGGTGCGCTTTTACTTCGACAACCTACTGCCGGACGACATAGAGATTCGTAAGTTAATTGTTGACCGTGTTGGCGCCTACTCTACAGACACAATGGATTTGTTGAGTGAGATTGGCCGTGATTGCGTGGGCTCTCTTTCTTTGACACCGGAACCCGTCGATGGGATAGACGAATTGAAGCTTGAGGCAATGAGTCATGCCGATATCGAAGCGCACCTTAGGAATACAGTAAGACGTAAAACACTGGGTATGGATGATGATGACGTATTCAGAATATCCCTTGCAGGTGCACAAGAGAAAACCGCGCTGACACTTCATGAAGGAAAATGGCATCGCCCTCTAGGTACCACTCCAACAACCCATATATTCAAACTGCCAATACATGATTTAGAAAACGGGCTAAAGCTAACAAACAGTGTAGATAATGAATGGTTCTGCCTGAGATTTATGCGTTACCTGGGATTCAACGTTGCACAAGCGGACATACACACTTTCGGTGACCAGAAAGCGCTGGTGGTTGAACGGTTTGATAGGCAACAAGGTGAGGACGGCCTAATATATCGACTGACTCAAGAAGACATGTGCCAAGCACTTGGTAGAGCTGGCCAGTCAAAGTATGAAGCAAATGGGGGGCCGGGTGCGAGTGAGATAGCCAATCTACTTCGCTTTAGTACTGATAGCGAAAATGACATGTATCAGTTCTTTCTTGCGCAATACGTATTTTGGCTGTTGATGGGTATTGATGGCCACGCAAAGAACTTCAGTGTTTACCTTGACCATACTGGCCATTGGCTCACCCCGCTTTACGACGTGATTTCAGCGCATCCATTCAGAAATCAATTCAGACGCAAGGAACTGCGGATGGCCATGAAGGTAATGTCTAAAAATAATCATTACATCTGGGCAGACATTCAAATGAGACATTGGAAATCACATGCAGCTAAGACGTTCTTAAATGATGAGTTGGCTATGGGTTACATTGAAGCACTTAACGCGGATGTTGATGTTGCTTTGAGTAAAACCTTTGCTGATGCTTCTGAAGGCTTCGACAAAGAGAATGGGGATCTGATAGCTGAAGGCGTGTTGTCCAAAGTGAGAATATAAAAATGGGGGGCTATCCGGCCCCCACTAATGCAGTATCCTACTAGCTCTTACGCTTTATAGGGATACGCCACGCTTTATACCCATAATCATGAGCATCTAACATCTCTGTACTGTTTTTCTTGCGTCTAAAGCGACAAAACACGTAGTTACCTTCAATGTAATTACCACTCATAGCTCGAACCCTCCAGTAACGGTGGGTTTGTCACACACCAAAGGTTCAAACTCAGAATGTGTACAGATTTTGCCATATTTATGAGGACATGGCGTGTCCTTAAATCTTAATAAAGCCATTATCTAGCTCCTAACTTAAAGTAATTAGGAACTCATTGAAATCCTTATTAAAGCCGCCAGGGCCTGCAAAAGGTTCTATAAATATGTAATGTTGAAGTACAAATTTACTTGTTAACTCTCTTGATTTTTTATAGCCATTTACGATACTTTGAGCATGAAGATGTCCAATGCCGATTGATAATCTTCATGGGTCCATTTACTAAACAATGAGTCCCGATTCAGAGAGGCCAGTTGCCGCTGGCCTTTCGGTTCCCAACCCTAGAAAGTCACAGCGCTTACACCCTGCTCACATATCCTGCGTCACAAAACAAGATAGTGAGGTTTTAGTCGTATTGCGACCCAATTTCTGGTGGTATTTCAAGCACCTAAACTGGCACAAAATTTATGTTAGTAACAACTAACTTTTTAGCGTTATCCAAGCGTAAAATATCCGGATTGCAAGCGTTTTTATAAAAACACGACATATGGTGTTCAAAATTTAAGTAAAACAGCACATGTAGTGTCAATGCTTATGAAATCACGTTAAGTTCATAAGTGTAAAAGTAAACGGCTTAGTGGGTGGATGGGCTTTACAAGAATCAACAATACACCATAATGTCGACAGGGTGAGAGCATGAACGATTAAATATCGTTCAACGCTACCAAACCCGCCGCTAACACCTTTTCCAAATAATCAGTGCTACCATGCGCACGTTTCTGTTTCCGTGGCACACTCACTTTTC
>NZ_JAKRFA010000049.1:0-25732 GCF_022348305.1 Alteromonas sp. MmMcT2-2
TTCGGCTGTGAAGCACGGTTAGATATAGAACGCATCTCCTTAAACGAAGATAGCCTCAAACACTAAACGAATCACAACGGTCTATATTGATCGCTTACGTTTTAGTAGTCTTCGAGTCCCAAAGTCGATGACTACTATTTCCCCATTCGTTAAAAATGGAATGTTTTCTTCTGCTATATTCGAGTAATTTATTAAATCGATGCACCGCTATGTGTTGAAAGTTAGCCCCAGTGAAACGAAGCGTTCGGACATCAAGCTATATCGAGGAAAGCTTCAGGTGACGGTCAGCGCTGCGTTGTATGACGCAGAAATGTCTCGGCAAGCGAAGGTAATTTGCGGATGGTTTCTTGCTCTTCGCGCGCTTTAGCTTGCTTGGCTTCTCTTTCCGCTCGTTTACGCTCTCTAAGTTCTTTATCCTTCGCCAGAGCTTCTCGGTATTTTTCGATCACTTCTTGCCCGGTAAGGCCATCGAGAGATTGAAGGTTAATAGATATGAGCGTTTCAGGGCTAGCACCGTCGTTTTTGCTATCAAATGAGCCAACCATAGAAGTCCATGCGTTTTGTCCTCCGAGTGAGTAGTACATTAGGGCTTTGGCAAATTCATCCTGTTCCTGTTCCGTCATATCAGCAGTAATGCTTTGAGCAGAACTCTTTATGGTTTCTTGTGACGTGGAATCGAGCGTGTTTGGGTCGAGACACCCAGTAAGTAGAAGTAAAAATATCGTGACTAGGGCAGTGTTCTTCATGGCATCCTTTCTCATGTGATGTTTTTTAAAATAAAGTACCACACTCTCAATCGAAATTGCAGATTGCAGATTGCAGATTGCAAGGAAAACCATAAACATATTAGATAGTGTAAACATGCATTTAAGTGATAAACACGTTATATCGAACTTAACAATTAAATGTTTAAGATGTCATCAGTAATAGGTCATACATCAATGCCGAAGCGCGATGAAGCAATGAAATACTTAACGAGGCTTGGAAATGGTTGGACGCTTCGCGTTGCGCTTCCCAGGTCAAAGGGAGAAGAATACATATATGGTCGTTTTTTAGATAAAGACTATGGATCGAAAGAAGCTTCGCTTGTTGCTGCTCAGAAACAAAGAGATAACGACGCAGAGTTAATTGGCGCCGATAAAAACTGGGTTCGGCAAAAAAAGGCAGATGCGACAAAGTCAGACCTGATCACAGGTTTATCTGAAGTGAGAACCGTTGAACATCATAAAAATGGGTCTGTATACGAGAGAACCTATATTGTTGCATACCATCCAGTTAAATGGCGTAATACCAAAAAGAAGTTTATGTACAAAGACAACCCGACCAGAGCGAATAGCAGAACCAGAGAGGTTGCCATTAAATGTGCTGAAAAGGTGCGCAAAGATTGGGAAAAAGAATTAGGGATGGTGTCTTAATAGCTAAGTGTCTGAAGTATAATAAGTTCACGCATGATAACAAGCATTATCATGCGTGAATGTTGACCTTCATCGCTGAGTTACGTAACCCATACACGACTCGTTGGACTGGAGTTTCCACCATAACTCGACAAGCATTTAAATATTAGGCGCTGAAGTACAGATTATTGACTACCTACTTCCGCTTTGTGCCTTGAGTTCAATCAATGGGCGCAACACATTGGTTAAATTTCTGTGCTGGTGTTTCATAGTCTAACGTTTTTCTTGGTCTTTCGTTAAGTTGTCTCGCTACACTGCTAAGTTTTTGTTGGCTGTGTACTGATAAGTCAGTACTTTTTGGAAAATACTGCCGTAGTAATCGATTGGTGTTTTCATTGGAACCACGTTGCCACGGTGAGTAAGGATCACAAAGATAGACTTTTATATCAGTGGCTAGAGTGAATTGTTTGTGGTCTTTAATTTCTCTCCCCCTGTCCCAAGTTAGAGATTTATATAGTTCCTTAGGCAGCTTTTGAGCGTGCTTGATAAGTGCAGCAATCACGGTCGACGTTTTACTATCATCCACTTTTGCCAGCATTACGAATCGAGAGTGCCTCTCTACTAGTGTTGCTATGTAACTGTTGTTAGAGCCACATATAGGGTTTTATTAAAAATAACCCGCTTTTTCCGCATAGAAAATGATCATTGTTATCGTTGCTAAATTATTTAGGTATTTTCAAAAGCAAAAAAAACAATTGTTCCCGTTACTTGAACAGATAACAGCATTATTTTAAGTTGTTTTTGAAAACGTGGAGACCTCAGTAGTGGCACTAGAATACAGTAATATTTTCGAAGCAATCACGGCAGATACTGCTGAATCGACTGAGTTACAAAGTCGTTCTGATTTTATCTTAGCCATCCGACACGTCGTGAATGCTAAAAAGTGGGAGCTGAAGCAAGCGGCAGCGGCAATGTGCATAAGTCAGGTAACTGTAACTGACCTTGTAAATGGCCGCATAGAGAAATTTTCTATCAATGAACTAAAAACTTACTATCAGGCTATAGTCACTCAAAATGGCTTACTAAAAGGTTAAACATTGCTATCTCGTTAATTGAGTCAGTTAAACATCCGCAACGCTACGTTTAATGTGAATTAACTGAAGTAAGAACAATATTTGCTTATAGGAATGTGTTAAATGCCAAGTTGGATGGTGGAATTTTTGTATGTTGCTCTAATGTCTAAGCGTGGTGTTTTTGCGTTCTTGTTAGGGATTATCCTGTTCTTCTTGATAAGCGCTTATGGTCACCATGCTATGTGAAATTTTCAACTACAAGGTGCTTTTAAAGGAATTGAAGATGTTATCAGAAATAAATTTCTTAGACGGTACGATAAACTAGCTCTCGGCACTCTGATTGCCTGCTGGATTCTGGCAATTAAGTTTTATATCAAAGATAGAAAGCTTTTGTTATAAACCTGGAAAACTATGACATGACATCTCAACTTGCCATTCACTGAAATCGTAATAATGACTGTTATTACGATTTTGAATTGTCAGGATATAGTGTTATGCTGCTCAAATGAAATATCATCCCATTACTGACACCATCGACCTTCAAGCGTCACAGCGAGATATTCTTGACACTCATGAATTTAAATCGGTGTACCCTACTTTGTCTGAGTATCTTGATTCATTTGAGCAACAAGGCATTCCTGCAAAAAACGATTTGAAGCAATTGCTTAATTTTTTGGTGACAGGCTTAAGCAATGCAAAAGGCACTCAATCAAGGTTCAGAAATGAGGCTGAGAGATTTACCTTGTTTTGCTGGCGCGAACGCGAAAAATCTGTTCTAGATACTAAACTTGAAGATATAAAGTTGTATATCGATTGGATCTGGTCACCACCCAAAACACTCATTGCTGATACAACAATATCGAGCCGCTTTAAATACAGACCTAATTCAGATATTCGTGTTGTCAATCCAGAATGGCGCCCTTTCGTGCATCGCACGCCTAAGGCAAATCGGAAAATCGAATCGTTGATAGCACCTGGAAAGGCTTCCAGTACTAAACATGCCTATAAAATCAGCCAAACGTCACTTCGCAATTCATATGCATCATTAAATGTTTTTTTTAAATGGTTAATCGATGCTGAGCTGGTTATGCGTAACTATTTGGCGGACGCCAAGAAAAACTGCAAATATCTGATCAAAGTTAAAATATATCAGCCACCACATACGTTTGATGATGAAGTCTGGGAAACATTTATCCAATGCCTTACGGTTGCAGCTGACGAAAACCCGAAGTTTGAAATTCACAGGTTTGTAGTGTTATCCCTAAAAGTATTGTTCTTAAGAATTTCGGAATTATCTTCTCGTGACTATTACACCCCTTTGTTCAATCATTTTCGACCGGATCCTAGTAATGAAGGCTGGGTGTTGCATGTTGTAGGCAAGGGAAAAAAAGAACGTGTAGTAACGGTGCCTGATTCATATATCGAAAATGTACTGGGTAGATACCGTGAATCGATGGACTTAGCCCCCCTTCCTAGAATTGATGAGGACACTCCAATCCTCCCATCAATGAAAACTGGTAAACCGCTTAAGCAAGACAGTGTCAATAATATTGTTGAAGAAGCGTTTGATTTGGTTATTTCTACTCTTATGAAGAGTGGAAAGAAACAACAGGCGCTTGATATTGCCGGTGCATCATCACATTGGTTGAGGCATACCGGCGCTACTCAAGCATTAGATGAATTGAATGAAACTATGTTAGCCGAAGAACTTGGCCATGCCAGTGTAAAAACGACAGTTGAAATTTATGTAGCCCCGGCACACAGAGACAGAATACGCAAAGGTTCACAACGTAAGCTCTGAGCACCAAAATACATTATTATGAACTTGGAAATAGCATATCTTAGAAAAGTACTGATAGTCTCAGTTTGATCAAAAGCGGTCATACTAGTATATCGTTCTAGATGACTGTTTTGTAAGCGGATCGGAGATTACATATTCTTTCCTATGAAAACACTGAACGTGGTTTTTTAGTGGAAACGGACAGCTTACTGCAACTTCGAGCAGCATCGGTCAGCTACCGGATCGCGTAAGGCAAAAACGCAGGTAAAACAGTATTTCCTTGCAAGCCTTGCCCGAACAAGACAAAGGTAACAATAGACATTTAGCACAAATAGACGGCTTTAGTTTGCATTCTGTCGTTTTCGCCGTCACTCATCAAACAGATAAGTTAGTGCACTTGTGTCGATATATCGCAAGGCTTTCCACATACCTCGTACCAAACTTCAGTACCAAAGACGAGTTCACTTACTTATCTTAACGACAATTCATTTCATGTTTTCTTCAAAATACCTACTGTGTAAACGTGACACCAGACTTGAATGCATCTATCACTATGTCTAGTCTATAGCGTTAATAATTCTCATACTCCGAACACGCCGGATACCGTCGAATCATTTGTCGACCTTGCAGTGACAACAACACTAATCCAATCAGGTCGCACCTGTTGCTGGACTTTGCCCCCCGGCAACAATTTCCATTTTGCGCCTGACATTTCGTTAAGATTTCCCGTTTCCAAACGAAAGGTCGCCATTTCAGCATGTGTTGGGTAACGTCCATTTTGAATTGGATAACCCGCCCGAATATAACGCTTCTTGAAGTTAACCCGCAATTCGCCAACAATTAGCTGCAACGCGCCATTGGCATAAAACAGCGTTCCAGAAGTCGTCACGGGTTTACCTCCCAGTCCTAATATTTGGGGGGCGATTTCGCTGACCGAAAACGTCACGACTTCGCCTGCTGACAACTGAACCAATTGAGCATACACTTTTTGTCCTAAACGCTCGGCCAGTGAGGCAGAAAATACACTGGCGGACTCATGATCATAGCCAAGTAAGTCGGGTACGTTCGCCTCTTCCTCATATTTCAACCCTGCCAACATCTGTTTAACGGTTGCTTCAGGAATGGCCGGCGATAGCTTGTCACTCCTTGCCCCTGGTAGTTTTTTGACTGCTATGTAATCTACCCCTTGCTGCCAGACAATGCGTTCCTCAGCACTCTCTGCAATTGATGAGAACATCACTACAACGACCATGATCCAACGGGTTGATTTTGTATTTATCATGCTTAGCCTTCTTAACTCACATTAAAGTAACAATAATCAGCAATTCACATACCAGTCTTACGTTACTGTTATTAGCAGCCCGGGCACACCGCCAACAACACTGATAATTCAATAAAAATCATAATATTAAAGACAAATATATAGAAACCTATGCACGCTTAACGGTAGGCCACATTGGCGTAAGGCGGCTTCATTTGTAAAAAAAATGCGACAATTGCGATGCTACAGCTGATGCAAATCAGCTCGATTCTGCTGCGCCCTGAATATGCTCCACATTCAGAAAATATGAAAAAAAGACATATATTCAAACACATAAAGACAATCAGCAATATCTCTAAAAAATGGTGCGCCGATTGCTCAGGTAACCATGAAGCGACACCACTGCACAGTTTGATCCGCAGTGCGTGTCACACGATATGTTCATGATTAAATTAAGAGAATCGCGTATGTCTGAGATACCTGTATATCAAAATTATATTAATGGTGAGTTTCAACCTCATTCAGCATCTTATATCGAGGTCACTAATCCCGCGAACGGCGAGCTACTCTCCCGGGTACCCAATGCGGATACATCGGAGGTAGAAGCGGCCATAACAGCAGCGAAGAAAGCACAAAAAGCCTGGGCAGCGAAACCCGCGATTGAACGAGCACAATATTTGCACAAAATTGCCGATAAGTTGCGACAAAACGCGGAACACCTGGCAGCAGTAATTACCAAAGAACAAGGTAAGGTCCTCAGTCTGGCAACCGTTGAAGTAAATTTCACAGCCGATTACTTAGATTATATGGCTGGCTGGGCACGTCGAATTGAAGGCGAAATCATCACCAGCGACAGGCCCGGTGAAAACATTTTTATGTTCAGAAAACCATTGGGTGTAGTCGCCGGGATCCTGCCCTGGAACTTTCCGTTTTTTCTGATTGCACGAAAAATGGCGCCAGCACTGATCACCGGCAACACCATCGTTATAAAGCCTAGTGAAGAAACGCCAAACAATTGCTTTGAATTTACCCGACTGCTCGACGAAGTTGATTTACCCGCGGGTGTTTTTAACGTGGTTTGTGGCACTGGATATGGAGTAGGCCAAGCGTTAACGTCAAACAGCCAAATCGATATGATCAGCTTTACCGGCAGCGTAGCTACTGGCTCAGCCATTATGGCAGCCGCCGCGCCAAATGTTACCAAACTCAACCTTGAACTGGGAGGAAAGGCGCCGGCAATAGTGCTTGAAGATGCCGACATCGACCTGGCAGTCAATGCAATTAAGGTATCCCGGGTTATCAATACAGGCCAGGTGTGTAACTGCGCAGAACGAATTTACGTGCACACCGCGGTAGCCGATAAATTTATAGAAAAGTTGAGTAGTGCGATGGCAGCGACGCGCTATGGTGACCCAATGAAACAGTCCGATCTGGAAATGGGACCACTCATTAACCAGGCCAGTCTGGATAAAGTCATATCCATGGTGAGTAAGGCGAAAAGCGAGGGTGCACAAGTCATCACCGGCGGTAAAGTTGCAGATATAGGCTCGGGATTTCATTACGAACCTACTGTTCTTGCAGGGTGCCACTCAGACATGGAGATAATGCAAAAAGAGATTTTTGGACCGGTTTTGCCCGTGCAAGTAGTTGCCAGCCTGGAGGAAGCCGTTGAATTAGCCAACGCCTCTGAATACGGCCTGACATCCTCGGTTTACACCCGAAATCTCAGGCAGGCCATGCGTGCAATTGACTTACTTGACTATGGCGAAACCTACATTAATCGTGAGAACTTTGAAGCCATGCAAGGGTTTCATGCCGGTACCCGTAAGTCCGGGATTGGCGGTGCCGACGGCAAACACGGGCTCTATGAATATACCCGCACCCACGTCGCCTATGTGCAAAACTAAGCCTTATTGATCCATTAACAAAGCGCATTGTGGCGGTATACAGTGCGCTTTTTGCCGAAACGGCAATTACTAGCAGTTTTGTTAGGGCTGCAGCCCTCTGTATCACGAAGCTAAAAGGAAAATGAAAACAACACATAGTTCATATTATATTTTTACTGTTACAAACAGCGTTAGCCGCAGCATTTATAAAAAGTTTTCAGCGGTACCCATAGCCTATTTTACGTGAAAGTTAATCATGACAAGATTAAAAAATAAACTAAGCCGAATTCACATACCTATTTTTGAAATTAACTGCCCATACACCAATTCAGTTAACCAGCAGACAATTGAAATATTCAGCACAAAAATTCCAGCTAACTTTGACAGGAAGAGATCTGAGTTAGTGTTATGTAAATTAGCCATCGAAGATTCACTAACTTTTTTTACTGAGCAAAAACCTGACAATTCATTTGACGAAAACGCCTTTTTAATAATCAATTCAATAGATATTTATTCATCAGTGGAAGAAGCTGATTATTTTTTTCAGAAGACTCAGGCTCCCCCCCCTCAAAATAGTATTAGATTATCAGTTAAAAACGCCAGAAATAATCACGTTATATTTATAAACAATTAAATTTAAAATTAAAAAAACCGCAGGTTGATGCTGCGGCTTTTTATATACTCACAAAGCAATGAACAGATTAAAACGTCACTGAGACCTCAACGATAATACCGTCCCACTCTGCTCCACCAGCAGCACCGAATGCTGCAGTACCGCCTCCGGAATACTGTTCTTCCTCTTGCTTAACATATTCAGCTTTGAATAACGTGAAATCATTCATCCACCAGCCGCCGCCCAACTGCAAACGGCTTGCGGTGTTATTGTCGGTAATACCAACACTTTCGTTATCTGATTCGGCATAACGGGCCGCAACATAAAACTCTGAATTAATCATATAGCGCCCTTCTACAGACCAAAACTTCATTTCAGATTCCTGTTCTACATAGCTGGTTTGAAACGCCCCCTGGCCATTTTCCCAGCTATAATCGTCTTTTGCACTCCCGTACAAGGCATGAAACATAACTGTATCGGTCATGTACTGCACATCAGCCTGCCAGATAAAGGCGTCAACGCCCGGCACAATCAACGGGTGGGTTACTCTGGCATTCGGAGCCGAACTGGCAAACTGATAGTTATCGCCGTCTCCCACAGCAATCAACGAGCCAGCGGTCTTCCCTTCTACAGCACTCATTTCATGATTGGTGGAAAAAACACCTGCGGCAAACGATAAACCATTGCTTAAATTATAGGTTCCGCGTAAGCCGTAGTTGTATCCTCGTCCGTCGGAAAAGTCCGCGAAAAAGTCCGGGGTCGACAACGTACCGTCCCAGGTAATACTGCTGCCGCCTGCCAGTTTATGTACCCCATATAGCCACAATCCTTCTTCTGCTGTGATCATGTCAACCAGGCTATTGCCAACAAATGGGTTGCTTTGCACTGCCGCACCATCAGAGTAGCGCAGGAAGTTCTGCGTGGTAGCGATCATATTACCCAGTCTGACGCCCACCTCCTGATTAATCTGATACTGTATCCACGCTAAATCCTGGCTGATAGCAGCGCTGCCGTTATTCCAGTCGTTGGGCTCCTCGGCGAGTTCGGCAAAAACAGATAGATTGTCTGTCAACTGCGCATTAATATTTAACGCAAAGCGCAAACGATGAAAACCAGAGTCAGTGTTAGCATTGCCCGGGTCCGCAGCTGCGCCGTCGACTTCCATCCCCGCCTGCCAACTTTGCATCACCGCACCAGACAACTGAATCCGGCTTTTTTCCTGCGCAAATGAAGCCGGACTAAAATAAGTCAGTGCTAAGGCAGAAGTGGCTAGTACTATTTTATTAAACTGCATTTCATTGTGTCCCCTGTTTGGAATTTAAACTTTCATTCGCAAATAAGGGATGGCAAAGAACATGCCATTGTAATTAAATTGTAAAAATTAAGTTTAACCATTAATTTAAAAGGAAATTTAAATTAATACGGACTTTATAGAAAAATCATTTTTCTTAAAAATTAAACTAGTGTCGCACGCCATTTGCAGCATAATGCAACAATTAATTACGGAAATAAAAAACCGTTAATTACCTTTCGACAATTAACGGTTCAAATAATAAAACTCAGATTATTAGTAAATATCGTTAGGCTGTACAATATTGTATTTTTTCATTTTTCGGTAGACCGTTGAACGGCAAATACTGAGCTCTTCTGACACCGTTGTAATATTCCACCGGTGTTTTTTTAACGTGTCTAATAATAACTGACCTTCGTGACTGCCTGCATACTTAGACAAAGCCTTTTGTTTGACAACGCCAGTCTCTTGCTCCGTATCTAACGCATCCAGCGAATGATGATCGAGAATCTCATCTGGCAAACTATCAAGCGTTATCAAATTGTTTTCGCTCACCGCAGCGGCATATTTCAACACGCTCATTAGCTGGCGTATGTTGCCAGGCCAGTGATACATTTCCAGCGCCTGGCGAGCCTTTTCATCAATTTGATAATCACCCAAGTGCTGTAGCTCCCGTCTTACTACATTGGCAATAATAGCCGATTTATCAGTACGCTCCCTTAGCGGTGGCAGTTTCAGAGCCATGCCATTGAGGCGGTAGTAAAAGTCTTCCCGAAACTCCTTTTGGTCTATACGCGCTCGCAGATCCTGGTGGGTGGCAGAAATAACCTGTAAGTCCAAAGCCGTCGGCTCGGTGGCACCTAATGGCATTGTTTCCCGTTCTGCCAACACACGTAACAAGCGTGTTTGCAGCTGCACAGGCATATCGCCAATTTCATCTAAAAACAGGGTTCCGCCATTGGCCAGTTCCAGCTTGCCCTTCATACCATTTTTATTGGCGCCAGTGAAACTGCCGCTGCGATAACCAAATAGCTCACTTTCTATCAACGTTTCAGGAATGGCAGCGCAATTTAATGCGATAAAGGCACCGTCGGCCCGTGCACTGGCATCATGGATTGCCCTGGCAAAGGCTTCCTTACCCGTGCCGGTCTCGCCGGTAATTAGAATTGGAATGTCTTTATCAATAACTTGCAGAACCTGTCGCGCGATTCTGTGCATCCGTGGATCTTCACCACCTAACTCGTTCAGTGAAGGATGCTTTCCTGACGTTAAGGGAGAGGCTGCTTTAGCAGCAGTCCGAACCGATGCAGACGCCACCGACCGGAAACCAGGCACCCGCAATGCCAGTTCAATCTCTTCCAGTAATAGCGGCGAATAAACCTTTATAACATTGCTACCGCCGTTTGTTTTGGTAAGTAACTCATCAATAGAAATACCAATGATATCTTGTAACCGGCTCCCCGGGAGCAGTTGATCAGTTGGCAGCAGTGACGAGTATTCAAAAAATGACGAACGATTTGCCCCGGTGATAACGCCTCTTTCGTTAACCGCTAATAGCTGCTCCTGCGCCAAATCGAAAAAGCTTTCCGCCGGACGGATATTCAACGTCATTTGATTACGATAGGTCTTGCGAAAATAACTGTTTTCAATCATTCGACCGTACATCATGACCATTTGCAGCGTCATAAACTGGCTGCTTCTATTTTTGTCAGCGCCAAGACATGACGCGTTCAGGCAGCCACGTAATTCCCCCATGGGATCAAATATAGGGGTAACGGAACAACTTAAGTCTCTGTGACTGTGATAAAAGTGCTCATCCCGGTGAATAATAATCGACTCTTTTTCAACCAGACAGGTACCAATACCATTGGTACCTACCTGATCTTCCGCCCAACGCGCCCCGATAAGTAATCCTGACTCTTTGCTGCGGACTTTTTCCCGATTAGGTAGATTTGTCGCCAGGGTTAACCCTGTAGCATCGGTTAGCACTACCGAGTAGCCTGCATCAGAAATTCGCTTGGATAAACCAGTTAGCCCCTGCCGGGCAATATTTAAATAGTCTTCCTGTTGCTGCAATTGCAATCGCATCTCTGAGGACGATAAAACTTCAACCTCATTGGTCGCATGCGGATCAAGGCCGTGCTTTAGCAAGCTACGTTGCCATGAGCGGGAAATCGGTTCTGTCGGCTGAATATTTCGAAGCTGAAATTCGGCCGACATAAATGTTTCAGCACCACTAACGTCCATAGATTGCGAAGTTTGTTTCATCATTACCGTCGTACTCCGTTCTTAGTTTATTGCAGGCAATGTACTAGCAGCATCAGGCAATTCCCCTGGTCAACTATTCAACACCTTATCAAATTAACGTAATGATGCAATTTTGTAACATTTTTTTCAAATTTGCATTTTTTCTTGTATTTACCGCCACATTGATGTGGATCCGTTTGCCGCCCCACCATCAAACAAAGAGAAAAATAAAACAAATACAATCACTTATTGTTTTTTAAGTGTTATTACTTAGTAGCTAAAAGCCCTGCAGGGAAGATGCGGCAAAACGGCTCGGCAAATATTGGTAAGTGCGAGTCTGCCAACCGCAACCGAAAAGTGTCTCATTGTTGCATTAACGCTGCGACAGGTGTTTCTTCACTCAAACAGACTTTCTGTACTTAATTTTTTCAACGAAACAGCACGCCCCAACAAACCTCATAAAAATCAACATATTAAGAATATAATCATCGGGAAATGTTATTGGCATGTTAATTGATTTAGGCATTCTGCTCGAACAAAACGACTTTAGAGGTAAAAAATGAAAAAAACTAGTGCTCCACATCTGAGCTACCTGAGTTGCTGTCTGGGGTTAGCAGGTATCATGGTTAGCTCTTATGCATCAGCCGCCGGTCTGACCAAGCTAACAAAAGAAATTGAAGACTACACACCTGTCACGCAAAAGCGGTTAAACGAAGCAAATCCCAAAGATTGGTTGCTACCCAAAGGGAATTACGAAGGCTGGATGTTCAGTGAACTTCAGCAAATTAATAAAAAGAATGTTAAAAAGCTCACACCTGTCTGGACCTACTCCACCAACCTGGACTCCGGGCATGAGGCTCCCGCCCAGATCAATAATGGCGTCATGTTTGTTTCAACACCCTATAATCACGTGATCGCATTGAATGCCAAAACCGGGCAAGTTTACTGGCGCTATAAGCATGACAATCCTTATGATCTGTCGGTGATGCATAACACCAGCCGCGGCATTGCCTTATGGGACGACAAAGTCTATGTCGCCGGACTTGATGGCACTTTGAATGCGCTGGATGCCAAAACCGGGGAACGCATTTGTCAGGCGCAGATTGGTGACTGGAGTATCGGTGCTTATATCACCTCGGCGCCCACTCCGGTGAAAGGTAAGATACTGGTCGGCCCGTCTGGCGGCGAGTATGGCGTGCGGGGCTTTTTAGAAGCGATGGACGCCGAAACCTGTGAACAGGCATGGCGCACATACAGCGTACCAGGTCCGGGTGAGCCAGGCCATGAAACCTGGAAAAAACAAGGAAAACGTCCCGACGCATGGAAATATGGTGGCGGAAGCATGTGGATGCCGGGTAACTACGATCCAGAGGCCGACATACTTTACTGGGGAGTGGGTAACGGCTCACCATGGCTCGGTGATCAGCGCCCCGGGGATAACCTTTATGTGGCTTCATCGATTGCCATGGACCCGGACAACGGCAAGATCAAAGGCCATTTCCAGTACCATTACAATGATTCATGGGACTGGGCCGCCATGAATGCACCAATGCTGGTTAATTTTAAACAAAATGGCAAAACGGTTAAGGGCCTGGTCTCACCTCAGCGTAATGGCTACATGTATTGGCTGGAGCGCAGTGACGACGGTGAAATAGGTTATGTTGAAGGCAAACCCTTTGTTAAAAATAACGCCTTTAAGTCGCTTAATAAAAAAACCGGTCGCCCTACCTATGACTATGATCATGTTCCGGTTACGGGTAAACGGGTGGATTACTGCCCTAGTCTGTGGGGCGGTAAAAACTGGCCTTACGAGTCTTATAATCCGCAAACCGGCATGGTTTATGTGCCGGCCAATGACAACGTATGTAACTCATTCCTCGGCAAATTTCAGGATGATGTTGAACCTGCATCCGGGCAATTCTGGGCTGGCATCGATATTCCCGACCTCGATGTTTACCTTGATGACCCTAACAAGGGTGTAGGTCAACTTCAGGCCTGGAATATCAATTCCCGCGAAAAAGTCTGGCAACACGACTTTGGCAAAACCATGAACTGGGGCCCTGTGCTATCGACAGCAGGCGGCATTGTGTTTGGTGCTGGTACTAACGACCGGATACTACGCGCCTTTGACGCCGAAAGCGGCGAAGTATTGTGGGAATTCCCGCTTAACTCAACGGCCATTGCGCCCCCTGTGAGCTACGAAGTTGACGGTAAGCAGTATATCGCTATTACCGCTGGCTATGGCGTAGACGCACACTGGACCAACAGTGTTCTGGCCGACAAAGATGAATCTGGTGAATGGATCGCAGATGTCCCTGAGGGCGGGGTAATCTGGGTCTTTGCACTGCCGGATTAAGTCTCTTTGGGGTGACGAAAGTCGGCGCATTGGCGCCGGCTTCCAGGTTCGTTGTACATAAACAGATTCAATAAAGTAGTAAGAAGGTATCCTATGAAAAATCGTACATCTGACAATGTCAGACAATCCCGGTGCTGCCAGGCGGATTATGATGGACCAGATAATGGCTTTCGTCGGGACATGCTGAAGTACTTGGCCTTTGCCATTCCTATTGCCAACCTCTCTGTCAGCGGCAAGCTGTCAGCTGCTCAGAACCGACCTGAGCGACTGCCACCACAACCCGGCGACCGACTGACGTATTTCAGTAAAAGCAAACGCGGCCAGATTATAAAACTATCCGATTTGGCCGAACTCGACAAACAACAGCTCATTTTGCCCTACGACGTGCAGAATAACATTGTCCGCGACGGCTCACGCTACAACCAGGTGCTGCTGCAAAAGCTCCCCGAGAGCAAGCTTTCCAATGACACCAAGGCACTATCGGCCAGTGGCGTGGTGGCTTATTCAGCCATCTGTACCCATGCTGGCTGCCCGGTCACCGGCTGGATGACAGACGAGGAAAACTACATGTGTCCGTGCCACCAGTCTGTGTTTAACCCCAAAGACAGCGGAGTTGTGATGGCCGGCCCGGCACCACGAAACCTGCCCGCATTACCGCTCAAAGTTGAGAATGACGAAATAGTGGTAGCAGGCAATTTTAATAGTTGGATTGGCTTTGGTAAGCCCCCCAGATAACGGAGAACCCCCATGAACAACAAACATAAATTAATGCTTCCTGTTACCACTGGTCTGCTAATGACGTTGTTTTGCAGCCAGGCAATCAGCGCAGCTAAGCCAATGACAGGCGTGAGTTGCCAGGGCGGCTTTTTTGTCCGCACGCCAGATAAACATATTCACTGGATAAATGACGAAGAAGCAAAGCCGGTACAGGTATACGCACAGGATGATGATATCTACGCAATGGCGGAATGTGGCACCGGAGTGGTTACCGTGTTCGAGAAAAAGCAGGCCGAAAAAACTGAGTATGCCGCTTATTACAGCCCTAACTGCAAAGATATTGGTCGCGAACAAGGCGAAACCCGCACGCTCTATCAGGGCGATGTAAAGATAAACCGCATCCGCCCGTCTGCTGATGGCCTGGAAATTCGCCTGGTGAATAACCAGTTTTTGCGCGGCAGTAGTTGCAGCGCAGTTAGCGCTATTAAGTAAGGTAAGAAAGGAAAAGGTAATGGGGCTCATTGGTCGCGGTAAGGTATATATGGTAACACTGCTGACGCTGTTCAGCGCCAGTGGCAATGCGCGGCTGGAAGCCAATGAAGAGCAGGCGCTGAGCAAACTGTTAGACAGCTTGAGTGATTCTTATGCATTTACGGTTGATACTGTGTCGCCGTCAACTGAAACACCAATGTTTCGGTTAGGCATGGAGCTGTTCTTTAGTAAATCACTCAGCGGTAATCAGGATGTTGCCTGCGCCAGTTGCCATCATCCATATCTTGCCGGGGGCGATAGCCTCAGCCTGCCGGTTGGCGAGTCACCGTATAATGACAATTGGGTAGGACCCGGACGCTGGCACGACTGGCAGCGTTCGGCCGATCCAAAAGCTGACGGTACACCCAATGTTGCCAGACACTCTCAAACCACGTTTAACGCGTCATTATACAGCCGCTCTATGTTTTATGACGGGCGCATTTTTGTGCTTGATCCGACCTTACGCTCCCATGGTGAAGATCAGCGCCACCGGACACCGGATAGTAATTTGTGGCAGGGCGATAGCTCTGCAGGACGTGATTTACTCGCCACTCAGGTGCGCTTCCCGGTGATATCCACCGATGAAATGCGTGGCCATACCTTTGCTGCCGACAGTACTAACGATGGGGTACGCCACGCGCTGATCGAACGGCTCAAACAAAGCGAAAATGTACAGCAGTGGCTGCAGCTCTTTAGGCAGGCCTTCGCCTCACCCACTGGCAGCTCGAATTCGCTGATTACATTTGCCAATATCGAAACTGCTATCTCCTATTATCAGTCTACACAAATCTTGCTGGATGCCCCCTGGTTTGACTATGTTAACGGTAAAACCAACGCACTGACGGCCAGTCAGAAGCGCGGCGCAAAGCTATTTTTAACCAGCCCGGATAAGGGCGGTGCAGGTTGTATAAACTGCCATACGCCGCCAATTTTTACAGATGAGAAATTTCATAATATTGCTGCGGTGCAGATTGGACGTGGTAAACAACCCAATGGGGAAGATTTTGGCCGCCGCGGCGTAACACAACAAGACAAAGACCGATACGGATTTCGTACTCCCTCACTACTAAACGTGACGGCAACCGCCCCCTACACTCACGCTGGCGCTTTCACGGATCTTGATGCCATCATTGCGCATCATTTGGCACCGGATGAGTCGGTTAGTCAGTTTGACTTTAGTTTTGCTAACAACCCGCAATTGAAGCACGTTGCCGGGTTGCTTAGCGACAGTAAACAACACACCCAGGGTGCACTGGCTCAGCTTAACCGAGAGCAAGCCGCAGGCAGCAGCCTGCTGCCTGACGGCCTGACCCTAACAGTAACGCAGATAGACGATTTAAAGGCCTTTCTAGCCAGCCTTACCGATCCTTGTATTACCGATAGAGCCTGTATGGCGAAATGGGTACCTGATAGCAATGCACCAGCCCCTGACGAGCACCGCCTCGTAGCAGAATTTCGCGGTCATATGCCTCCTCCTCAACCTGTAGCCATAAACCTGGAGCCAACTCACACCAGTCTGCCTAATCAGGCCCCGGGGCCGGCCCTCCCTGCTGCGTTTCTTAGCGATGACGCATTTGGCTGTTCCCACTCTGCGCCGACGCATCAGTCTCTCGCCAAGCACCATAGCCGCCATCAAAGTGCCAAACGTTTTGATGAAGTGGCTGTGAGTGCCGGGTTAGCTCACAAACATCACATCAATTGGGAGAACTATTCCCTGTCTTCGGCACAACGCCTGATCTTTAGCGGTGGACTGGCGGCCGGCGATATTGATGGTGACTGCTGGCCGGATCTATTTTTTGCAACCGGCGACGCAACAGCGGATGTACTGTATAAAAATGAACGAAACGGCACCTTTAGCGATGTCAGTAAAGTGTGGGGATTAACCAGCGTTGAACTGTCTAACGGTGCAGCCATGGTAGACATTGACGGCGACGGCGATCTGGATTTATTCACCTCCAACCTGCTGCAGCCCGAACTGCCATCCGTCACCGGTCAAAAGATGCAGTTGCCAGACTCCCAACTTCCCACGTTATACCTCAACGATGCGCAACAAAAGTTGCATGTTGCCGCTGACATCGGATTACAAGTACAGCTTACCAGTTGGTCTTTTGCTTTTGCCGATGTCAATAAAGATGGCACCGTTGACATGCTGACCAACCATTGGCGCGGCCCCGGACTGGGCGGCGAACAGCCTACCCACCTGTGGCGCAACATAAGCAGCTCGGAGGGGATCTGGTTTGAAGGCCTGGATACCGAGGCAGGCCTTACAGATTTGGTAGGCAATGCAGACTTTACATTTACCGCTAACTTTACCGACATCAATAATGATGGCTGGCTGGATTTGTTGTTTGCAGCAGATTTTGAAACCAGCCAGGTGTATAAAAACCTCCGCGACGGTACCTTTGCTAAAGAGACCCACACCCATGAGATCTCAGATCAAAATGGCATGGGGGCTGCCGTTGCAGACTATGATAACGATGGCTACCTGGATTGGTTTGTTAGCAGTATCTGGGACCCGAACGGCAAGCCGGAAGGTAGCTGGGGGGTCAGTGGTAACCGCCTGTACCACAATCACCAGGGTCGGCTGGAGGATGCAACAACACAGGCTGGTGTGGCCGAAGGGCTATGGGCTTGGGGCGCATGCTTTGCCGACTTTAATAACGATGGCTGGTTGGATCTATTTCACGTTAACGGTTTTGATCTGCCGCCACAACTTAGCCGCCACCTTGGTAACCCTCTGGCGTATCGTCGCCTGAAGCAAGCCATGGCTGAGTTTGAGAACACCCCGAGTCGGCTTTTTATTTCTAATCAGGACGGTACATTCACAGAACGCAGTCGTCAGTGGGGGATCACCGATACCTTTTCTGGCCGCGGCGTGGTCTGCATGGACTACGACCGGGATGGTGATGTGGATATTGTGGTCAGTAACCACGAACAGCGACCGGTACTGTATGCCAATCGTCACAACGATGACGCCAGCAACAACTACTTATCCATCACCCTGCGCGATAGTACGCAAAACACCCGGGCACTGGGCGCTAAAGTGCATGTGACTACCGGCAACACTACCCAGTTGCAGGAAGTACGCGCAGGCGGCGGATTTTTAAGCGGTGCGCCGTCAACCCTGCACTTTGGTTTGGGTGACGCCAGCCAGGCCGACACCATTACTATTGAATGGCCAGACAAAACAGGAAGTGTCAGTACGTTTCACAATATTCCGGCTAACCAGTTTTTATACATCCAGGCCGATCGGGGAACTATTGAGCAACGCTCACCTTCGCCCCCACCCCAATCGCAGTAACGAACAGAGGCAGTAACACGCTATGCGCTTAAACCAATGCTACAACTATCAGGACTTCAGAACCCTGGCGAGAAAACGCCTGCCAGGCCCAATCTACAATTACATCGACGGTGGTGCCGATGACGAGGTAACCATGCGGCGTAACACTGAAGCCTTTAATCAGTGTGATTTAATTCCCGGGGTACTTCGCGGTGTCAAAGATGTTGATCTGAGTATCGAGGTGATGGGTCAGCGACTTGAATTACCTGTGTACTGCTCTCCTACCGCCCTGCAACGGTTATATCACCACCGAGGTGAATATGCAGTTGCGGCCGCCGCCGAAAAGTTTGGCACTATGTTCGGCGTGTCGTCGCTGGGCACCGTGTCGATGGAGAAAATTGCACAGGATTTTGATATTCCCCAGGTGTATCAGTTTTATTTTCACAAAGACCGCGAGCTTAACCGGGCCATGATGGAACGGGCGAAAGCCAGTGGCATACAAGTTATGATGCTGACGGTAGACTCAATCACCGGTGGCAATCGGGAGCGGGATTTACGTACCGGCTTTTCGATACCCTTTCGTCTGACCCTGGGCGGCATGGTTGAATTTGCCAGTAAACCCGCCTGGGGCATCAACTATCTGCTCCACGAAAAATTCTCCCTACCACAACTGCAGGCCCATATTGACATGGACGGCGGCAGCAGCTCTATCGGTGATTATTTTACCAATATGCTGGATCCGGCAATGAACTGGCAGGATGTGGCCGACATGGTTGATTTTTGGGATGGTCAGTTCTGTTTAAAAGGCATTATGAGCGTTGAAGATGCCAGGCGTGCAGTAGACATTGGCTGCACCGGTATCGTGATTTCTAATCACGGCGGGCGCCAACTTGACGGCTCACGCAGCTCTTTTGATCAACTGGCCGAAATTGTCGACGCAGTAGGCAATGATATCGACGTTCTTTTTGACAGCGGCGTGCAGCGTGGCTCACATGTACTCAAAGCACTGGCGCTGGGCGCAAAAGCGGTGGGAATTGGGCGGATGTACCTGTATGCACTGGCGGCGGCCGGACAACCAGGTGTGGAGCGGGTCCTTAAGCTCATGCAGGCTGAAATTGAACGCGACATGCGACTCATGGGCTGCAGCAGCATAAAGGACCTGCAACGGGAACATGTTCGCTTTCGTCCCTGATCCCCTGCCCGCAAAACGGAAATAACCCCTATAAAGCGATGACTTCATGAACTCACCTGTTCGCGACACATCGACAACTAACGACTGAATCAGCAAGGCCAATATGACTCAGCATCACCTAATGACCTCACTAACATTAACCATACTTCTCATGAGCCCGCCTCTGCTTGCTGCAGCAGTAACACCATCAGCGGGACCACCAGCAGCTGAAGATATTGAAGTAGTAAAGGTGACTTCAACGAGATTATCACGGGATCTCTTTGCTACCCCGGCGGCAGTTTCGCTACTCGATGCCCGGCAGGAACTGCAACTGCAGGAAGCACTGCAATTAAACGAAGCGCTTAAGTTTGTGCCTGGCGTATATTTTCAGAATCGCTACAACTTTGCTCAGAACCTGCGGATATCCATCCGCGGTTTCGGTTCGCGCGCTCCGTTTGGTGTGCGCGGCTTGCAATTGCAGGTTGATGACATCCCTTACACATTGCCTGACGGCCAAACCCAGGTGGATGATATTGATTTAAACAGCGTTGAACAATTACAGGTTATCCGGGGCGCAGCAGCAGTGCAGTACGGTAATGGTGCTGGCGGCGCAATTGATATCACCACTGTGACCGGCGATAGCCTGCAAGGAGTTAATGCCAGTCTGAATGTCGGCAGCCATGATTTTTATAAAGTAAACCTGCAGGCTGGTACCCGCGAGAACGACATCGACGCGGTTATCAGCATAAGCCACCTTAACTTTGCCGGCTACCGGGAGCAAAGTCAGGTAAAGAAAAGTACCCTGCGCGGTAAACTGCGCTGGGACCTCAGTGACACTAAAAGCTTTACGATAATCACCTCGCTGATGGATATGCCTGAAGCACAGGATCCGGGAGGCCTTACTGTCGCGCAAGTGGCTTCAGATCGACGCCAGGCTACCTTTATGGCCAGCAGGCTAAACAGCGGGCAGCAAGTGGCACAGCAAACCATCGGACTGGTTTACCACGATGAGGACATCTTATATGGCAGTTGGTCTGCCAATACCTTTGCTACTCACCGCAACTTTACCCAGCAGCTACCCTTTCCTGGCAGCAGTCTGATTAGGTACGACCGTTGGTTTTATGGCGGCAGTATTGAGCTTTCTCAGGACTGGCAGAACGCTGGCTGGCCAGTAAGGTATACCGCAGGCGCAGAAATCCGCCGTCAGGAAGACGACCGCACCCGATTTAGAGTCACTCCGGATAAAGTTGTCACGCAGCAAACCGCAGATGAATTGCAGCAAGCCACTTCAGTTGGCGTATTTGCCATTGTCGACTGGTTGCTCTTTGACACCCTCACCCTGACCACCGGCGTGCGTTATGATGATCTTGCAATGTCGATAAACGACCGGCTCGGCCTTAGTGCGGTAGGCTCAGGCGAGCGCCACTATCACCAATGGAATGGCAACATTGGTATAAGCTATCGGCCAGGCACGCAACACCAATGGTACGCCAATGTCGCTTCAGCCTACGAGTCACCTACCTTTACCGAGTTTGCCAACCCGCAGGGCAGCGGCTTCAATCCCATCTTAAAACCCCAGGATACCGTGAGTCTTGAGCTCGGTTGGCGCGGCCAGTACAACGATTTAAGTTATGATGTAGCGCTGTTTTCAATCCGCGTTACCGACGAACTCATTGCCTACGAGATTGACGGTCGGGCATTTTATGAAAATGCCGGCAAGACCAACCGCCATGGCCTTGAAACGGCCCTTCAGTGGCAACTTAACCAACACTGGCAATGGCGTAGCGCGCTGACACTGGCCCGCTATGAGTTTGGTGACTTTGCCGCACTCAGCGGCGACAACCTGGATGGCAACCGGATGCCAGGCTTACCCCAAATTCAATGGATTAATCAGCTCAACTGGCAACAAAATGCATGGCGAGTGGAACTGGAAGGTACATTCAGTGGTAACTACTATGCAGAAAACAGCAATACAACGGAAATAGCACAGTATTGGCTGGTGACCGGCCGGGTTGGCTATGATATTAATTCTACTTTGCGAATTCAGGCCGGTGTGCGTAATCTGTTCGATAAGATGTATTTTTCGAATGTCAGAGTAAACGCCAATGCCGACCGGGAAGTAAGCAGTCGGGGTTATTTCGAGCCCGCCCCGGGTCGCAGCTTTTACTTCGGCCTGACTGCCCAATTTTAACTGCATAAAACCTGCGCAACGCTATTACACGGTGAGGTAAGCGTGGAGTAAATTGCGCGCGAAACCTGCGGCAGACTTCTTAGAAACGTTAACCATTTCTAAATGCTGCAGAGCTTTGCACATAAGTGACCTCCGACTTATAGAGCTTAACCAGCAATTATACTGTAAACGCGATGAGCGTTGCGAAAAAATATCATTCAGATCGAAACACATTGCAGGAATGAATGACCATCTTGATTGTTTTGTAATCTATAGTGTTGTAGCAGCATACACACCTCACGGAAAGAATTTAATAAAAGCAATGTCTAATACTAAACAGTATTAGACATTGCGAGAATGGGTACCAATTAACCTTATTACTCTTATGCGCTTGCTACCCACATACTCAAAACATAGAAAAGAAATAAAATTGTCCCATGGTAAACAAATTACCTTTTCGCTATTTGATTTACTATTCCATATCCAGTGTTGCTTTATAAAACTGATTGAGCTTATTTATAGCTTCACTAACGTATTCAGATTTCCAGTACGTCTCAATATGGCTAGCGCCATCAATCAAGTACAACTCCTTTTCCTTAGCATTAACAGCGTGCTCAAAAGCATTTTCTGACATATAAAGGGAATCTGCTTCGCTCCCTGCAATCATTAATAAAGGCTGATTTATTTTGGGTGATTATGAGTAAAACCATAATACTCAAGACCTTCTCGATATAGTTCAAAGGGCAACTTTGCGGTTTGTTCTCTAGTTAGACTCTGGCCACCTACATATTCCACATTACCATTTTCAACTTCGAGCCTTTTAGCTTCTGTTGCTTCACTCAACCGCTGCTGTATGGTATCAAGCTGTGAATCGATATATCCATTACGGCGAACCCGTCCAGAATTGAACATAGATAAGGTCGCTACTGACTGAAAGCGTTTATCTGTTTGTGCTGCCGCAAGTGAATAGCCACCGCCTCCACAAATACCGAGCACACCTAATCTGTTTGCATCTACGCCATTAAACTCACTAATGAAGTCTGCCATACCATGAATGTCGTTGATTCTGTTAGGTGGGATGTCGATATAGCGCGGTTCACCGCCAGAGCCACCTTGATACGCAGCATCAGCTGCTATTGTGATATAGCCTAGCTCCGCTAGACGTTGAGCATACAAGCCTGCTACTTGTTCTTTTACACCACCATTTGGGTGCGCTACCACTATAGCAGGGTAACGTTTACTTTTTTCATAACCAGGTGGAGTGCAAAATTTTGAATACACTGGTGCGAAACGCAAGAGATGAAATGCTGGCAGCTGTAGAGAGTACTGAAAAAAAATCAATAGAAAACTATCTAGAAAAGACTAGAGGACAAGAAATAAAATTTACAATAACGATGTCTCAATTAGAGGAAGCAGTTGATTTGGAGATAAAGAGCCGTAAATTGATTGAAGAATTACTGTTTAACCTCGGAACAACTGCGGTGCAATGCGATATCATTAATTCTCAAGGAGTTGAAGAGTGGGTCGTGATGCCTCTACTCACTAAATTCAATTTAGAAGATAATAAAATTACTTATAGGTTTTGTAGTGAACTTCGTGAAGAAATACTTATCAGTAGAGCAGAGCCTGTAACAGATTCTGTGTAACTTCCATTAGTTATTGAGTTTGAGGCGTTCCTCGGATTCAATAATAAAACGACTCATCGCCTTACGCCAGTTTCGAATCGGCATCGACCATTTTTTGCTGGCATCTTTTATTTTTAAGTACGCCATTTTTCTTACAAAACCATCACTGCGGAAGATCTTCCGCTTCTTAATGACTTCGTGGATAACGCTGTATAACGGTTCAATGGCGTTGTCTACTTCCCCATTAATGAGACAGGGCTGAATTAGAGTTTTCTAGCTTTTCTCGGTAAGCTGCCGGAGGCAGGTTACCCAGACTTTCATGTGTTCTTTCTTCGTTATAATCCAGTCGCCAGAACCAAGCCATTTTGCTGCGGTTTACCTGGCTGAATATATACCAGTTCAATATTATTAGATTCACACCAATCCGTCAGCGTCGCCGAAATTAGCTCTGGGTCATTATCCACACATAGCTGAGTTGGTAATCCTCGCTCAGACTTAAGCTGTTCTAACACGCGTACGACACGACCAGCGGGCAAAGACGTATCAACTTCAATAGCGAGGCACTCTCGCGTGCCTTCATCCACTACATTCAGTGTTCGGAACCGTTTACCGCAATATAACGTGTCGTGCATAAAGTCGAACGCCCATTGATGGTTTGCCTGATCCTGCACTTCTAATGGCTGGGCTATTCGCTTGGGCAGTACCCATTTAGTTCTGCCCCTCAGGTTCAATCCCATCTGGCAGTAAACGCGATAGACGCGCTTGTGGCTGAAGGGAAAGCCTTTGAAACGCATTCAGCCAAAACACTTCCAGAAGCCTGCTCATGGCGACTTGTCCAAAACCGCATTGATAGCATCAATGACAACTTTCAGAAGCAGCCTGTCTCCTTATGTCCGTCTGTAGGTAATATCAGAGACAAGTTCCACCAAAGAATACTTTGGTATAGTTATTTGGTTACTCTTTGGGCTTACGTCAACTCTGAGCATGGTGAAATTAGGCCTTTTTTTTCCGAACATTTCTTAGGAAAGTAGTATGTAATAATTTAATAACCTACCGAACAATAAAAAATATATTTTGAGTTGTCATTTCTAATTTCGTTCCTTCAAAGCTAATCGAACCCAAACCACTGATTAATATAGATTAATTATTTTTAGTGCTCGCTATTTTAATTTTATTGATTTGCTTAACACTATTTTTTAGTAAAATTATCATTATTATTTATTCTATAGAATATGGATTAAGTTGCTGTATCTATTGCTTTTTTTTGAGGCTTTAAGTGTATTGGTAGGTTATATATAACCTTCTTCTCACTAAAAAAGCCTTCACAACTCCTCGTTTCAAAAATTTTCATTTTCGATATAAATCTTTTATTTTACACCCTCTACCATTAAGCTCATGACTTTTAACACCTTTTACTCATGGTTAGTAAGCTAGGTAGGTTATTTATAACCTTCTTGATAAAAATGGTGAAATGATGGTAGTTGCTCACCAATTATGTTGACACCATGATTTGGCCTCCCACCAGACAAAGCATGCGTGTTAGCCGTACTCTTATTGGTTTAGTGACACGTTTGTGTCCCAAGTGACATTTTTGCGTCCCAGCGTACTTTGGTATGTACAAGATGAAAAATGTAGGTAGGTGAAAAAACATAAGTAATGATAATGAGCATCCTTCTATTGTAAACGTCCGCTAATCCCACCTAGCGCTTAGCAAAGTGCCATGGTAGTAGTTGCTCGATGTTCGGCGCTGGCTTGCTGAACTCATCAAGGCAAGACATCACATACTCGAACACATTGAGGTCGTTGGCCTTTGCGGTTTCGATAATACTGTAGAGCACCGCACTGGCGTTTGCGCCTGTGGCGGTTTGGCTAAACAGCCAATTTTTTCGGCCTATCACGAACGGTTTAATCGCGCGCTCAGCGCGATTGTTATCGATATTCAGTAATCCATCGAGTGTATAACGTACAAGCTTTTCCCATTGGTTCAAGCAGTATTGTATCGCTTCACCTAATTTGGTTTTCGGTAGCACTTGGTGTACTGATTTCTCTAGCCATGTATGGAGCTGGTTGAGCAACGGCAGGCTCTTTTTTTGTCTGGTAAGGTAGCGCACCTCCACCGTTTTATCTTTTAATTGAGTTTCGATACGATAGAGTTTTTGGATGTGATTCAGAGCCCAGTCTGCTTTGCCGCTGCCTTCTTTACCCGCGCCTTTCTTTGCTTCCATAAACTTACGACGTGCATGGGCCCAGCTTGCGACAGGCTAAGCCTGAGAATAAAGGAGGTAACTATGCTGTAACCAAAATTATTCGTTGAATTCCAGAGGGTTCAACTCCCTC
>NZ_JAKRFA010000050.1:0-24103 GCF_022348305.1 Alteromonas sp. MmMcT2-2
ACTGGCGTCAGGCGATGAGTCGTTTTATTATCGAGTTCGAGGAACGACTCGAAAAGCACATTAACTAATGGCAGTTACACAGAATCTGTTACAGGCTCCCGCTTCGTCGAAATCCCACTTGAATAAGTTGCGAGTATCGCCACGCCTGAAAATCATTATTTTCGGCGTATACTAATAATTGCTCTTGCTCATCGGGCAAATAGCTACATGAAAATGATTGGGTTATACCAAACTTCACGGAGTAATCACTCTTGGCTTCCAACAATTAAGGTAATCTTCTGACAGCCTACCGTCTTCAGTTAAAGTGTGGTTGTTGTTTTCCAGTTTTTCAATAAAGTTTTCACGGGGTAACACATTCGCACCAAGGGATGTCAAATGATCGGTAGGAAGCTGGCAATCAATAAAGGCCATATCGTGAGACTTCATGTGCTCAACCAACGCCATCATAGCAAGTTTAGACGTATTACTTTCCCGGTGAAACATCGATTCACCGCAATATACCTTGCCAATTCCAACGCCATATAGTCCACCCACCAGTGTTTCGCCGTCCCAAACTTCCACAGAGTGTGCTAAACCTAAACCATTGAGCTGCCGGTAAGCCCCAATCATGTCATCGGTAATCCATGTTTCGCTATTGAGTTCACCTGTGTTTGGGTTTTTACGAGGGGTTGATGAACAGGCTTCAATTACACGGTCGAACGCGTAATTCAACGTTACCGTGTATTTTTGTTTTCGAGCAAGCTTCTTAAGGCTTTTCGATGCGGCAAAATTATCGAGTTCAATAATGGCTCTGGGGTCGGGAGACCACCACAACAGCGGTTCGTCATCACTGAACCAAGGGAAAATGCCCTGCGAGTAGGCAGAAAATAAACGTGCAGGGCTGAGGTCGCCACCAAATGCTAGCAGGCCGTTAGGTTCGTCTAATGCAGTGTCGACTGGAGGGAAGGGCGCGCCTTCTTCGATGTAATGTAACGCTATCATAATCGGGCCAGAAAAAAGCCCCACTGAACAGCAGGGCTTGGGAAACAGTATTAACCTTGTTCAGGCATCGTACCGTCTAAGTATTTTTCAGCATCTAGCGCCGCCATACACCCTGTACCTGCTGATGTAATGGCCTGACGATAAATATGATCGCTCACGTCACCTGCAGCAAACACACCTTCAACGCTTGTTTGCGTCGCGTTGCCGTTTGTACCGCTGTTTACAACGATATAGCCATCTTTCATTTCAAGCTGCCCATCAAAGATATCGGTATTCGGTTTGTGACCGATAGCAACGAATAGACCCATAACATCAAGCTCTTCAGTGGCATCACTGTTCGTATCTTTAATACGGACTTTGGTTACACCCATTTCGTCACCGAGCACTTCATCTAGTGTACGGTTTAAGTGTAATACCACGTTACCGTTTTCTGCTTTATCACGAAGGCGTTGCTCAAGAATTTTTTCACTTCTAAAGCTATCTCTTCTGTGAATAACGTGTACTTCTGATGCAATGTTTGAAAGGTAAAGCGCCTCTTCAACAGCGGTGTTACCACCACCAATTACCGCTACTTTTTGATTGCGGTAGAAGAAGCCGTCACAGGTTGCACAAGCAGATACACCTTTACCCATAAACGCTTGCTCTGATTCAAGACCAAGGTATTTAGCTGAAGCACCTGTAGCAATGATTAGTGCGTCACACGTATAAGTACCGCTATCTCCGTAAAGCGTGAAAGGGCGCTTCGAAAAGTCGGTCTTATTGATGTGATCGAAAATAATTTCAGTATCGAACTTTTCAGCATGCTTTTGCATACGAACCATTAGATCAGGACCAGTAAGGCCTTCAGGATCGCCCGGCCAGTTTTCTACTTCTGTCGTGGTAGTAAGCTGTCCGCCTTGTTGAATACCAGTTAACAGTACAGGTTTAAGGTTTGCACGTGCAGCATAAACCGCTGCTGAATAACCTGCAGGGCCTGAACCCAAGATAAGTAGACGGACGTGTCTGCTTTCTGCCATTTTCCTCTCCAAATAATTCACCCAATAGGGTTACTTATAAAATTTCTCTTAGAAAGCTAGGTAGGGGCGAAAATCTGTAAATCAAGCTCAACACCTAGTTACTTTTATTATAGTAATTTGCCAGCGCAATATCTGCAGGTCGTTATTCACTTGCTTTAACAAAAGTAACAACAAAGCCATGCAGCACAATGTTTAGGCTTAAGCGCTATATGATGCCTTTAAGCGAGAAAAATGTCACTTAAAGATAGATTGAACTTATACCTTTTAATTATTAACGTACGGTATGTTAGTTACACAACGCCGATCTTCACAGCAGACCATAAGGCAGCCGCCACATCAACGAAACTTAATTAACTACAGTGCAATCGTATTTGATAAGATCGATGTTGATAGTTTATCGCTGTAATTACGTACTGATTTAGAAGAACCAGTTTGTATTAGCCAAAAAGCGGATTACAATTTAGTTATAACTATCGAATAATGACGTGAGTGATATCAGTATTAATGCTGATAGTAAGGTTTATCAAAGAGGTGAGGCATGTCTCAATCAATAATGACAATGTTGAAAAACGGTCAGCAGTACATGAAGACATGGCCTGTAAGAAAAGAACTCTATGCCTTTTTCCCAGAGTGTAGAGTTGTAGCAGCGACTAAGTTTGCAATTAAAACCATGCCGCCAGTGGCTATGGTTTCATGCGCGCTGCTCTATCAGAGTTTAGGCGCCGATTATCTACCTCAAACCATCACCATAGGTGCTTTCTTCTTAAGTCTGCCTATGCAAGGTTTGCTTTGGCTAGGACATCGCTCTGACCAATACCTTCCACCACAACTGAAAAGCTGGTATCAAGAAATCCACTCAAAAATGCGCTCGCAAGGTGTAGCTATGACCAATGCTAAATCAAAACCAAAATATAAAGAGCTAGCGCAACTTCTTAAGACAGCGTTTAAAGATTTAGACAACGCATTTACTAAACACTGGTTTAATTAACAGCACGTATCCTGTAAATACCGCTCGCCAGACAGCGTCTTGGGTCAATAGGCTTTTAGGCTGCCAACGTCTGGTGCGCGAAGCAAGGCCTGACACTTCCTACATTTGTATTGTGCCCCTTTTAAAATATTATTGTGTCTGCGTGTACTTAGTGCATAAGTGTCACAGTCACACACATAATGAAAAGTGCGGGCTACCCGTTTCACGTCAAATTGATGGGTAGCATTAGGCGTGCAGTTAAATACGCTGCGCATTATCGACTGCCATTCTATGCCGTGGGGCTGAACTCTGCCAAACAGAACCCAAACCAACAAATGGCTGACTTCGTGTGGTACCACGTCACTTAAAAAGGCATCGATATTATCTTTAAACAGAAGTGGGTGAAAATTCACGCGGTTTTGCTGTAAAAACGCAGTGCCCGCATTTTTCCCCGACCGTCTAAAAGTGATGGTAGGGCGCTTGAACGTTTGCTTGAAGTATTGCTCTGCTTGCTCATAGCAATAAAAAACAGCGTCGGTAATAACGCGACGCTGTTCTTGAGTTAAGTCATTTGAAGCGATGTTGCTGCCTCTGTCTTTTTACTGTTTCTACTTATTTGCTGCGCGTATTATTTAACGTCACAAGGTAAACATAGCACGTAGGTACCCTTAGGGTCGTTTAGTTGGTTTACTAAACTGAACTCTTTAAGTACGCGCTTAAATTCATTTACCAGTGCAGAGTCGGCATGGGCAAATTGCCATTTGCCCACAAACGTCATTGCCTGGCCAAAGAATTCCTTCCAGAAAATTTCCTGGGCACTCAGCGTACGTTGTACGTAGAACGTATCATAATTTTCTAGCTCGGCGAGCTCGGCCGCAGCAACTACAGCATCGTCAACCGTACCAAGCTGGTCTACCAAGCCAAGTTCAATGGCATCCTCGCCAATCCACACGCGTCCTTGGGCAACACTATCCACTTCTTCTACCGACATACCACGAGCATTTGAAACCAACGACAAGAAGTTTCCGTAAGTGTTTTCAACGTTGCGCTGAAGAATTTGACCGAATTCTGGTGCTAGTGGACGCACAGTAGAGAAGCCTGCAAGCTCTGTAGAGCCCACACCGTCACTGTGAATACCTAAATAATCTAGTGAATTCTCGTAGGTCATAAACATACCAAACACGCCAATCGAGCCTGTAATTGTGCTAGGGCTTGCAATTATTCTATCGGTACTTGCTGCAATCCAATAACCGCCTGAAGCTGCATAGGTGCTCATAGAAGCAATAACGGGCTTACCTGCTTGTTGAAGCTGCAACACTTCCTGACGGATAATTTCAGAGGCGAATGCGCTGCCTCCAGGAGAATCAATCTGAAGAACCACTGCTTTTACGTTGTCATCAAGACGAGCCTTACGCAGAAGACGCGCAGTGCTGTCGCCACCTATAGTACCGGCTTTTTGATTACCGTCTAAGATGGTGCCCTTGGCAACTACAATCGCCACTTTATCCATATCTGACTCGATAACCGGCATAGGCGGGTTAACAACTTTAAGATAGGTATTGAACGAAGTGAGGTTAACGCCGTGATTGTTTTCATCTTCACCGACTAACTCAGTGAGCTCCAATCTTACTTCTTCGCGGGTCTTCAATGCGTCTACCCAATTATTCTCAAGCGCATACTGTGCGAAATCGCCGCCTGCCGCTTCAAACTTTGCTAATAAACCTTCAAGGGTCTCGTCAAAGTTTGCTTCATCGATACCGCGAGCTGCTGCTACGTCCGCTTTGTATTGCGCCCAGTAACCATCTAACCACTGTTTCTCCGCTTCTTTTGCTTCTTCAGACATATCATTTCGCATGATAGGCTCAACAGCAGATTTATAAGTACCAACCCGGAAGATATGCGTGGTTACTTTTAACTTTTCTAGCATGTCTTTAAAGTACATGCCATAACGGCCGTAGCCTTCGAACATTAACCCGCCCATTGGGTTCAGATAGATGCTATCAGCGTGTGCTGCCAAGTAATATTGGTCTTGGGAAAAGTAATCACCAATGGCATAAACGGGCTTTTCAGATTCTTTAAATGCGTCAATAGCATTAGCTACGGTGCGCAACTTGTCTAAACCACCGCCGGTAAGACCTTGAAGGTCAAGAACCAAAGCTTTAATACGGCGATCTTTTTGCGCATTTTCAAGCACTTTCACTACATCGCGTACCAGTACTTCTGGGTTTTCAGGTTCACTGCCTAGCGATTCTTGTAAGAACTGTTCGAAAGGATCAATGCTTTCTTTTTCTATAACTAGCTTGCCGTTAAGCGTAAGAAACAAAGCACTGTCTTTGTTTACGGTAAACTGTTCATCGTCCTGACCAGTTATTGCGATTATCAATCCAACAAAAATAACAATGAATATCAAATTAAAGAAAAGTTTGCGGGTGAAGTTAAGCACCGTCCACAAGCCAATAAACAAGGATTTAGTCCAATTTCCTTTGGCTGCCATTTTAATCACTACCTTTTTTTGAATTAACTAACCAGAGCAAGATAGATCAGGCATACCTTACTCACGTACTGCATTCTATTATGTTACCTAAATCGAGTAAGATCGCGAACTTAATTGTAATTTTTTGTGAGTGTCTTTGTTTTCGGCGACTTACGATGACTTTTATTCTGCGTTCTTTTTTTCGTCTTGTTCCAGCCACTTTCGAATGAGAGAGGCAATACGTTTGTGACTATCCTCGCTCATCGTCATAAGAAATTTTCCATTCTTTGCTTTATAGCCGGTTTTTCCATGGCCCTTTTTCATTAGTCGTAAAAACGGTGAGGGCTTATTTTCGCGCGATGAAATTTTTTTCATAAAGTGCCGTTCTTATTTCTTAATCACACAAAGTAGGCAAAACAATGACACACATTTACCAACAAATCGTAGCCCGACTGCAAGTGGCAGATGGCATTCCTTTACTTTTATTGCGCTTGTATTTAGCACCAGTGATGATACAGGCTGGCTGGAATAAAGCATCCAGTTTCGACAGTATTGTAGATTGGTTTGGTAACAATGATTATGGGCTTGGTTTACCAATGCCTTTGGTAATGGCGTTCTTAGCTACAGCCGCAGAACTCGTGGGCGGTGTTCTATTGTTATTGGGTGCATTGACCCGCTTGGTGAGTATTCCATTAATGGTAACCATGATAGTCGCTATGGTGAGTGTTCACGCTAAGAATGGATGGCTCGCTATTGCTGATGCGTCTTCATGGCTAGCCGACGGTACAATCTTACTGAATGAAAACATTATGGCTGCGCCAGAAAAGCTTGCGGCAGCTAAATCATTGTTACAAGAGCATGGCCATTATGACTGGCTTACTTCCAGCGGTAACTTTGTGGTACTTAACAACGGCATCGAATTCGCTGCGACCTATTTTATTATGCTTTTAGTTTTGTTTATCTATGGTGGTGGACGCTTCTTTAGTGTCGATTACTATGTGAATAAAGCCATGCGTTCTAAAAGTAATTAGGGACGCTCCATTTGCTGTTCAAAAGGCCGGAATTTTCTGGTCTTTTTCGTTTATGAACCGTAGGATCTAGCATTCAGGTTAGGTAAATTATTATTGTTGTTGGCACGCTTGTCTCGATTATGAAAATCGAAGCGTGAAAACAGCAACGCGAAAAAAATAAAGTAGGGACGTAAATGGACGCATTAACATTGTTACTCAACAGAAGTTCTCAGCCTCGATTGGAAGCGCCAGCACCTAGTGGTGATGCCTTAGAGAATATTATGCAGGCTGCACTACGTGCCCCAGACCATGCTTGTCTTACTCCGTGGCGTTTTATTGTGTGCACAGGAAAAGGGCTGGATAAGCTAGGTGCACTCTATGAGCAATCCGCTATTGAAAATGAAAAGTCGCAGAAAGAAATTGAACGTGCCGTGCAGCTTCCTCACCGCGCACCTATGGTTATCGTAGCCATCGCAAAGCATGTGGAACATGAAAAGGTACCGCGTGTTGAGCAGATAGCGTCGGCAAGCTGTGGCGTGATGGCGATGCAAATGGCAGCAGTAGCACAAGGGTTTAACGGCATGTGGCGCACCGGTGGCTACGCACACTGTGAGACGGTAAGAAACGGATTAGGTTTAAGTGAAGAAGACGAGCTGGTAGGTTTCTTATATTTAGGAACGCCAGCGTTTGAGCCTGCACCTAAACCGCAAAGAAATAGTAACGACTACTTTGAATTCTGGCAGTAGTTGATACCTATTCGAATAAACTGCCGCATTAGATAGCTAGCGGCGGGTAATAAGGGTCTTATTTTTATAAGTAAGTTAACATAAGACCCTAACATTTAACCTAGAAAGATAGGTCTACATTATAACCAGCGAACTTCCTGATATTAATAACGCGATCGCCATCTAGCATCCAGTATTGCCCCTTGATACCTTGCAATACACCAGTAAATGACGGTGTCTTATCTAAGTTTAAAGATTTTATCTTTACCGGATAATCTTCAACAGGGTAATGAATATCATGGATAGGCGTAGTCACTTCTGATACTGCTTGAAGCCCTTTTTCTTGCTTCAGCGCTTCTAGCTCACTTTCAATTTTACCCATTAATTCGGTTTTGACCTGTTCTAAATCAACCTCGTCAGGTTTGCCCTTTAACATTGTTCGCCAATTGGTTTTATCTGCAATGTGATCTTTGCATAACGTTTCAACCAAACCACTGGTAAGCCTGTCAGGAACTCGCAGCATTACGGTAGCCTGCGTGGCACCTTGATCCATCCAACGGGTAGACACGCCTTCGGTGACTTGACGAGTGATGCCCACTTTTACCGTACCTGTGTTAGCCAAATAAACAAAATGCTCACTAAAGCAATGTTCTTCACCCCACTGAGGTTCTCTGCACGTCCCTTCGTGGTAATGGCACTTTTCTGGCTTAATAATGCAGCTATCGCATTGTGCCAGCGATATCAAACACGGGTAGCAGTATCCTTGGTTGAAGCTTTTTTTGGTTTTGCGGTTGCAGTGAACACAGTTGATTTCACCAGAGTAGGTTACCGTTACTTCCTTGCCGATAAGAGAATTGATATCTACCAACTCATCACCAATTGGAAGCGAGTAGTGCACGGTATTGTTTTCATCGGCGGAGGTACGCATTTTTTTAAGCATGCCCGAATATGTTGTTGTCACTTGTTGAAACCTTTTTCTTAAAAACTTTATTTGTAACGCTGTTAGTCGCTTAATTCGCCGCGCAAGTTTTGCGTTAATAGATGGCTTATTTCCTCAAAAGGAAGCCCTTTACTTAATAAGTAGTGCAGTTTCGCGAGGGCGGCCTCGGGCGTCATATCGCTACCCGATAAAACTCCTACTTCTTGTAGGCCATGTCCGGTGGCATAGCCACCCATGTTTACGCGACCGCGCATACACTGGGTACAATTCAAAACAGGAATTTCTCTGGCTTTTGCGTATTTTAACTGTGCAATAAGCTCAGGGTTCTGAGGTGCATTGCCCACACCATAACTCAGTAAAATCAACGCGTTCACAGGTTGCTGTAGCGTGTTTTTAATCACCTCTGGCGCAATACCGGGATACAAACTTACCATGCCGATCGGTTGGGCTTTGACGTTCGATACCGTTAAGGTGTTATTTGGTGTCTTCGCTAATTCACCGGCTTTCAGACGAATGTTAATGCCAGCTTCTAACAGTGGAGGAAAGTTAGGGGAGTCAAAGGCACTGAATCCATCTGCATCTACTTTGCGGCTGCGGTTGCCACGAAGTAGTCTATTGTTGAAGAACAGTCCGACTTCGGCAATGGGGAAGTTCGCGGCAACATATAACGCGTTTAGAAGGTTGACTTGACCATCTGAGCGAAGCTCTGCCAGTGGAATTTGAGAACCGGTAACAATGACAGGTTTTGACAAATCCTCAAGCATGAAACTCAACGCCGAGGCGGTGTATGCCATGGTGTCTGTACCGTGCAAAATAATGAAGCCATCGTACTTGTCGTAGTTGTCGGCGATATCATCGGCAATACGCTGCCAATCAGACGGGTCCATGTCTGATGAATCGATAAGGTTATCGTATTCATGCAGGGTAAAAAGGGGCATTTCAGAACGGTGAAACTCCGGCATCTTTTTCAGTGTGTCTGACAAGAAGCCTGCAGCGGGTACGTAGCCTTGTTTAGACGGCTTCATACCAATAGTTCCACCTGTATAGGCAATATATATATGTTTGCGCATGAAATGACCTTACCCTTAATTTGGGAATACTTTTTAAAAGGGGATAGCGTAATTTGACGGGCATTCTAACAATACCCACGGGTTTGTCACCCTGAAATACGAAGGCACAAAAAAGCGGTGAAGATCACCGCTTTTATTCTGTATCAACTTTTTAGCAACGCTAGGCTGAGTCCTATGCTGAAGTTCGGTACTACTTAACTTCTTTACCCGCTGCTTGTTGGTCTGCATGGTAGCTCGAGCGGACCATAGGGCCACATGCTGCATGCGTGAAGCCAATTTCTTTTGCGTAGTCACCAAGGGCGTCGAATTCCTTAGGGTGTACGTAGCGCTTAACAGGGTAGTGGTGACGGCTTGGCTGAAGGTATTGACCCAGCGTAAGCATGTCCACATTGTGAGCGCGCAGATCATCAAGTACGCCTTGAATTTCTTCGTTCTCTTCGCCCATACCCATCATCAGACCAGATTTGGTCATCACGTCAGGGTGTTGCGCTTTAAACTTCTTAAGCAAATCCAACGACCACTGGTAATTCGCGCCAGGGCGACATTCACGGTATAAACGCGGGATCGTCTCTAAGTTGTGGTTGAACACATCAGGCACGCCGTCTTTGAAAATCTCAAGTGCACGATCCATACGTCCACGAAAATCGGGTACTAATACTTCGATTGTCGTTGTTGGACTGTGTTCGCGAATGGCGTTAATACAATCTACGAAATGCTGAGCGCCACCGTCGCGAAGGTCATCGCGGTCAACAGAAGTAATAACCACATAGCGCAAATTCATTTCTGCAATGGTTTTAGCCAGCTTCTCTGGCTCTTCTGCGCTCGGAGGCAGTGGCTTACCGTGGGCTACGTCACAGAAAGGACAACGACGGGTACAAATATCACCAAGAATCATAAAGGTGGCTGTACCGTGGTTGAAACACTCGGCAAGGTTAGGACAACTCGCTTCTTCACACACAGAGTGAAGATTGTTTTTGCGAAGTGTCTGTTTGATGTGATCAATTTTCTCGGTAGTACGAGGAAGCTTGATTTTAATCCACTCCGGCTTGCGCAGCATTTCTTCCTTTTCAGTAGGAATAATAGTGACGGGAATGTGTTTTACTTTTTCATCATCACGGAGTTTTACCCCCGCTTGAGGTCGTGCATTACTCATCAAAACCTTCTTTGTATGTTGGCTGTGCAATGGAAAGCGCTTCTAGCAACAAATGCGTTAATTCATTACCAGCGGTCTCAAGCGTAGTTGGACCATTGAGGCGCGCGGTATCGATCATTTCCATACCGGCATAACCGCAAGGGTTAATACGCTGAAACGGTGCTAGGTCCATATTAACATTTAAAGCTAAGCCATGAAACGAGCAGCCATTACGTATTCTTAAACCTAATGAACAAACTTTCTTCTCATCGACGTATACGCCAGGCGCATCGGGCTTTGGGTACGCGGTTACGCCATATTTTTCGAGTAGTCCGACCACCGCTTCTTCCATAGCAGTGACTAAATGACGAACACCCAGTTTTCTGCGCTTAATGTTTAGCATCAGATAAATAACTTGTTGCCCTGGACCGTGGTAGGTCACTTGGCCGCCCCGGTCAACCTGAACAACAGGAATGTCACCAGGCATAAGTATGTGTTCAGCTTTGCCCGCTTGTCCTTGCGTAAAGACAGCATCGTGCTCAACAAGCCAAATTTCATCCTGGGTGTTTTGGTCGCGTTCATCGGTGAAGCGCTTCATTGCCTCGAAGATAGGCTCATACGGCTGACGCCCTAATTGACGCACTATAACGCCGTTTGCGTCAGACGCTATCGACTGCTCATTCACTTAAAGTACAACCCTAACCAGCTCTAATTTGGCAAGTTCAGTGTAAATGGTTTCCATGTGCTCTTTACTGGTTACACGCACACTGATAGAAACCGAGTGGTAAGTACCTTTACTACTTGGTTTTACGTTAGGCGAGTAATCGCCTGGCGCATGTTGCTGAAGGCAGCTCACTACCTGTTGAGGTAGGTCTTCATGAGCAACGCCCATGACTTTAAACGTTTGGTTTGTTGGAAAATCTAGTAATTCGTCGAAACGGGTATCCATGCGATATCCTTGGTACTTAAAATATCATATAAAAAAACGGCCAGATTGTAACAAATCTGGCCGCTTCACAACTAGCTTTTTAACGTATTCAGTAAAGGTGTTTACTCGTCGTCAAATCCTAGCTGAAGCATAATGTAGTCTTTCATGCGATTAAAGAAGCTGCCTTCTTTTACTTCTTGAAGGGTAACTAGGGGATAGCTAGCCACATCTTCACCGTCTAGTTGTAGATAAAGTTTTCCAACAACCTGACCTTTTGCAAGTGGTGCTTCAAGCTTGTCATCAAGTTCGAAGTTAGCTTCTAAATTAGCCGCCTGACCGCGTGGAATAGTAATGGGGGTAGATTGATTAATTCCAAGGTCTACTGTCTCTCTATCACCCATATAGATGCGGTGAGCAACGAAACTATGACCAGCTTGGTATGGCGTAAGTGTCTCGTAAAAACGGAAGCCGTACTTAAGTAGCTTTTTGTTTTCAACTTTACGTGCACGTTCGCTATCGGTCCCCATAACTACAGAGATTAGACGCATACCGCCTTGCTCTGCAGAAGTGATTAGGCTGTAGCCCGCATCAGACGTGTGGCCAGTTTTAATGCCATCAACGTTTAAGCTTTTGTCCCACAACAGGCTATTGCGGTTGTATTGCTTAATGCCGTTGTAAGTGAATTCCTTCTCGCTATAAATCTTGTACATTTCTGGCGTTTCTGCGATAAGCGCGCGAGACAGAATCGCCATGTCACGAGGGGTAGTGTAGTGGTCAGGGTCGTGAAGACCGTGAGCATTAACCCAGTGAGAACCACTCATGCCAAGAGATGCCGTGTGTGCATTCATCATGCTGGCAAAAGCAGATTCTGAACCTGCTACGTGTTCTGCCATAGCAACACAGGCGTCGTTACCTGACTGCACAACAATGCCACGCAGTAAGTCACGTACTGAAACTTGTGTACCTACTTCAATAAACATTTTTGACGAGTCAGGGAATTTCTTCGCCCATGCGTTTTCCGAGATAGTCACTTCGTCGTCTAAGCTGATGTTACCGGCCTGTAATTCTTTGCCAATAACATAAATAGTCATTATTTTCGTTAAGCTCGCAGGAGCAAGCTGCATGTCCGCATTTTTAGATGCAATCACATGACCCGTTTCAAAGTCGGTTAGAAGAAAACCTTCTGCGGCAACTGAAGGAGCAGGCGGAGTGACTACGGCAGCATTTGCTGTGTGTAGTAAAGTGCCTATCACCAAAAAGGCAAATGAAAGTAATGACGGTTTAGCGCGTTGAATTATTCTGAGCATGGTTCTAATTTCTTTGACCGTTTTATCCGTGTGAGTTAAAGCTTACCCTATTGTTGCGATGACCGCGAAACGATGACCGCAAAACATGGCTACCCAATTTTAGCTTTTGTCCAGTTCGTAACCGAATTCTGTTGTTTCACCTACTTATTATCTGAGGTGACGAGAGATCTTAACGAAAGGCTGCTTATAAGACTAGGTTTTATCAAAAAAGTTTACGCGATTGTAGGTATTAGGCGAAGAAACCGTGATATTGCCTGCTGAATGACACAATGCTGCCACAATGTCGTTGTTTTTATGAGCGCGACAACCCAACCAACTACATGGTCTGTGTAATCGCGTAAGCGTTGGGATAGCCATTTTGCTTTAATTGTTCAAGAACCTCCGCGACGACTGCTTCATCGTGGATAGGGCCTAACTGTAGTTTATAAATGTTATCCGCTACTGGCAGGTGAGCGGGAATTTGATATAACGCCGATAGCACGTTAGAGATAGATTTTGCTTTCTCGGCGTTTGAAAGCGCAGCAACTTGAATATAAATCGCATCACTTACCGCGTTGCTACTTTTCTCACTTCTGCTTGAGTTGGTATCCGCGGTGTTCGAAGAGGGGGCTAATGGCGGGGTGGGTGAAGTTGCTGCCAAGGCCGGTGCGGGTACTACCGCAATACCCAAATATTCATCGTAAGTAACAGTTGGACTGTTTCCCACCGTCACATTGTTTTGTTCGTCAAAGTGGATAACTTCAAGTTTGACTCGCGCTGTGCCTTTGCTGTGGTAGCCTAGTTTTACTGCGGCTGCATACGACAAATCGATAATTCTATTATCGTGAAAAGGGCCTCGGTCGTTAACGCGGACGATCGCTTGTTTGTTATTTTCCAAGTTAGTAACACGCACGTAAGAGGGCAGTGGCAATGTTTTGTGAGCCGCGCTCATGGCAAACATATTGTAAGTTTCGCCATTTGAGGTTAAGTGACCGTGAAACTTCTGGCCATACCAACTGGCATAGCCGACCTCTTCATAGCCTTTACCACTATCCATTGGCGTGTAGTGCTTGCCCAGTACCTTGTAAGGCCTGCTGTTAAACATGCGGTAGGCTTCGTATTTTGGTACAGCATCAAGTGTTTCTGGTTTTTTGGCAACGTGCTTAGGCGCTGAGTCTTGCTTTTGTGTATATCGACCGGATTGTGAAGGTGCACTTTGGCATCCCACTAATGCCAAAACTATAAAAGCAGCTGAGCCATAGCGAAAGAACTGTCCGTTTGCCAGATTCTGGTTAACAAGACCCGCATTAACTAAACCCGCTTTTACAAAATCAAGTACCGAAAAAAGGCGCTGCAACATACAAGTTATCTAGACATTAAACGTTTCTGAGTGGCAATGGCCATAAGAATGCCAAAACCTGCCATTAAAGTCACCATAGATGTTCCTCCAAAGCTCACTAGAGGAAGGGGAACACCCACCACGGGAAGTAATCCGGACACCATGCCCATGTTTACAAACACATAAACAAAAAAGGTAAGGGTAATACTGCCACCAAGCAATTTTGCATAGGCGTCTTGTGCCCGGCTAGAAATTATAAGGCCGCGCATAATTATAAAAATGTATATTGCCATTAAACACATTACACCGGTAAGACCAAACTCTTCACTGAATACTGAAAAGATAAAGTCAGTGTGACGTTCGGGTAAAAACTCGAGTTGTGATTGCGTGCCTTGCAGCCAGCCTTTGCCGTCTACACCACCGGAACCAATGGCAATTTTAGATTGGATTATGTGGTAGCCAGACCCTAGCGGGTCGCTTTCTGGGTTCAAAAAAGTAAGAACCCGCTGCTTTTGGTAATCCTTCATTAAAAAGAACCACATCACAGGCGCAAACGCGCCAATGAGGCCGCCCACTACTGAAATAAGACGCCAGCTCATACCTGCCAGAAATATGGCAAAGATACCTGAACTGGCGATGAGTAACGAGGTCCCTAAATCAGGCTGCTTTGCAATGAGAATGGTAGGCACGACCACCAAACCAAACCCAACGATAATGTGGGTGGTGCGCGGCGGCATAGTGAATTTACTGATATACCATGCAACCATCATAGGCACGGCAAGCTTCATCAGTTCAGAGGGCTGAAAACGGATAAAGCCCAGGTCTAGCCAGCGCTGTGCGCCTTTGCCCATATCACCAAATAATAATACGGCAATTAGCATGAGCAGGCCTGCACCATAGGCATAGGTTGAGAAAAACCTAAACACGCCCAAAGGGGCTTGGGCTAATCCGAACATAACGATAAAGCTAAATCCCAGCCTGATAAACTGGCGCTCCATTTGCTCCATATCCTGACCTGACGCCGAGTACAGAGTAAATAGCCCAACACAACTTAGCACGAGTAGCCCGACTAACAGCCATCCATCGATATGAATGCGCTGAAGAAAACTTATTTTATTAGGGTTTATGGTGGTTCTCTTCACTAGTTTGTCCCTAATTCATTATCATTGTTTGCCGAGTCAGCTTCGGCAGTTTCAAAAACACGGTCTCTGAAATAGAAATCCATGATTTGACGGGCGACGGGTGCTGCGTTCTTACTACCACCGCCTACGTTCTCAAGGACCACGGTTACCGATATCTCTGGATCATTGAAAGGTGCGAAGCCAACATACATGGCATTGTCTCGAAGACGCTCATCAATTTTAGTAGCGTCATATTTTTCATTTTGGCCAACGGTAAACAACTGTGCTGTTCCTGTCTTACCCGCAGAGTCGTAAGGGGTATCTGCAAATGCATGACGCGCGCCGCCTTCTTCGCCACTCACAACATCTCGCATGGCGTTTAACACCACATTTAAATTGTTACGGTTCTTAATTTCTATAGGCCGCAGCGACTTAAGTGGGATGAGGTCGACAGAACTATCGGTGTTCATATAACCGCGAATGATTTGTGGAATATAGCGTTCCCCAGCATTGATCAGCGTGTTAACCGATGTATTTAACTGTACCGGCGTGGTGGTCCAATAGCTCTGTCCTATACCAACGGGGATGGTGTCACCAATATACCAAGGTTGATTAAAGCGAGCGCGTTTCCAGCCTCGGCTAGGCATGTTGGCATCTGACTCTTCGTAAAGATCGATACCCGTGAAATCTCCGAATCCGAATTCGTACATAGATTCACTGATTTTATCGATACCCAATTTATACGCTAGCTCGTAATAATAAGTATCGCACGACACTTCTACTGCTTTTGATACGTTAACTTTTCCATGTCCCCATCGACGCCAATCGCGCCACACGTGCGACACATTTGGCAATTGATAGCGACCTGTATCGTTAATGGTGTAGTCTTTGGTGATAATGCCTTCTTCTAGTCCAACAAAACCAAGGTGCGGTTTAATGGTAGAAGCGGGAGGGTATTGTCCTTGTGTCGCCCTGTTAATTAGCGGGCGGTCTGGCGAATTCAGTAGCGCAGAGTAATTCTTGCTGCTGATACCGTGCACGAATAAATTGGGGTCGTAACTAGGGTTAGAGTAAAGTGCCAGTACGCCACCTGTTTTAACATCGGTGACCACAACAGCGCCGCGCATGCCTTCTATTATTCGCTGAGCCTCTAACTGAAGCTCTAAATCCAGGTTAAGTACGATGTCTTTGCCTGGTGTTGGTGGCTCAACACTAAGTACACGAATAATGCGGCCTTGGTTATTCACCTCTACCTGCTGGTAACCCACCTTTCCATGGAGTAGCTCTTCATGGTATTTCTCAATGCCTAGCTTGCCAATATCATGGGTGGCAGCGTAATTATCTTCTTGGCCTGCTTCGACTAGCTTTTGTAGGTCTCGCTTGTTGATACGCGCAACATAACCCAGGGCATGGGTTAGGGTTTCTTTATACGGATAATGACGTGCCAAACGCGCTTCAATTTGTACGCCTGGGAATTTGTGTTTACTGGCAGAAAATAGCGCGACTTCTTCTTCGCTTAACTGGGTGCGAAGCGCAACGGGTTTAAATCGTCGGGTACCTTTAAGCGCTGATTGGAAGCGCTCAAGTTCGTCATTGGTTATACCCATTAGTTCTGTTAAATCGGCCAGGGTTTGGTCGATGTCATCCACTTGCTCTGGAATAACTTCCAAACTGAAAACCGGGCGGTTTTCGGCTAAAAGCACGCCGTTACGGTCATAAATGAGACCGCGGTTAGGCGCTACGGGCAGCACTTTAATTCGGTTACCGTTAGACCGGGTTTGATAATCTTCAAACTGGGTGACCTGCAAAGAATAGAGGTTGTTAAGTACAATGCCCAACATGGCCACAACAATAATAAAAGCAATGGTCGCTCGGCGCGCGAACAAGTTCGCTTCAGCGGAGTGGTCCCGTATTGCTTGACGTTTTCGTTGCATTGACTTCCTTTGCATTAATAAAGAGACCAATTACTCACGGTGATATGGGTGGTTTTGCGTCACCGACCACGCGCGGTATAAGCTTTCTGTAAGAATGATCCTAACAAGTGGATGGGGTAGAGTTAAGGCTGATAAGGACCACTTTTGTTCCGACGCAGCAATACATTCTGGTGCTAGCCCTTCTGGACCACCAATAAGCAGACTTACATCGCGCCCGTCCATTTTCCAATTGTCGAGTTGTTTAGCAAGCGTGGGAGTGTCCCAGGGTTTACCTGTTACTTCTAACGTAACAATGCGATTTCCTTTGGGAATAGCGGCTAGCATTTGCTCGCCTTCTTTTTCCAAAATGCGCTTAATATCCGCGTTTTTGCCTCGCTTTCCGGCGGGTATTTCAGTAAAGGACACTGGCATGTCGCTAGGGAAACGACGAATAAACTCATCCACGCCTGTACTTACCCAGCTTGGCATTTTTGTTCCGACCGCGACGATTTGTATACGCACTTCTTTTACCCTTACCGCAGGAATTAGTATTTCACTTATACAATAAAGGCCATACGCATTTGAGTATGGCCTTTATTGACCGTGTTACTGCATGTTTATAGCAAGCATTTACGCCACTACGACCACAGTTTCTCTAGCTGGTAGAAATCACGGGTTTCATCTTGCATAACGTGCAAAATAACATCACCAAAATCAACCAGAACCCATTCGCCGGTTTCCTTACCTTCCACACTTCCAGGTGCGTGGCCCGCTTTCTTCGCTTCTACCATGACATTTTCTGCAATAGATGAAACGTGGCGCTTTGAGTTACCTGAACAAATGATCATGGTATCTGTAATACTTGATTTGCCGCGAACGTCTAGTTCAATAACATCACGGCCTTTCATATCGTCAATTTTGTCTTTAACAAACTGTTTGAGCTGTTGACTCTCCAAGAGTTTTCCTCACTTACTTAACTTTTATATAACTGATGTTCGTTTATGTAATCTAAAACGCTTTCTTCTAACCATAAGTTAGATAGGTCAGCATTTGAACTGTTTGGCGTACCCGATTTCTCGGACGTGGCAGCACTTGCTAGTACGTCACGAATTTCAGTAGATGAAACACTAAAAAGCGGTGTGTTGGTTAACACTACATGGCCTGCAGGCTTTGCGTGAATAACACTTTTATCGTTAGCCACATGACAATCTAACCAAGCTTGTATTGCGGGAGGAGGCGAAAATTTCTCATCGTCTCTGCGCATAACCACTAAGTGACAATAATCGAGCAGGTGTTCCCACTCGTACCATTTGTCCAGATTATACAGTGAATCTGCGCCAATGAAAAAACAGATTGTGTCATCGCTTTTCTCTTTAAGTGCACGCAGTGTTTTAACTGTATAAGAGGGTGACGGAAGCGTCAGTTCAATTAACTCTGGAATAAGTCTGTCATTGTTTTGGGCGCAAAGTTCAATCATTTTTACCCGATGGCTTTCTGACACACCTACTGACTTATGCGGAGCTAATTTACAAGGCATGAGATGAACGTGGTTTACGCCAATTTCATCTGCCGCTTTTAGTGCCGCACCAATATGGCCTTTATGCGGCGGATTAAACGTACCACCAAGAATGGCTTTCACCGTTGGGTTTTCTCGAGAAGCGCCGGAAAGACTCACTTAGACTTGCCCATTATGCCTGTAACAAAGGAATTTCGCGAAGGTCCATACCCATGAACATCATGCACAGGTGACACATTTCAACGTAAGGGCGGGCAATGACATTTTGTTTGAATGCATGATCTGACTGAGTCAACGCTTTTTGGATGTCTTCTAGCTGCGCGACGCTCAAACGGTTCAAGGCACTTTGATAAAAACCTTGTCTATTACGCCAAATACCGAATTTTTGCCACTGAATGGGGGCACCGCTTTGCTGCGCTAGTTTTAGTTTCCATAACTGCTCCCACTCTCGAATCAGCGCCCAAATAATGATGTTAGGCTCCAGACCCTCACTCTCTAATCGGTATAGCATTTTTATGCAGCGGGTACTGTCGCCGCTAAGCATAACGTCAACTAGTTGAAACACGTTGAAACGCGACTGATCGACCATCGCCTTTTCAATTTGTTCGTCTGAAATAGACTGGTGTGGATAGAGTAGGGCGAGCTTATCAATTTCTTGCTTGGCAGCAAGCGTGTTGCCTTCGCAGAAATCAGCAATCATCTTAGCACCCGACGCTGATACGGAGAGTTGGTGGGCATTTAACTGCTGGTTTAGCCATGCATTGAGCTGCTTGCCTTCCAACGGGTAACACAATACCGACGCGCCCAAATCATCAAGCACTTTAAACCATTTGCCGCGCTGCACGTCTTTGCCAATTTTGGGGCCGTGAACCAGCAACAAAATATCGGGGTTTAATGACGCCGCGACTTCTTGCAGCATTTTACTGCCTTCAGTGCCCGGTTTTCCCGTAGGTAGCTCTAATTCAATAAACTGTTGGCTTGAGAAAAGCGACATGCTTTGTGTGGCTTCAATCAACTGATTCCAGTTAAAGCCCGTTTCAGCAACAAGTACTGTACGCTCTTCAAAGCCATTGGCTTTTGCTTTAGCGCGTATTTGCTCAATGACATCAAACTTCTGCTGGGGTTCATCTCCAAACACCAGATAGCACGGGCGAAGTGCCTTGGTGATATCTTGGCTAAATTGGTTTGGATAAATCTGCATGAAAAATTCTGATGTTTACTGACTAACGGAAGTTGACGCATTTGGTGCAGCGGCTGCCTGACTGGAAAGGCGTCTGATCATGATATCAGCGGCTTCATCGCGCATTTCACTTAGCATCAATTCAAGTTCGCGAGACTTTGCCAACACTTGGTCAGGGTCGTCTTGATAGTCACGTACTACTTCAAATTGCACCATTACCGCTTCCTTACCAGGAAACTGCACGCGGTAACGCACAACATATATCAGTTCATATTCAGCAACTTGACCCGAAGGATAAACCGACAGCAGCTGACGTTCTAATTTCTCTGGAAGCAAATAGATGTTTACGTTTTGGTTAGAGCGCGATGTTTTATCTACGCTAACACTGGATAAACCGTAAACGTTTAAGCGTTTATCAAGCGCACGCGCCAACGGCGCGTGCGCTCGGGCACTTTCAATAGCAACGGTGTTAATGTCGTCGGGTAGGCTAGGGCTACTTCGCAAATGAAAGCCACAGCCAGTAACCAATACGGTTCCCAACACAGCGACTGCGAATTGTAAGTGCTTTTTCATCAGTATCTGACCTAGTTAGCTACAATGTTTACAAGCTTGCCAGGCACAACAATCACTTTACGAATGGTTTTACCTTCGATGAATTGCTGAACGTTAGGCTGTTCTTTCGCAGATGCTTCAATGCTCTCTTTGCTTGCATCAGCTGCAATTGTCATCTTAGCGCGCACCTTACCGTTAACCTGAACAATGATAAGCTTTTCATCTTCAACCAATGCGGCTTTATCAGCCTGTGGCCATGGCGCTAAATCGATATCTTCACTGTGACCCAACACTTTCCATAGCTCGTGAGCGATGTGCGGCGTAATAGGGTTTAGAAGCAACAAGATAGATTCACAGGCTTCGCGCATAATTGCGATGTCCTGTGCGTTTTCTTGTGGTGCTTTTTGAAGGTGGTTTAACAATTCCATCACCGCTGCAACCGCAGTGTTAAAGGTTTGACGACGGCCTAGGTCATCAGACACCTTTTCAATGGTCTTATGTACTTCACGGCGAAGAGCCTGTTGGTCTTTCGACAGTGCCTTAACATCAATCGCTTCTGGCGCGCCTTTTTCAACGTGTTCGGTCACTAATTTCCAGATACGACGTAAGAAACGATTTGCACCTTCAACACCAGAGTCTACCCACTCAAGGGTTTGCTCCGGTGGCGCAGCAAACATGGTAAATAAACGCACCGTATCGGCACCGTACTGATCAATAACTTCCTGCGGGTCGATACCGTTATTCTTCGACTTAGACATTTTCGTCATACCGCCGTGAATAACCTCTTCACCGTCAGCGGTTAGCCATGCTTTAACAATACGGCCTTTATCGTCCTTTTCAGTGCTTACTTCGGTAGGCGAGAACCAGGTTTTCTTACCAGACGCGTCTTCACGATAGTACGCGTCAGCTAATACCATGCCTTGACACAGCAAACGCTTGAACGGCTCATCAGAGTTTACCAAGCCTTCATCGCGCAACAATTTGTGGAAGAAACGCGAGTAAAGTAAGTGCAAGATAGCGTGCTCAATACCACCAATGTACTGATCTACTGGTAACCAGTAGTTAGCTGATGTTGGATCAAGCATGGCGTCGTTGTTAGTAGCACAGGCATAGCGCGCGTAGTACCACGATGACTCCATAAAGGTGTCGAAGGTATCCGTTTCACGTAACGCAGCTTCGCCATTGTATGTGGTTTTTGCCCACTCAGGGTCAGCTTTAATTGGCGAGGTAACGCCATTCATTTCTACGTCTTCAGGCAAAACAACCGGTAGTTGGTCAGCAGGAACCGGAACAGATTCACCGTTTTCCAAATTTAGCATTGGAATAGGTGCGCCCCAGTAACGCTGACGGCTTACGCCCCAGTCACGAAGACGGTAATTTACTTTGCGCTTTCCACAGCCTTTGCTTTCAAGTTCATCAGCAATACCATTAAATGCGGCATCGAACTCAAGACCGTCGAACTTAGCTGAATTGATCAAGCTGCCTTTTTCAGTGAATGCAGAGGCGGTAAGGTCGCACTTATCTTCATCACCTGCGTTTGGCGCAATGACTTGTTGAATAGGTAGGTTGTATTTAGTCGCAAATTCCCAATCGCGCTGGTCGTGGCCAGGAACAGCCATTACCGCGCCTGAACCGTAGTCCATCAACACGAAGTTAGCGACCCAAATTGGAAGCTTTTCACCGGTTAGTGGGTGAACAACCTCAAAACCCGTGGCGAAACCTTTCTTCTCCATGGTTGCTAATTCAGCTTCAGCAACTTTGGTGTTTTTACATTCGTCGATAAAGGCCGCTAAATCTGGGTTCGATTTTGCGGCGAATTCGGCAAGAGGGTGCTGCGCAGCCACTGCAACGTAAGTAACGCCGTAGAAGGTATCTGGGCGCGTGGTATATACCGTCAAATCGGCAATGTCGTTAACCGCTGACGCTAAATCGAAGGTAATTTCAACACCTTCAGAGCGGCCAATCCAGTTTGCCTGCATTGCGCGTACTTGGTCTGGCCATTCTTCAAGCTGTTCTAAGTCTTGTAAAAGTTCTTCGGCGTAGTCAGTAATTTTAATAAACCACTGAGGGATCTCTTTTTGCTCAACCAGCGCACCAGAGCGCCATCCGCGACCGTCGATTACCTGCTCGTTAGCCAAAACAGTTTGGTCTACAGGGTCCCAGTTGACAGTAGAGTTTTTCTTGTAAACAAGACCTTTTTCGTAAAGGCGTGTGAAGAACCACTGTTCCCAGCGATAGTAATCTGATTTACATGTAGTTACTTCGCGATCCCAGTCGTAACCGAAACCCAACGAGCGAAGTTGGTTTTTCATGTAATCAATATTTGAGTATGTCCATTTCGCAGGTGCAGTGTTGTTGTTAATTGCTGCGTTTTCAGCCGGAAGACCAAAAGCATCCCAACCCATAGGCTGCAATACATTTTTACCCTGCATGCGCTGGAAACGGCTGATCACGTCACCAATGGTGTAGTTGCGCACGTGGCCCATGTGAAGTCGGCCACTAGGGTATGGGAACATAGACAGGCAGTAGAACTTTTCTTTTTCTACGTCGTCATTTGCTTTAAACGATTGGTTTTCTTCCCAGTATTGCTGAACGCGTTGTTCAATGTCTTTCGGATTGTACTGATTATCGGCCATGAAACTTAGGCTTCCGCATTAAAAGTTAAAACGTTTATGGGGCGGCATAAGGCGAGTTTGCAAAAACGCCAACTAACCGCACATGGGATCTACCCACTTAACATACATATAGCCCAATAGAATAACCCAGCGCTAAGCCATGCCTCAATAGCTTAACACCGAACTTGGCAATATTTATTGTTGCTTGCTTGAAAAGTGAGCATTAATGACACGGTTTTCGTCGATTGAACACCAGAACAAGCCCCATTTGCTCATCTTACTTTCTCTTGGCGCCATCTTATCTTGTCGATAAACAGGCCCCGGTGTCGCATCTAATTATTGTCACTAAACGCGGTTAGCGCATTTAGTTGTTGCGCCTGCACTTTGTCTACTACTCGAACTAAATTGGCGGCGTCTTCGTTAGATGCTTTTTGGCCATTAAAGTGAATATTGCCTGAGGCGTGGTAGGTAAGGGTGACTTTAGTTTTCGGTATGCGACCGTCTTGTGTGTTTGCATCCGATGAAGTGCTCGATGCTATTGTGCTGAATTCCCATGTCAGTGCACCTGACATACCCATCTCTTGAAGCGGGCCTAAGCCACCTGTCATCACCACTTTTTTGTTCGGTTCAACATAGCTTACCTGCATATGCGCTGCACTCGCCGTGTCTGTCGTTTCACAGAAACAGCCACCAGCCTGCTCATCTATGCGCAAAGCACCTTTCCACCATGTGTGGTCTTTCGGCCACCACATATCCACATGTTGAATAAAATGAGAGTACACGACTTCAACTGGCGCATAGCTTTCACTCTCATTGGTAATAGAAAACCCTGAGTTATCTGCATAGTTTACGTTAGCGATACTCATTGAAGAAAATGCCGTACCCAGAAAGGTAGCAAGGAAAGAGGAGGTGAGCAGAAGGGGTGAGCGAGTTTTCAATTTTTTTGTCATTGTTATTACCCTGTTTTTGTTCATTGGTTATTGCGCGCGAAACCTGGTCTCGTCGCCAAAACGAATTTCGGTTTTTGTGTTTTCTAAGGTAATTGAAAGCAGCTTGCGTTGCTACCTACTTTAAAGCCTTACTGTTACAGGATTCTTCAGAGCTTTGTCTTGACCACATTGTCCTTACGGCTCTGACCTTGGCGCGCTTTTCTTAACGCTGTGATTTTAATGCCCTGTTCCAAATTATGTGGAAGAAATAAATGCAGCGGTTAAATTGAAGTAAGTTCTTTCGTACTTAACTCTGAGGGATCCCCACGAATTTAGCATGTAATCTTGCTCATGCAAGCTTCAGCGGTGAGTTCATCAAGCCAGCGGATCGTCTTTTTCCACTGATGCAG
>NZ_JAKRFA010000006.1:0-154827 GCF_022348305.1 Alteromonas sp. MmMcT2-2
ACCAGAAACTGGGATAAGATCGGAAGCGTAGAGCTAAATCCGGAGAATAAAAAAGAAGCAGCTTAACAGCTCAGGCGACAACTACCTTGAAAAACGCCGGACTTGAGGAGATTCGTATCCGAAGCTGCAATACAAAATGCCAGCAAAGGCATAAAATCTTACTGCGCCGCTTTTTCAATCGTATCAGATAACCCTCTAAAAATAATGCGAAATGCGTTAGATTCAGTTCACTTGAAAGACCTTCTTCAATTTGAAGCTATCTTCCTCATAGGGGTCAAAGTAAATGCTTGAGCAGATAGCGAACGGCACCGGTATACGAGAGATACTTTCTAGCGCAATTAAGGAGTTCCACACTAAAGGTCCTACAAATCTTGAACTCTTAGAAATCATTAGTCTGATCAAAATGATTCACCCTGAAACATTTTCTGATTATGAAGATAAGCTAACGAGTGTAATGGGACTGTTTTATAAGCAAGTTCAGCCTCGTTCTGTACTAGAAGCGATATACAAAGATTTAGGCGATGCAATTGAAAAGAAGTACGGACGAGCTTTCACTCCAATGCAGGCAACTGCTTACAAGGCAATTCGTGAAAAGCACTTCTACTCATTTTCTGCTCCTACAAGTACTGGCAAGTCATACCTATTTCGCGAACTTGTTAAAGACTACGATAAAGATATTGTAATAGTAGTTCCGTCACGTGCATTAATCGCCGAGTTTTACTCGGTAGTTATTGACTTGGTGCAAAACGATGTGTTGGTGCTTCAGTTTATTGAAAATGTAAATCAGCATAATACTTCAAGGCGAATCTTTATAATTACACCGGAAAGAGGGACTGAAATATTTAAATATAGCGGTGATTTTGATGTTGGAATTTTTCTTTTTGATGAAGCTCAAATATCTGAAGAGCCTGTTAGGGGTCTGTCCTTCGATGCGTTCGTAAGACGCACAGAAAGAGAGTTTCCAAACGCTACAAAGGTATTTGCGCACCCATTTGTCTCCAACCCCAAAGCACAGTTCACTAAACACGGTTTTGTAGAAAACTATCAAGCAGATAGCTTCAAGCAGAGCAATGTTGGTAAGATTTTTGTCTCTTTGGAGGTGGATGGAAGTTTTGAAATATTTTCTCCTTACAAAGATGCTGACGACATAAAGTTGGATGAAGACATAATTTCCTCCACACTCGCCAAAAATGGAACTGTTCTTATTTACTCATCGAAGGCAAAAATTTTTGATGGGAGGCACATTGAAGAGTATGGGCAATATATAGAGCAGTGTCAGCCGCTTGACGAACCAGAAGCTTTGAAATTTGTTTCTATGCTTGAGAAATATATTGGTTCTTCAGAAACCCAGCTAGGTAAGCAGTCTTCTTTTATTCAGTTAATGAGAAGGGGTGTAGTAGTTCATCACGGCTCTATGCCGCTAAAGGCAAGGATCTTAATTGAAAACTTTGTGCGAAAGGGATATGCAAAACTTTGCTTTGCTACATCGACATTAAATCAAGGTATTAATATGCCGTTTGATTGCGTACTGATCGATAACTTCACTTACATGAATGAGCTGACACTCAAGAATTTGATCGGCAGATCTGGAAGAAGTACGGATCTTCCTAAATTTGATTATGGATACACCATTGTTCGTAGAGAGAACGTTAAAACATTCTCAAGTAGGTTGTCGTCTGATGTTGTAATTAGCGAAACGTCAAAATTAGACGATGATATAAAGAATATCCATGAAGATTTCACAGATCTAGTCGAAGCTGTTAAAACAGATACGTTTAATGACGACCTCCACTTGACTGATTCTCAAGTTGAACGTATTCGAAATGCTAACTTAAAAGCGCAAATCAAATTCATTCTAGATAAACTTATTGATGGTGAGAAGGCCATAACTGGTAACCAATATTATGCGTTGGGGGACTCAATTAGGCGGCAAATAAAAGAAAAATTAAAGATCATATATTGCTCTCATCTAAGACGCAGTCAACTCTTATCTGGTGAACAAGCTGTACTTAGTGCCGCCATACCTCTTCTTTTGTGGAGGGTTCAAGGCAAGTCCTTCAGTGAAACCTTGTCGTTACGTCACTCTTACCTAACGCAAAGAGATGAGAGACGAAAGCTTGCCCGGAAACTCAGAGAGGGTGAGCTAGAGCAAAGTGAATACAATAAAGAATTAAAACGGCTAAAGATCAAGTATTCTGCACAAGCAGAAAAGTTACCCAATTCGAATTTGAAAAAGTCATATCCGCTTTTTCCTGCTAGTGTATCTGTCAAAAATTTTGATTATGATCGATTGGTTTACGATACATACGATTATTTAGATAAGGTAATAAGCTTATCACTAGCTGATCCCATATGTGCTGCCTTAGCAGTTTACTATGAAGAAACTGGAGATGGACGTTCCAAGGTGCTTAGTAACTATCTTCGGTTCGGCACAAATGACGAAACCGAAATTTGGCTATTAAAATATGGGTTCGATCCTGAAGATGTTGAATGGATATCAGCTGTTGTTGCTCATGTAGATGAAAATGGCATCGTGTTTATAGATGACCTTTCCACTTTGACAGATGAGCAGAAACTAATAATTAGAAGGTACGTCTAGCTTTAAGCTATGGTAGATAAATAAAAAGCGATGACAAAAACAAAAAAACCAACTCAAAGGTTGGTTCATTATGTGCAAAGAATACAGAGATTGGTACCAGAGGCCGGACTTGAACCGGCACGCTATTTCTAGCAACGGATTTTGAATCCGTCATGTCTACCAATTTCATCACTCTGGCATCAAATTTTAATATTTGCGAAACTTAAAAACTTTGCAAATCTTTGCAAGCATATTTTAGCTTGTTTGAGTCAAAAGGCGCTTACCTTTCAGTGACTTGCCTTAGTTTGATTGTTAGACACTATCAGTTTTGAATCCGTCATGTCTACCAATTCCATCACACTGGCATTGTGTATGGTTATCAACGTGGTGTTGATGCATGGCATTATAGCGATGCGGCGCGCCTATACAACAACTTTTTGAGCTTTTTGTGATTAAGTGCCGAAAGATTGTTCAAAAGCGTATTTTGCTTTATCTATTTCTTATTAATCAACAGAACGCACACTTTTACCAACGCTGAAGCGTCCAATTAATCGCTACTACCGCGATTACTGACGACGCAATTGGCATTATGGCTTTTGAATATAATCTTACGTTTCTAAGTAAGATGAGTAAGGGCAATAGCAGCGTAACTATGGCAAGTTGACCCAGCTCTACCCCTATATTAAAAGCGAATACATTCATTACCAAGCTGCCCGACTGGGCGTTAAGGTCGCCAAATACACTCGCAAATCCCATTCCATGAAGTAGGCCGAACCCAAAGGTAATTAACCCTAAACGCATGATGATAGGGTACATATTGTTAAGCGCAGTTATAGCCACTGATATAGCAATGCCTAGCTCAACAATACGGCTATCTAGCGTAATAAAATCCAGTGCTGTGGCAGTTAATGTAATCGAATGCGCTAACGTAAACGTGCTTACTAATATCACCGTACTTTTTATAATGTGCCTTTTGCTTTGCTCTTTCACCCAGCTCTTATTTTCCCTGTAAAGATTAACGGTGAGCAACGTAGCAACCAAAAACAGTATATGGTCTAGTCCAATGAAAATATGCCAAATTCCCTGATAAACCATCTCCCCAAACTGTGAAATCCAGCTGTTTCCTGTAGCAGAAGCAGTGATAAACGAGCGTTCATCACTTAGCACATAAACACTTGTGTGATCGTTTAACGTTACCGTTGTGAGTAGCTTGTGGGTGGGAAAATCGCTAACTATGCCAGTGTATTGTATCGATACTTCGTTTACATATACGCAGTTTACCGACAGCGGGTATACCAGTAATGACTCTGCAGATATATCTCGCATAGAAGGGGGAGCAATACTAACCGAACATCGCGTTTTGCTATCTCGAATCACTAGGTGGTTTTGGATATAGTCGTTCGCCATAGTGTGGTTTCTGTTGACTTCACCCCAGGTCAAATTACCGTCATTATTACTATCTAGCCCTGCTGCTTGTCCTATATCTTCAGGCTTTAGCAAAAGCTCGCCAGACAAAGTGTTATTTGAATCATTTGTAAGCGTTAAATAGCCGTTGCTCAGTTCGTGTGAATGCGTGAAAACGCTGAAGGCGGCAAAGATGAAAAATGTAATAAATCTAATCATGACTCGTTTACTGAAGGGCGGGAGAACTTTAAGCATTGGTCGATACTTCATTAGCCTGTCGAGCGCGCTCTAGGAGGTTTTTGTCATCTAATGACTGTGCGTATTGCCAGTTGATTTCGGCAAATTTAAGCGCCAGTGGGTAATTGGACTCAATCTCTAAAAAGTAAGTGGCGACCTGTGCGGCGTGAGAACTGTCTTCTCGCCACACTCGAATTTCCATGTTCTTAGCAAGTTGAGTTTGCACTTCAGAGCGCACAATACCTTGCGCTCGTTCCGCAATGGCCCATTTAAGTAGTAAGCCTTCGTCGGCTGTCAATATATCGGGTACGGAGTTGCTAAACCCAGAACTCACTGCCTTATAGTTATTCAACGCAAAATGTGCGTCGGCCCAAACTAACATGGCGCTTATAGGTAGCTTTTCGAATTCTGTTTGTGACAAATGCTCAAGCGCGGCTTCAGCGTTACCAAGTTGAAGCGACATGTCTGCAAGTACTTCATAAAACCACTGGCGCTCCGCAGGCCTCACTGTACTCGTGTAGGTCTCAAAAGCGCTAAGCTTTTTTAAAAATTTTACGTCTTTATTTTGTGAAAAATCAGCGTTAACCATACACGTGAAAGCGATTAAAAAACTTGTTTGCCCTACCAGCTTTTCACAGTTTTCTTTCGCCTTTTTAGCGTTACCTTGCTGAACGTTTATGTCTGCCAACAATAACTGTGCAGCTGGAGAGCGAAAGCGGGCTATTTGATTAAGGTGTTGCTTGGCTTGTTCGAACTTATGAATGCCTTGAAGTAGTCGAGCTTCTAAAACAACTAAACGCTCTTTTTGACCCGCGTTCAACGAATCGAATTTTTGTCGCATTATGTTCGTGAACCTAGCAATACGCTCTCTTTCATCACCTTTTGCTTCAAGGTATCTACTCGAAGTTAAAATTTTTTCCGCTTCGTCGATACTTACTATGGATAGCTGTTGAGGCTGCCACGTTGCGATGACGGTATCATAATTGAGTTTTTCAGACTGAGCAGATACCGAACAGACTGTTAGCGCTGACAATACGCTCATTGTAGGGAGTATGAGAGTACTGCTTCTCATCAACTTCATCAGAACTTCCTTTATAAAAGCCGTCCTTGGCTTTACGGTTGACACTGGGTACTGAACGTTCGTTATTGACCAATCAATAAATCATCGAACGTGGTGTCGTCAGCATCTTGGGTGAACTCGCGCCCGTTAATTGGCAGAGGTTCATCGGTCGGTGCTTGATTAAAGGCATCACGGGTATAGCTAGAGAACGATACCTGCTGTGCCTCAATCGTAACGCTAACAGTGGCGGTAACTTCTGGATTTACGCCGTCAGAAACGGTGAATGTGAAGCTATCGCTACCCGTTACCTGAGCGTTAGGTGTGTAGGTAAAGTTGCCATCAGCATTAACTTCTGCATTACCTAACATACCGTTTTCACCAAGCCCGAATGTAAGCGCATCACCATCGGCATCGGTTGCTGTCAACGTGCCGTCAAACGCAATATCTGCTTGTGTCGTTAGCATTTCATCAACGGCTACGGGCGCTACATTTTCTTCTGGCGCTTGATAATCGTTATCGTCATCACTATCGAAACAACCAGTTAGCGCTAGTACCAATCCAGAAATGACCCACAACTTATGTTTCTGCAAAGGGGCTTGACCCGACTTAACAAACGCGGGTGCATTTGGATTCTTGTTAAATAACCTAATCTTCATAGACATGATGGATCTCCTTATTCAGAGCCAGCAAGTGGTGTTTTTAGGTAAGGAAACGATGAATCAATCATGCTTGCATCTACAGGTGCACCATCAGTGAAAGGTACATTACCTACGCTGGCGTCCTCTGGTGTACAAAGGCCAAGATCTGTATCTTCACCTGCTACCGGGATGGGATAGCACAAGCGGCCCATAACTACGCGAAGGGCAATATCAACCACGTCATCACCTGGGCGGCGACCGTTCGGGAATCCTGCTAAGTCATCGCCTGCCACACCAAATGCTGACTGCGATTCGGCTGGCGTTGCTGGGATCCCTGTGTTTAGGCGCAGCATTTCTGATGCTGTGACCATTGCCTGCTGGTTAACGCCCTGGAAGCCAGTAAGGAACGCTGTTACTAAGTCCATACGCGGGAAGTTAGTCGGCGCAAGGGTCTCAATATCCGTACCCAGTGTAGTATTCACTGCATCTTTAAACAGAATGTCCAGTAGTTCTGGCAAAGAAGGGTGGGTTACATAATCAGCGAATTGACCGTCTGCACTTGGGTGAGAAGTAGAAAATTTGTCTTTATCACCAATACCGATAACAAGCTCATTTACTAGCGGGCTACCTAAACGAGACACTTGAGTCATCGCACCACCATTAGTCTCAGGTTTCGCAAAAGTAGCATCTGGGTTTAGGATACGCGCTTGCGGCAAGCTTGCCGTGGTCCAGCTACCAATTACGCCATTACCTTCACCTGTAACACACGCCTTGGGTACTTCAATAGATAACGCTGTCACGTTTTTATCGGCTAAGTCATCATTCATGGCACTTTGCGTTATACCGCCAGGAAAACCTTCACCATCGCCTGCGCCCGGTGCGCTGTCGCCCTCAACAGGTACATAATTTACCAAGTCGAATGTTTTGCCTAAGTTAACAACGAAGGGGTCTTTACGCTGACCAACAAATACTTTGGCCATGTCATCGCACCCAGGGATGCTGAACGAATAAATAAAGCTTTCAGCATAGCGTGCGTATTCCGCTTCACTGGTAAAGGTTTTATTACCAATGTAATCAAGCGGCTTTTTAAACATATCGCCCATGGCGGGAGTAAGAGTAGTGCGCGTGCCTGTCTGCATGTCGCCACTCACCATAGTAAGGCTATACATTTCCGAGAAGTTCGCTGCGCTTGAATCGTCTGCGCTGATACCGCCTACATTTTTAAGCGGTACTTTCACCATTTTCTGTTCGCCTTCAGGGCCTATAGGCAAGGCGATACCTTCGTTATCGGCAGCAAGCATATTGTTAAACTTAAAAACAAAGCTTAGGTCTTCAACCGCGTCGCCATCGCTATCAATATGAATGGCGTAGTGCGCGTTGGGATCCATTGCAAAGTAGTTAGGGCCACCATAAGCATCTTGCAGTGGAATATAATTTGCTATGAAAGTCACATAATCTTCACGGCCTTGTTCATAGCTATTGAAAGCATAAAAGTCGGTGCTATCTAACGCTGGGTGGCGAGTGATGTTCGGTGCTTCTCGGTGACTTGACGCTATTGCGCCAGCAGTTACGGCTGCACATGTCACGGCGACAGCCAGTGACAAAGTTTTGCGTTTGAATTGGGTCATGTCGAGTCTCTCTGTTTTTTATGAGTTCAAGAGACCAAACGACTGAGGTTTCACCTTAGATGCAAAAATATTTAAAAAATTAAAATAAAGTTTTTATAAAAAGTAAAAGGCCACGTTTCGTGGCCTTTTGGTGTGCTGCTTTGTGCGTAAAATTACACTGAAACAATCGGCGCTATATATAGCACTTCCGTTGGTGCGCCTGTTACCGAGCCGCCTGGTGCTTCTAAGCTCACTGCTAACGCTGCGATACTTTGATCTAGCAAGATATCTGGTGTCACGCGCGTGTCGCCATTAACTTCAGGCATCAAGCCGAGAGAAATTGGTGCTTCGCCGTTTGCCGGCACCATCCAAAGCTCATAGTCTTTGTCTGCTAACGCCACAAATGCATCGGTGACCTTAACATTCATTGTCGTGTCAGATACCTCTATCACCCACAATGGCGTGTTATCAGCATTATTGACTACGGCAATATGGGAAACCTCTGGGGTAGGCACAGGTTGCATCATGAAAAGCAATACGGCTAACACCAATGCAGCAGCTGTGGATATGAATGATAAGTTCTTCCAGCGTTTCTGCTTTTCTTTTTCAAGATCAACTACATTGTCGCTACTTGGTTTTGCGTTAGTCGTTTGATCGACAAACTCTGTATCATTGGCCGCCTTGTGGCCAAGCTTCACTTGTATGCTCTCCCACACGCTGTCAGGTGGTGTCACCGGAGGCAAGGTTTCAGCAAATCCAGTAAGGTATTGCTCCCATTGTGCGGTTGCATCGCTAACAGCCTGATACTGCATCATTAACTTTTGATAGCGCGTACGCGCTTTGCCGCGCAGCGTTCCAACTACATACTCAGCGGCGAGGGCGTTTAATCGCTCTTCTTTTAAATAATTCATAGTGATAGGCACCTCTGCAAGCTTTGCAAGCCTCGTCTTATCCAGCTTTTAATGGTTCCAAGTGGTGACGCCAAGTGAGTTACCACCTCTTGATGCGACATGCCATTCACATAGGCTAAATGGATAGCCTGACGCTGCGGTCCATCAAGTTCATCTAAACAAGAGGCCAACTTTGCTTGCTCTGCCTCTAACTTTATTGATTGTGTGGTTTCCATACCTGACGGTGCGTCATCATTTAATTCGACTTCATTTCTTACGTTGTGATAGCGGATTAAATCGAGCGCACGATAGCGAGCTATACTGACCATCCAAGTAAGTACCGTACCTTTGCCTCGTTGATAATTACCGGCGTTATGCCAAATTTTTATATAGGCGTCTTGTGTGGCTTCGTCAGCGAGTTCAGGGCGTTTCAAAAGCCTTAAAGCAACAGCGTAGAGCTGTGGACTTGTTATCTTATAAAGCTCTGCGAACGCTTTTTTGTCGCCGTCTGCGGTTTTACACAGCAGAGGAAACAGAGTTTCGTGTTCCATTGTTGCTCCTATTTTTATCGTTGTAGCGCGGCCATTTGTTTATTGCTCTAACTATTTGGCGGCAACTTCTTAAAGTAGCATGTTTTATATACAACTGCCTGAATGGTTACCTAATCAATAGACAGACCCCAAACAGTAAAGCGTTTATGTATTAATACTTTACTGAAAAGGTAAGGCGAACATTTCTTGGCTCTACAGGGTGATAATGCAAATCCTCAATCCCTTCCTCTGGCTCTCCGGGCAGCCTAGATGCGTAAAAATAATCAATATCGTGATCGTCACTGTCTAGGGCATTGAGTACTTCTAACGTTACGTCCCAAGTTGGCTGGCGATAGGCAACTTGAGCATTAACTAAAAATGTTGATGGCGGTGAAATTTCATCGAAGCTTTCTACGGTGCGAGAGCTTAAGTAGCGGCCTCGTAGGGTATAGCTGAACCCTAGTTGGTTACTTCTTTGATAGTAGGTTAGCCCTGCACTCACCACACCTGGCACGGTGCCATCAATGTGACGGCCTTCGCCTTCAACGCTGTCGCTAAATCGTGCCTTGGTCCACGCAGCTTCAATGTCTGTTGTTAGGTGATGGCTTATCCAGTAGTAGGCACTCACTTCAATGCCGTGTCTCTCGGAGGGGCGACTGGCTTCAGTAAAGCCTGCATCACCAACATATACCAGCTCGCTATCAAGCTCTAAGCGCCACAGGGCAGCAGACAGGTTATAGGTTTTATTATCGGTATAGTTAACGCCCGCTTCATAGCCAAGGCTCTTTACCAATAAGGGAGCTGCTTCGGTAGCGTCACCACTTACCGGGTCTATGCTAATTGTTGCTCCTCGCGCATCGTTAGAGTGAAAGCCCTGCCCAATGTTGGCAAATGCGGTGAGTTGGTCTGATACACCGTACTTCAAGCCTGCTTTAAGGGTAAATAAACCGTCACTTTCGCTACCTGAATTGGCCCCAAGACTGCTGGTAACGTCCACATCTAAGTAATCGTATCGACCACCTAATGACAGGCTTAGTGCGTCGCTTAATACGATGTTTGATTGAGCAAAAAGTGCATAGCTGTTGCTGTTAATCTCGTCTTCTCGGATAGTGCCAAAGCGGGTTAAGTTTTGGGTGCGATACAAACCCACGTTTTCAATATCGTCGAAACGCCACTGGCCGCCTAAGGTAATACTGCTTCCATCCGTAAGCGCCAAGGGAAGGGTAGTGAATATTTCACCACCGTAAATTTTTCGGTCGTCGGCCTGTTCGAATTGATCGCCTGTCTCTGGGTTATCAAGAAAGTAAGTAAAATTTGAAAAAAGGCTTAGCGTTGTATCTATGGCATACAGTGAGGCATTCCATGTATCACTCGTATAGTTTGCGGAGAGACTATAGCGAGACGAATCACCGCCAACTTGGGTGTCGATAGAGCCAAGACGGTCTATTAAGCCGCTTTCAATAGCGCGCTCAGGTACCTGGTCAGCACCGTTCCAGCTATTATCGTAGGCCATTCCTGTAATGGTGAGTTGGCCGTCTAACAAAGGCGTAATATAACGAATATGGGCGTTTTTCTTTTTTACATCTTCGTCAACGTCAGTCCACGGGCCGTCATAGGTTTGATATTCCAGCGCTGTAACAACGCGGCTCTCTCCTGCTTCAAAGTGATTTAATGCAACAGCGCGCTTGAACCCATATTCTCCTAAGCCTAAGAACAACTGGTTTTGCTCAAGTGAATCTCTTAAATTGAAGAACGCCCCGCCAGCGCTAGAAAAATCGCCGATGTTGGCATAATAGGTGCCTTTGAAGTAGCTTAGATTGTCGATAAATTCGGGAATAATAAAGTTAAGGTCACTGTAGCCTTGGCCATGTCCGTGGCTTCGCATGTTCACAGGCATACCGTCTACACTCACCGTGAAATCCGTGCCATGGTCGAGGTTAAAACCGCGCAGGAAGTACTGGTTGGCTTTTCCCGAACCACTGTGTTGGGTCACCATCATGCCCGGGATGAATTCGAGTATTTCACCGGCGCGCAACATTGGGCGTTCAATCAAGGTGTCACCAGACACCCATCCCTGCGAAGCCGAGATAAACTCTCCGTCTTTTACAGATGAGTCACCACGTACTCGAATATGCTCAATATCACCTTCGGGGTCGTCTAACGCCATTGCAGCGCCCATACCAAGCGAAAATGAGCTAGCGAGAAGTGTTGTTACCAGAGTTTTTGCTGTCACCGTATTTACGTCCATTATCCGTTTGTAATAGCAATAACGATTAACAATGGTTAATGGATGCAAAAAGGTGGAAATCATTTTTCTTTGCTTATTGCGCTATTAAATGCCGTTAACTAAGGCTTATGTTGTTTAAGCGTTGTGGCGCTTGTGTCAAAATAAACGCTGTTGTTAATGAAGTGAAGAGAAGCCCGTGGCGAGACACGACAGAAAAGCCAAGAAGAAGTCCCCATCATCAAATCCTCTAAAAACGAAGGATGATAAAAACACGCCCAACTCAGAATCAGGCAGTTCATCACTTGAGCGAGCGGGGTTTGTGCGACGCTTGTTGGCAATGATTTACGATACGCTCGTGGCTACTGCCGTAGGGATGTGTGCTGCTATGGTCATGATAGTAACGCTGGTGGTTATGCTGAAAAATGGCGCGCTTGACCTACAAGGCTATGCTGAACCTGCCGATCTGATTCAGGCCTCTTTTGGTTATAAGCTGCTTATTCAAACGTGGGTGGGCTTGTGGATAGCTGGGTTTTTCTTGTGGTTCTGGCGCAGGGGCGGGCAAACCCTAGGCATGCGTGCATGGCGTTTGCGAATTTACAGCTCGGTTGAAGAGCCAATGACCTGGCCACGCTTGTTCATTCGCCTAATAGCATCGTTAGGTGGTCTAGGCACCTTACTTGTTTTGTTTGATTTTAAAAATAAACAATCACTGCAAGACCGACTGGCAAAGACCGAAGTGCTGAAGCTGACCAAAGAAGCGAACGACCACAAGAGCTGGTAAAGGTGCTTTGTAAGGCGCTAAAAAATCGCAAAAAAAGAGGCTGTAAGGCTAATGCCAGTCAGTTAAGCTGACTGGCATTTTTCTTTTTAGCGGGGTACTTACCCGGTTTAGGTTTAACACATCGCGGATATAACCTGTCTTCTCGGCGTGTCGGTAGCTCGTAGTAAGTCAGCTGATTGATAAGATTCTCATACAACACGGGCAGCTTCCCGGGGCTTGTAAGCCCCGTTGTTAGAAGGAATGCAATCACTGCGCTAGAACACCCGCTGAAGCTTAGCTGATTAGGCCAGATGCCTTTGCGTAGTGCAGCTTCAGTCATTGCCACTCGTATTAGGTTATAAGCCAGCAGTAATCCCCATAACTCTTGCTCAACCATGTCAGGTCGCTTACTCCGAAGCGTGTATTCACTATTCAATAGCGTCTGCTTCATCTCTCGGTACCCTAATTCAATTTCCCAGCGATGGCTGTATAAGTCTACAATCTCGTCACTGGGATAGCGCATGACATCTGTAAGAGATGTAAGAATTCGACACTCTTTTCCTCGAATTTTCTTCGTAATGAGTCGCGCTTCAATCTCATCGGGAAGCGTGGGGAATTTCTTTCTCGCTTGAGGTGCGGTTGTTAGTTTCACCCGTTTATCTACACGGCTATAGCTCTCTAATACTTCAAACTGGAGGCCTTTTCTGGCGGGTATCATCCAGTGTCTTTCTTGTCCTTCGCTATGCCATTGGTGGAGTAAGCCCAACGAATAAAAACCACGGTCAAACATAGTGAGCGAGTGATTAGGCGTGTCTTCAATTAGCTGCTCGGCTAGCACCATTTCGTTAGACTTATATTTATCGAACGCACTGTTTACAAGTTGATGACTTGTCAGTTCCATCTGGCAGACCATGCGAATCTGAGGAAAGGCTGTATCACCATATTGTGTGCTACCAGAACCATATTTTTCACGGTTCTCCGCAGTATCAGCCGTTCGCCAAACGACACCATCGACACCAAGTAAATTCAACCCGTTCCATGTTTCGAATTGATTCTGCTGGTACCAATGTTTAGCCATCTTTTTAAAAGACTGTTCAACGGCCTCAGTTCCCAAGCGCTGACGCGCTTGAACCATAGCGCTTGGCGCTACGAGCGGTGCTTTACCGGGCAACGCGATATCCATCTTAGTGGCAATATTCCACACTGATTCTTGCCTAAAAAGACTCATGCCCATGACACACCACATTACCGACTCAAGCGGTAAGCGACGCTTTCTAACGGTTGCCACACCTGCTTCTACAAAGGCCTCATCAATAATTGAAGGGTCTAAGAAAGTTGAGAGTTTTTCAAATGAGTGAAACTGGGTACTGGCGTTGAAAGCAGTATCTAACGCTGTTTTGATATCCATAAAAAAATCCGATGGCAAATGCTCATCGGATTTTTACATCTATAAAAGATCGGTCAACCGATCGCTAAAATATTTCTTAACTGATCGGCATTAGGCTGTAAGGCCTCTTTTTTTTATTAGTTTTGACTATTGAATCAGATGAATGCTGATAGCTTGATCAACGCCTCAACATTACCCCTGCAATGGCCGCAAACAGTAAGCTAGGCAGTAAGGCGCCAAGGAATGGTGGCAGCTGATAGACTAAACTCACTGGCCCAAATACTTCATTGAGAATAAAGAAACCGAAGCCTGTCAGTACGCCCATGATCACGCGTGCGCCCATTGTAACGCTACGCAGCGGGCCAAAGATGAACGACAATGCCATTAACAGCATTACGCCTACCGAAATAGGTTGGAATACCTTGCGCCACAAGGCGAGTTGATAACGAGAAGGGTCTTGGTCGTTGTTGTCTAGGTAGTTCACGTAATCCAGCAGCCCAGTAATAGATAAAGCCTCTGGCTTAACCGCAACAATGCCTAGTTTGTCTGGTGTCAGTGTTGAATTCCAACGCATGCGGTTATTTTCATCTACCGTAACATTCGTTTCAGTAAACTTGGTTACTTCAACGTCGCTTAGCCACCAACCGTCGCCGTCGAAGGCCCCATTTTTAGCGTGAGTAATGCTCTCTAGCGACAAGTCAGGGTTAAAGCTAAATATGCTCACATCTTTGAGAGAGTCTTGGCTTAACACCTGACCTATGCTTACAAATCGGTCGCCATCCTTTGCCCACACCAGCTTATCGGAAGAAAATAAACTACCGCCTGAAATGGCTTCAGTTCTTATCTGTTTTGCCTTGGTTTCACTGTACGGGGTGACCCACTCGCCAACGGCCATCACTAATAAGATCATTACAAGGGTCGACTTCATGGCTGAGTTTATAATGTTCCAGCGGCTCATACCTGCGGCTTGCATCACTACCAATTCGCTATTGCTAGCCAGTACGCCCATGCCAATAAGGCCGCCCAGCAATGTTGCCATAGGGAAGAACTGCTCTAAGTCGCGAGGCAAGCTTAGCAATACGTAGATAAAAGCGACCAGCATGTCATAGTCGCCTTCGCCAATTTTTCGCAGCTGTTCTACAAATTTAATAAGCGCGCTTAAGCCAATTAGTACACTAAGCGTAACGGTAATAGTGCCTAACAGCGTACGGGCGATATATAAATCGAGGATCTTAAACATCTACTTTTTCCCCAATATCCAAGCGCGAAGCTCAGTGCCGGTTTTTCTGTCTCGCACAATCAACATGACACCAATAATCAGCATGATGGTATGCACCCACCATAAGCCAAGCTGAGGTGGCATTTTGCCGTCTTCTAACACTCGTCTACTCGCAAGCAGCAGCAAGAAGTATCCCAAGTAAAGCAGGATGGCAGGGAACATTTTACCAAAGCGCCCCTGACGCGGGTCGACTGCGCTTAGCGGCACAGCAATTAGTACTAAAAACGGAATGGAAAGCGGTATGGCAATACGCCACTGAAGTTCTGCTCTAGCTTCAATACTGTCGTCTTCCCACAGTTCGTTAGTAGGCAGTACGCTTACCTTACGACGAGTTTCGTCGGCAGGTTTATCGGCAATCTGAATTTGGTATTCGTCAAATTCTACTTTGCGGAAAGCCTTTTCAGATTGCTTTCCTTCGTACTGTACCCCTTCTTTCAGTACAAGGTTTCGCGTGCCGTCAGGGTTATTTGCCACTTCACCAGTTTGTGCATACACAACGCGCACGTCGCCTTCGCTATCGTCTGTTTGATTTTGCGATAAAAACACACGTTGTAGCTTATCGTTATTGTCTACATCGTGAACAAAAATAACCGCTTTTTCGTTACCGGTTTGCTGGAATCTACCTGGCATTAGCGCCGATATTCCCGCCTCATTTCTGGCTTTTTCTCGCAGCTGATACTCGTTCTCTGCAGCCAATGGCGCGAAATAAAGGGTAATTGCGCCTGTGACTATCATGATAAGTACAGACAAGAACAGCATTACCCGCGTTACATACCATTCACTGATACCACAGGCTCGCATTACGGTCATTTCACTGTCTACATACAGCCTGCCATGTGCCAGCATAATGCCCAAATAGGCGCTGATAGGCAGCACTAATGAAGAGAGGATAGGGGCATATAAACCTAGGAAGCCAAGCACTAGCCCAGCGGGAATATCACCGTCCGAGGCGTCGCCCAAAACGCGCACAAATCGCAAGGTGACAAAAATTGCCATTAGGATAAAGAAAATCGCTAACTGAGATTTCAGCGTTTCCTTAAGTAAATAGCGGAATATCAGCATCTCAGCCCTTCCGGAAAATTAGGAATTTTAGTGAAAGAAAGCACAATTTTGTTTAAACTTACCGTTTTTACAAGTTTTGCCTGCAATCATAAACCGTTTGCATGGTGTTTTGACGCAAATTTAACCTATATTCAATAGGTCTTTAAGCGTGAATTGCAGCGAACTAAAAAGTTATGCTGCGTATTAAAACATAAAGCAGCGCGAAACGTTACGTGATTTTAGTCATCGTGCAAACCATAAACGACGAAAAGCGAGGTGATATCGTGGAGTTTAGTGTAAAAAGTGGCAGTCCTGAAAAGCAACGCAGCGCATGTATTGTTGTAGGTGTCTTCGAGCCGCGCCGCCTAACGGCAGTGGCTGAACAGCTAGACGAAATCAGTGAAGGTTATATCAGCAACTTGTTACGCCGTGGCGACCTTGAAGGTAAAGCCGGCCAAATGTTGTTGCTACACAACGTGCCAAATGTACTAAGCGAGCGCGTGCTTCTAGTCGGTTGTGGTAAAGAGCGCGAATTAGACGAGCGCCAGTACAAAAACATAATCGCCAAAACCATTCAAACATTGAATGAAACAGGCTCGATGGAAGCGGTATGTTTCCTTACCGAACTTCACGTTAAAGGTCGCGATACCTACTGGAAAGTACGTCAGGCAGTAGAAGCAACTGAAGACACGCTTTACACCTTTATGCAGCTTAAAACCAAGAAAGGCGAACCACGTCGCCCACTGCGTAAAATTGTATTTAACGTACCTACACGCCGTGAACTTACTGTGGGTGAACGTGCAGTTGAGCATGGTTTAGCGGTTGCTCGTGGTGCGAAAGTGACCAAAGATGTGGCTAACATGCCGCCAAACATCTGTAACCCAGCGTACCTATGGCAGCAGGCGCAAGAGCTTGCCAGCCAGTACGACAGCGTAACCGCTGAAGTCGTTGATGAAACCCAAATGGCAGAGCTTGGTATGCAAGCGTATTTGGCTGTAGGTCGTGGTTCAGACAACGAAAGTATGATGAGTATTATGCATCATCGCGGTGGCCCAGCTGATCAAGCCCCAATTGTACTTGTAGGTAAAGGCCTTACGTTCGATTCAGGCGGCATTTCAATTAAGCCAGGCGAAGCCATGGATGAAATGAAGTACGACATGGGTGGTGCTGCAGGCGTACTGGGTACCATGCACACTATCGCGGCGCTGAATCTGCCCATTAACGTTATTGGTGTATTGGCAGGCTGTGAAAACATGCCAGATGGCAAAGCGTACCGTCCGGGTGACATTCTAACGACTATGTCGGGTCAAACCGTTGAAGTGCTTAACACTGATGCCGAAGGCCGTTTAGTATTATGCGACGCGCTAACCTATGTAGAGCGCTTCGACCCAGAGCTAGTAATTGACGTAGCCACGCTAACTGGCGCAGCGATTATCGCACTTGGTCACCATGCAACAGCGGTAATGAGTACGCACAATCCGCTTGCTCACGAACTACTTAATGCGTCAGAGCAAAGCTCAGATCGCGCATGGCGTCTACCGCTATGGGACGATTACCAAGAGCAGCTTGAAAGCCCGTTTGCCGACATGACGAACCTTGGTGGTCGCCCAGCAGGGTCAATTACTGCGGGTTGTTTCTTGTCGCGCTTCACTAAGAAGTACAACTGGGCTCACCTTGATATTGCCGGTACGGCATGGCGCAGTGGTAAGAACAAAGGCGCAACAGGCCGTCCAGTGCCTATGCTGTCTCAGTTCCTAATGAACCGCGCTGATATCAAGTTAGAGGACTAATCATTCATGCCACAAGTGATATTTTATCAACTTACCAGCAGTGACAATGGTGTGGCAGGCCGCGCCAGCGAAGTTATTGCATCAGCGTTTGCCAATAAGCAAAAGATTAGCGTGCTGTGCGATACACAGGCGCAGGCTGAAGACGTTGATGAATTGTTGTGGCAGCTGCCGGCTGACCGTTTTGTTCCCCATAACCTTTATGGTGAAGGGCCGCAATCAGGAACGCCGGTGGAAATTTGTTGGCGGCCAGAGCAGGTAGCCAGACGACAAATGGTGGTTAATGTGGGGTCCGGTATGGTGCCTTCACCCAACCAGCATCGTCAAATCATCGATTTTGTACCCGTGGACGAGAACGCCAAACAGGCCGCGCGGGTAAGATACAAAAACTATCAGCAAGCTGGATGCAACATGCAGTTCAAATCTGCATAAGTCATTCGCGTTTAGCTTCAATTTGAGAGTGTGTAATGGATAAAACCTTCGAACCGCAGTCCATCGAGCAGCAATGCTACAAGTCATGGGAAGAGGCGGGTTTATTTAAAGCTTCAGGTAGCGGCGACCCTTATTGTATTTTGCTTCCGCCACCAAACGTTACCGGTAGCCTTCACATGGGCCATGGTTTCCAACAAACCATTATGGACGCCTTAACCCGTTATCACCGCATGAAGGGCGACAATACGCTATGGCAAGTGGGTACTGACCACGCCGGTATTGCAACCCAGATGGTGGTAGAACGCCAACTTAACGCACAAGGCAAGACGCGCCACGATTTAGGTCGCGAAGACTTCATCAAAAAAGTGTGGGAATGGAAAGAGCACAGCGGCGGAACGATCACTGGTCAAATGCGCCGTCTAGGTACGTCTCCTGACTGGTCTCGTGAAGTGTTCACCATGGACGAAGACCTGTCTAAAGCCGTAACTGAAGTGTTCGTTAAGCTACACGAAGAAGGCCTTATTTACCGCGGTAAGCGTTTGGTTAACTGGGATCCAGTGCTTCACACAGCAGTATCTGATCTTGAAGTACTAAACGAAGAAGAAGACGGCCACATGTGGCACATGCGCTACCCACTTGCAGATGGTAGCGGTGAACTAGTGGTTGCAACAACGCGCCCTGAAACCATGCTAGGCGATACCGCGGTTGCGGTACACCCAGATGATGAGCGTTATCAAGGCTTTATCGGCAAAGAAATTAAGCTACCGATTACTGGCCGTTTAATTCCGGTTATCGCCGATGACTATGTAGATCAAGAATTCGGTACAGGCTGCGTTAAAATTACGCCTGCTCACGACTTCAACGACTACGATATGGGTAAGCGTCATAACTTGCCTATGATCAACATTCTTACCGACGATGCGAAAATTAATGATGATGCGCCAGAAGCATATCGCGGCTTAGATCGCTTCGACGCCCGTAAGCAAATTGTTGCTGATTTAGACGCACAAGGCGCATTGGTTAAGATTGAGCCGCACAAGCTTAAAGTGCCGCGTGGCGACAGAACAGGTGCGGTAATTGAACCCTACCTAACTGACCAGTGGTATGTAGCCGTTGAGTCTCTTGCTAAACCTGCAATTGAAGCGGTTGAAAGCGGCGAAATTCGTTTTGTGCCAGAGAACTGGAACAAGACTTACTACCAGTGGATGCACAACATTCAAGACTGGTGTATTTCACGTCAGCTGTGGTGGGGACACCGCATTCCGGCGTGGTACGACGAAAACGGTAACGTTTTTGTTGGCCGCACCGAAGAAGAAGTGCGTGAAAAACACGGCCTTGGCAGTGACGTAACCCTTTCACAAGACGATGATGTACTAGATACCTGGTTCTCAAGCGCACTATGGCCGTTCGCGACCATGGGCTGGCCAGAAGAAACGCCAGATCTAGAAACCTTTGTACCGTCTTCAGTGCTAGTAACCGGCTTTGACATCATCTTCTTCTGGGTTGCCAGAATGATCATGATGACCAAGAAGTTCACGGGCAAAATTCCGTTTAAAGACATCTACATTACTGGTCTTATCCGCGATGAGAATGGCGATAAAATGTCAAAGTCGAAGGGCAACGTGCTTGACCCCATCGATTTGATTGACGGTATTGATATTGAGTCGCTAGTTACTAAACGCACCGCGGGCATGATGCAGCCTCAGCTTGCTGAGAAGATTGCCAAGCGTACCCGTAAACAGTTCCCTGATGGTATTCAGGCCTACGGTACAGATGCACTGCGCTTTACGTTTGCCGCTATGGCGTCAACCAGCCGCGATATCAACTTTGATATGGCCCGTGTTGAAGGCTACCGCAACTTCTGTAACAAAATTTGGAACGCATCGCGTTTCGTATTGATGAACACCGAAGAGCACGATACAGGTCGCGACGGTGGTGAAATGGTGCTTAGCATGGCCGATCGCTGGATTTGGGCTAAGTTCCAACAAACGCTGGTTGAGTTTGAAAAAGCGCTTGAAGACTACCGTTTCGATATTGCAGCACAAACCGTTTACGAATTCACCTGGAACCAGTTCTGTGACTGGTATCTAGAGCTTACTAAGCCAGTGCTTAACAATGACGCCAGCACCGAAGCTGAAAAGCGCGGTACACGTCATACGCTTATTAACGTGCTTGAAAGCTTGCTTCGCTTGTTGCACCCGCTTATGCCATTTATCACCGACACTATTTGGCAGCGCGTTGTGCCACTAAGTGCACTTAAAGTGGAAGAGGGCGCAAGCATTATGGTTCAGGCATTCCCTGAAGTTGATGCAGCGAAACAAGATGACAAAGTACTTGCTGATATCGAGTGGGTGAAGAAGTTTATCGTGGGTATTCGTAATATCCGTGGTGAAATGGATATCTCGCCAAACAAACCGCTTAATGCGCTACTTAAAAACGTAAGCGACGAAGACGCGCGTCGTCTTGATGCGGCTAAGGCATTCCTAGATAAGCTTTCCAAGCTTGAAACCGTGACTATATTGAAAGACGGTGAAGAAGCGCCAGCCAGCGCGACAGCGCTTGTGGGTGAGATGGAAATTCTTATCCCGATGGCAGGGCTTATCGACAAAGACGCAGAGCTTGCCCGTATTACTAAAGCCATGGAGAAAATCGAGAAAGACGTATCTCGTACTCGTGGCAAGTTGGGTAACGAGAAGTTCGTAAGTAATGCGCCAGAAGCAGTAATTGAAAAGGAACGCGCTAAGTTGGAAGAGGGTGAAAAAGCCCTAGCCAAACTTAAAGAGCAGTTCGAGACCATTAAAGCGCTTTAAGTGCAGCCCCTAGAACGGGGGTTATCGATACAAATTAGAAGGGTTACCGAAAGGTAGCCCTTTTTTATTAGCGATTTAACAGGCCCTAAACATAGCGCGTTTGTTCGAAAGCCGTTCCTGCATTCTCACACTTCGCTATGAAGCTTGCCAGCGCCTACTGAGCGGGCAATTATTTATGCGAATTGGTATACGAACCTATCTTTACGTTGGCGTTTAGAGCTGTTTGCCTAAGTACTGTTTTAACATGCCTATCAATGATTTTTGCTTTATTGGCTTGGTGAGGTAGTCGTTCATACCCGCGTCTATCGCGCTTTGTTTATCTTCCTTCATTGCATTAGCCGAAAGGCCGATAATAGGTACGCCAGTAAAGCCTTTTTCGCGGAGTTGTGTGGTTGCCTCATAACCGTCCATCACCGGCATTTGTACATCCATCAATATTAGGTCGTACTGCGGGGCATTTTCTACTTTTTGCACGGCTTGCTTGCCATCTTCTGCAATATCGAAAGTAAGCCCAAGATTGGTAAGCATTTCTCCGGTGACGAGTTGATTTATATTATTGTCTTCTACTAAAAGCACGTGGCCTTCTAGCGACGTTGCTTCCGCTTCTTCACTAAAATGATGTCCGTCATAACTTGCATCTTTAGATATCACCTGATGAACAAAACGCTCAAATTGCGCAGGTGTGAATGGATGCATGATAAGTGGGCCTCTCCATAGCGTGTCATATTTAGCTTGTAGCGCGCTGCCTGCACTCTCCATTACCAGGCCTACCGACTTCCCTTTTTCTAGTAAGGCGTTTAACCAAGCAATATTCTGTCTGAACTCACTGAACTCATGGATATCTACAATGATATGTTCAGGTAAAGCGGCGATATTTTTGGCTTCTTCTATTGATAGCGTTGATTTAGTCGGCAGCTGTATCTGGTTGCAATACGCCGCAGGCAGCAATGCTACTTCAGTAACATAAAGGCTATCAACAGGTAGCTGAGGTGTTTGTTCAAGCACGCCTGGTTGGTTTTTGAATGCTTTCAGCGGTAGTTCAACTTCAAACGTACTGCCTTTTCCCATAGTAGAAGTGGCATCAAGGCGGCCGTTCATAAGTTCAGTAAGCTGGCTTACAATCGCAAGGCCTAGGCCGGTACCGCCATATTTTCTGTTGGTTGAACCGTCTGCTTGAGTGAAAGGATTAAATATTCTATCTAGCTGGGCTGCACTCATACCTATGCCGGAATCGGTGATTCGCATGGTAAGGTTTAACACGTTCCCTTTTTCGTTCAAGTTGCCGTCAAACTCAATATCTATACGCCCTTGCTCGGTGAACTTCACAGCATTGTTGCCTATATTCATAATTATTTGCGCGATACGCAGTGGGTCGCCAATTACTTGCGGAGGTATCTTTGGATTTACCGTAAAGTGCACCGATAAGTTCTTTTCTTTTGCGCGTAGTGCAATGACTGCAATGAGGTTGTCGAACAGTGAATGCAAAGAAAAACTCACTTCCTCAATCTTCAATTTACCCGCTTCAATTTTTGAGAAGTCGAGAATATCGTTAATTACGCTCAGTAATATTTGCCCTGAATACGCTGCCTTGTCGAGATACCCTTTAACAGTAGTGGACAGCTCTTGCTGTTGCGCCAGTTCTATTAGTCCGATAATACCATTCATCGGCGTGCGGATTTCATGACTCATATTGGCTAAAAACATACTCTTTGACGCGGTTGCTTGCTCCGCTTTTATTTTCGCCTCAGTAATCGCTTTATTTAAGCTTTCAAGCTGCGAGTTCATGGTTCTTGCTTCACCTAGCAGTTTTTCTGTCTCTCGGTTTTTATCACTAAAAACAAGCGCCGCTTTTGCTAGCTTGCCAATTTCATCTTTTCGACTGCTGCCAGGAATATTGGAAATTTGTACGCCTTGGGCAAGTTTGTTGAAAACTTGAGTGATAGAGCGGATAGGACCCAATATGCGAAACATGGTAAACAGCGCGGCTGAGAGGGCGAGTAGAATGGAAACAAGAGAAAATAGTTCTCCGTTACGCTGTGTGCTTTCAGCCAGTGTATAGGTGCGTTGGGTCGCAATTTCAGAGTCTGTGGTTACTTTTTTGGCCAGCTCACCGCTTAAATAGAGAAATTCATTGGCAGAACCTGCCATGACTACGTTAACCAAGAATAAATTACCTTGAGTTATCTGGGTTAGCTTAACGAAATCGGCTTTAATGTTTTCCGATAATCGCTCAACTCTTTCCTGAAGAGATGTATTTTTCGTTAGCGTTAATTTTCGTAGTGAATCTGTGGCTTCGTTGAATGCTCGAATAAAACCCATGTCGGGTTTCATCAGATATTTCAACATCGCACTTTCTGCCCGAATAAGAAGCGACTTTGCTTGTTCTTCAGAGGCAGCAGAGATATCCCCGTTTGCTTTAGCGTCACTCAGTATCTTTTCCAGTAACGTAATATCAGATAGGGTGCCTCTTGCAATAAGATTATCCCTTTCAGAGCGCGCATCGACAACTTGAGTAAAGTTCTCTTGATAGGCGTTAAGATGCCCCTTCATTCTAGAAAGGATATGGTTGCCTTCCTGTTCTTCGTTGTCTTCGTCTACCAGAGCCAGCTTGTCGAGCTTGTTGTTAATAGTCACCATGAGTCGACTGAAGCGAGTAATGGCTGATTTACTCGCATTCTCTTTGAATATGAGCACGTTGCGCTGTAAGTCCACCACATCCCGTTCAAGTTCCTTAACAAGTGCAACGTCAACTGCTGCCTTTGACGCTGATGCCACGCCTTTGTTTAGGACTTCTTGGTTTTCTCTAGCAATAAACCCCTGTGCCAATATAAGCGCTATAAGAGCGAGTAGCACGGTGATAAGCTGAATTCGAATTGACGATAACATGTGAACTAAAAAAGCCTTATTCCATTAACGTTATGGGTTTTACTTAACGCAACATTATACGGTGATGAATTCGTACCACTTCTGCAAACTGTATTCGTAGGTTGGCATAATGGTATTCCATACGGCAACGTTACTAAAACGCTCTTCATAACCCCCACCAGTGCGCTGGGCGCCTTGTTTAACACTAATATTTCCGTCGGGCCCTTTAAGCGGTTCAGACGCCACTTGCCCTTTGTACCAATAGTTCCACTCTGCGTCTGAAAGATACTGAGCTGAACGTTTAGGGTTGGAAATATAATAGCCTTGTCTGGCAATAAATGCGCCAGGCCACCCCGACAGCCACCAATTCATATACTCATAAGCCACGTCCTTTATTCTACCTTGTGTGGCAGAGGACATGCACATTACACCGTGCCATCCGCGGTAGCCTTCTTTCGGTGCTGCAAACGTAACCGGAATATCTTGACCGTTTAGTGCAGAGACTGCAGGCGAGAACATGCTTTCGATTGCAACCCGTCCACTTTTCATGAAATCAATAGACTCAGGGACGGAGGTCCAGAATCCATTGAAATGGTTTAACTGATTCAACTCTATAAGTAAGCTAAACAAATCATCAAGTTCATACTCGGTCATGGCACCGATATCTTGGAATTGAATGAATCCTTTAGCTTGTGCGGCAAGTGCTAAATCGAAAAGTCCGATAGTGGGGTCGTTGACTATGCCCACTTTTCCTGAATAGCGGCTGTCTAAAAGCCAGCCCCAGCTTTCTTCTTGCCCTTGCAGTTCTTTAGGTAACTTTGATGTGTCATAGCCAAAAGAGTCAACATTGTGCACATAAGGTAAAAAACTAATTGTGTCAGTATGGTTGGCACCTAGTGTGCCGTCGTCCTGTATATTAATAATTTTATGCGGTGCGTCGCCAGCGCCCATTCGCGCGTTCTCGGTAAGTTTTCCGGTCTTGCTTAAATCGTTTATTTCTTCCCAATACTGAAGGCGTTTCTTCTCTATGGGCTGAATAGCGTGAGCGCGCCACAATACATTAATGCTATTAGACCACTGCTCATAAAGGTCGAATGACGTGGGGTTCATCGACGCCTTTTGAAGAACGGCTGCACTGCCACCCGGCTCGAACTCAATATTAATGCCTAAGTCTTCCATGGCGCGCTGACGAATGGCTTCTTGAAGCGTGACATGGGTGCCTAATACGCGCAGCGTCGGTTTTTCTTTTCCGATTGAAAAAGGGGTAATGCCCGCAGTAAGGCCAAAAGCGAGACCGCCCTTTAGTAAGGTACGGCGCTGGAAAGAAGAAGCGACGTTTTTATCTGAGTTTGAAGGCATTAACGTACATCCATAGCAAACGATGACCCTCCATCATTCTGGCATCTATTTCATAGAGTTACCAAAAAATGTTACCCCATAGTTAAAAATAAAATGTTGCTTCGACATATTTGGTAACACATCAAAATTAGCGAGTAGTTATGTTTTGTATTATAAAGATATCAAAATGATATCAAAGGTGAGTGGTATGAAAGAAAAGAAAGGGTTTTCGGTAAACGGTTATTTGATGATCTGTGTTTTGCTAGTCGCACAGGTTGCTACGTTTTTCTATGCAGTGTCGGGTAACCCCGAAGCTGGTGTGGTTCTAAGCGTTTTAGTGGGAAGTTTGTGGTTGGGCTATTTCATGGTGCAACCCAACCAAGCTAAGGTCATGACGTTTTTCGGCAGCTATGTAGGTACTGTCTCTGATGTTGGATTACGCTGGACAATTCCTTTGTTCCGTAGAGCTAATATTTCTTTGCGCATAAGAAACTTTGAAAGTGCCAGAATTAAAGTTAACGACAATCAAGGAAATCCCATTGAAATCGCCTCTATTGTAGTGTGGAAAGTGAGCGATACTGCTGAAGCAATGTTTGACGTGGACGATTATGAAAGTTTTGTGCGAATTCAAAGCGAGTCCGCAATCCGCAATATGGCAAGTAGCTTTCCTTACGATCCTCGTGACGACGAGCAAGCGGAAGTCGCGCTTCGTAGCCACCCGATAGAGATATCAGCGCGTTTACAAGAAGAGATCCAGGCTCGCCTTGCGAAAGCTGGGATCACAATCTTGGAGTCTCGTATCAGCCACCTTGCCTACGCGCAAGAAATCGCAAGTGCCATGCTACAGCGTCAACAAGCATCAGCTATTGTGGCTGCCCGGAAGCAAATTGTAGATGGTGCTGTGGGAACGGTAGAAATGGCACTTCAGCGATTAAATGAAAAGGGTGTAGTAGAGCTTGATGAAGAGCGTAAAGCGACGATGATCAGTAATTTATTAGTTGTGCTGTGTGGTGATAAGTCGACGCAACCGGTTATTAATACAGGTACAATCTACTAGCTCGTTTTTTTAATTTAAGTTTGAAATTGTAGTGCCGCAGCGATGCACTGCGGCACATAAGGTTTGTAATTTTGGCAAAGAAAAAAGCGTATCCACTTAGGATAAATGAAAACGTACTTGCCGCCATGGAGCGATGGGCTGCCGATGACTTGCGCAGTGTAAATGCGCAAATTGAGTATGTATTAAGACAAGCACTAGTGAAGCAGGGAAGAGTGAAGCTAGTAGAAAAGGTTGTAGTAGAGGTTGAAGAAATAGACTCCACTCAAAAAGATAACTGAACGCGAAATAGCAGGGTATCAGCTATCTTTTCGATATGATCGTCACTAGCTAAGGCTTAGATATTCCGCTTGATTCTGCGTCTAACAAGTACAATGCCACCTAATAGACACAGTGGGAGTAAAGACCATGCTCCGCCATGCTCTTCTACTATGACTACCGTATCTTCAACCACATATTCATTATTTTCACTTTCAAGGGGAAGATAGGCGAGTGCGCTGTCATCATAGGCATCGGTATACGCCACAAGCATTTCGGTATCTGCATCATAAAGCTCTAATAGAATGTCGTACTCACCGGGCGGATAGCCAGAAACTAATGTGCTTTCAATGGTAAAGGTATCTGTTGAGTCTTCTGAGTAAATGTAAAATTCAGACGACACGTGAATAGACTCGTACACGTCGTTTTTGCCCAAATACAGGACCGCGTATACTGGCGCACGAGTGAAAATGGTGTCGGCGTCAAACTCAATCGAAAACGTGGAGTGATAACCATCGTAATCAATGTCTTGCTCAAGCTTTACCCAGCTTTCATAAATCCAAAACTCATTAATACTGCTGACTACGATATCGCTAGAGGACTTACTCACGGCCAAATGCTGTTGATGCTTACCTGTCTTGGGAAGGGACTGTTGGTCAGTCTCAACGTTATCAACAGATTGAGAGATTGTTTCTTCGCTTGTCAATGCTGCTGAGGTTTTAGGCAGCAGCGATTCAGCGGCAATAAATGGTTTGTCGTAACGGTATTCGTTAGAGGTAACGTTTTTGTTTTGTGCGCTATTTTCGGTACTGGCATGCACAGGTGACATAAGCGCAAGCTGTATTGTTGCAATAGCAGAATATGTAGTAAGTGAGAAAAGTAGCTTTTTCATCTGTCCATCCTTTTCCAATCGATAATGACAGTGTCATTGTTGACGGAAAAAGATGAACAAAAGCTGAAGGCTAACTTAACGCCTTCTCAGTTAAAACGGTGAGGGTGCCTTAGAGATCAGTCGTCGAAGTAGTGATCTTCTTGTTCGTATTCACCTTCTTCACGCGGCTCGAAGTAAGTACCCCAACCGTCGTAGGTTACATCATGCCTGTCGGCAATTTTAAGCAAGGTGTCAGAGTCCGCATTAAGTTTTTCAATATCTAGCTTTCGCTCTGCAACCGCGTCGAAGCAGAAAATAGTTTCGCCATCGTCAAGAATAAGCTCTTCTGCGTCGGTGACTTCAAAACCAGCTTTAAACGCATCAACAGCTGCCTTTTCTAGCACGTCGAAGTCAGTGCTGGCGAAGTGGTGCTCAATGGTATAGTCGGCATCGGCTTGGCTGCCGTCTTCTAGAAGGGCATCAATAGTTTCTTGGTTAAACTCGTACCACTCTTCTCTTTCATCGAACTGGGTCATAATAAACACTCGTTAGCAATTTTGACGCAAGTTTACCTGCTTTTTTCCAGTTCATCGACCTGTGTATTAAGCGCATCAAACTTTTGTTTCATTTCATCGTTAAAATGCACCATCCACTCTTTAATTGTCTTGTCTTCGTTCAAAGCCTGAGGGGCGGCAATATCAATAAGCACAATGCCGTTATTCCAACGGTTCCATTTTACTTTATTGTGCAAATTGCTGGCGGTTACCATAACAACCGGTTCGTTCGTGGTCTTAGCTAGGCGAAACGCACCTTGCTTAAAAGGTAATATGCCTCTGCCATAGCTTCGTGTACCTTCTGGGAACAGCCATACCGACGTTTTCTTTTTCGCAATGCGTTTTGCAGCAATGTCGAGTGTATTACGGGCTTTACCTGAATTCTTTCTATCAATCATGATATTGCCTGACAACCAATAGATTTGGCCGAAAATAGGGATCCACTTTAAGCTCTTTTTGCCAATGGTTACCACGCCAGGCAGTGCAGCTTTACAGATAGTGATAACGTCGAAACTGTTTTGATGATTGGCGATGTAAACGTAGGGCTCGTTTATTTTAACCGCAGGATCTTTCTTTATAATAATTTTGAGACCTACGATCTTAGCCATAAGTGAATACATACTACCCGCAATATGCACGTTATCTTTGTGAAAAGGTCGTGCGATACAAACAATTAGCAGAACAATGTTAATGACTAAAAAAGCGATAAAAAGTGCCGGAATGCGGAATAAAGCGATCAAAACAACTCCTAGATACAATTGACGCGCGCAGTATAGATGAAGTTTCAGCGTACACTTGTCCGATGAGTTTTTATAGTGCGGAAGTTATAGTTGAGCAATAAGTTGGAAAAGTGGCTATGTTTATCACCTTTAGTATGAGGAAATTTTGCCGATACCCAATTACAATAATAAAAAGCGCAATCGAACCTAACTCGGTAACCACTATATGCAGACATTTACTCCAGACGACCTAGAAGAAGATATTCTTGCTGACCTTATGGAGGAAATAAACGAACTCTATGAATCAAGTGAACAAACCTTGATTGAACTAGAGCTTCGTCCTGAAGACAACGAATTGCAGCGTGCTCTGTTTCGCTCAATCCACACCATTAAAGGTGATTTAGGCCTGGTTAATTTCTCGCCCATGATCCCGCTTTTGCAGCATGTAGAAGACTTGCTAGATTATTTGCGCAAGGGGCAGGTGGCGTACACAAGTACTATGAGTGACTTGGTATTGCTTACTATGGACAGAGTAAAAGCCTTTGTAGAGGCTGTAATGGCCAGTGGCAAAGCCGAATACGATGACAATCTTCACAATCAGCTGGTTTTAGCTATCGGTCGTGTGACGCCTGAAAATACTGCTGAGCATGAAAAACGCCTTACCGAAGCGGTCTTATTACTTAACCCAGCGTTAGATATTGTTGCGGATGAAGACGACCCACAAAACGTTCAGATAAAGCCCCCTACGTTAGCGGCTACAGGTATCCCTAAAGATATTAGTAGTGAAAAGAAGCAAGATATTCTATTTTTCCGCGACTTAATGCAAACCATTGAACGCCGCTCTAACTACTGGTCTGGTCGTGGTGATCGCATTGCCAAACTGGCTATGTATATTAACGACGTGGCCGAAAACCCTATAGACGAAGATCAGCTTGCCGTAGCCAGCTATGTACATGACTTCGGAATGGCCTTCATGCCATTGAAGCTTTTGCACAAAGGGGATGCGCTAAGCGATATCGAATTTAATCTTATGCGCTCTCATGTGTATAAAAGTGCCCGTTTGTTAGAGCACCTAGACCAATGGGATATGGCGCGCAAAATCGTGATGCAGCACCATGAACGCACTGATGGAACAGGTTATCCATTGGGGCTAAAAGAAGACGATATCTGTGAAGGTGCGAAGTTATTAGCCATTGTTGATACCTACGATGCAATGACACACCCAAGAGCGCACAATGAAGATAACGTACTTTCTAAAAAAGAGGCGGTGATAGAAATAAATCGAAGCGCCAAAGGCCAGTTTAGTATGAAGTGGGTAAGGCATTTCAATCAGGGAATGACGGCGCTATTGTCGAAAGGACATTAGGTAGCAAGCCGCTCATAAGCTAGCAGTGAGTTCCCTGCTAGCTTTCGGCGTAGTCACTAGGGTTAGTTCACACCCAGTTCTTTTAACTTTCTTGTTAGGGTATTTCTCCCCCAACCCAAGCGTTTAGCCGCATCTTGTTTGTGGCCATGAGTGTGCTGAAGTGCTCGCTCAAGCATAATACGCTCAAACGTCAGCATCGCGTCGTTAAGAATATTGTGATGGCCGTCGCGAAGCTGTTTATCGGTCCAGTTTGCCAACAAATCTGGCCACTCACCCGATTCAGCGCTAGGTTTTTCAATACTGCTATCGCTGTGAATTTCCGGTGGCAGATCGCTGGGCAGCACTTCTTGACCACTCGCCATTACCGTTAACCAGCGACACACGTTTTCTAGCTGCCTTACGTTTCCAGGCCATGGTAGCTGAGACATTACGCGCTCAGCGTCTTTCGATATGCTTTTAGCTTCTACATCAAGTTCTTTGGCTGCTCGGCGCAAGAAGTGACGGGTCAGTAGTGGAATATCTTCGCGGCGCTCGTTAAGTGAAGGAAGGTGCACTCGGATAACGTTTAAGCGGTGGAACAAATCTTCCCTAAACTTACCTTCAGCAACCCTTTGTTCTAAATTCTGGTGAGTTGCAGCGATGATGCGTACGTCCACACTCACTGATTGATGGCCACCGACACGATAAAACTGGCCGTCTGCAAGCACACGTAAAAGGCGGGTTTGTACATCTAACGGCATATCGCCTATTTCATCTAAGAACAATGTTCCGCCGTCGGCTTGTTCAAAGCGGCCTTGGCGAGCTGCCTGGGCTCCGGTAAACGCGCCCTTCTCATGGCCAAATAGTTCTGATTCTACAAGGTCGGCAGGAATGGCGGCCATATTAAGGGCGATGAAAGGTTTACTTGCTCTTGGGCTGTGCCTATGAAGGGCGTGCGCCACAAGCTCTTTACCCGTTCCTGATTGCCCGTTAATTAGCACGCTAATTGAAGAGCGAGACAAACGACCTATGGCACGAAACACTTCCTGCATGGCAGGTGCTTCGCCAATTATTTCCGTTACTACGTCTTCAACTTGCGCTTTAGATACGGTGGATTGCTCTCTGGCATGTGCCAGCGCCCGCTGGGTTAAGGTTACTGCCTCGTCGATATCAAATGGCTTTGGCAAATATTCAAAGGCGCCTTTTTGATATGCGTTAACTGCGCTGTCTAAATCCGAATGCGCCGTCATAATGATAACGGGGAGCATAGGGTGCGAGGCATGCACTTCGTTCAGTAATGTCATGCCGTCCATTTGTGGCATTCTTATGTCTGAAATGATGACTTCAGGGGCTTGGCCGCTTTGAAGTTGAAGCAATAAATCTTCAGGGTTTTCAAAACTTAAGCAGCTGATATCTGCTGCTTGTAAGGCCTTTTGCAGCACCCAACGAATAGAACTGTCATCATCGACAATCCACACAGACTCATTCGTCATCGTCTGTCTCCTTACGATCTATTGGTATGTAAATTACGAACTCAGTGTGACCAGGGTAGCTATCTACATCTATTTTGCCGCCGTGGTGGTTTATAAGGGTCTGTGAAATAGACAAACCCAACCCAGAGCCATTTTGCTTGCTTGTGACCATGGGGTAGAAAAGTGTGTCTTTTACTTCAGCCGGAATACCCGGGCCGTTATCAATAATTTTTATTTTAGCTACCAGCGCGTGACGCTTCGTTTGAATTGTCATTTGGCGCTCTATTCGCGTAATTAACCTAATTTGTGGGTTGGGGGTTTGGCTCTCGGTTAATGCCTGAACGCTGTTGCGCACAATATTGAGCACCGCTTGCTGAATCATGTCAGGGTCTAACATAAGCGGTGGAATGCTGGGGTCATAGTCGCGAACTATGGTAATGGGATTGTCTGAGTCAAAGCGCATTAAGCTGCGTATTTTTTCAAGCGCTTGATGCACGTTGCTTTCTTCAAATCGAGGTAGTGAATTTGGTCCAAGCAATCGATCAACTAAGTTTCGCAGACGGTCAGACTGCTCTATGATCATGCTTGTAAATTCTTTATGCTCGTCAATCAGCTCTTTTTCTAATAGCTGTGCTGCACCGCGAATACCACCAAGAGGATTTTTGATTTCGTGTGCAAGGCCGCGAACCAATTCCCGTGCTGCGTAATGCTGCGCGTTTTGTAAAGTTTCTCGAGAAATTCGCTTTTGCTGGTCAATCTTTTTAACTTCAAATAGCAGTCGTGGGCCGTCTTCGAAGTGCAAGTTGGTAACGGTTAGGTCGGCAGATACATAGCGGTTATCTCGAAAAGCCAACTTAATTTCGTTTTCGGTGAAATCTTCACCTTTTCTGATGGCAGCTTTAAGTCGGGTGGTTTCTATTGTGCCCGGCAAGAAAAAATCTTGAAGTGGATGCCCAATAAGTTGTTTTAATCCAGTCTCAAACAAAGCTTCACCAGCGTGGTTGGCATAAACAATCGTAAGTTTGTTGTCTACCATTACCAGTGCGGTATTTAGGCTATTGATTAGCTGTTGTGTTTCTAACTCGGTGGAATGCATCCGAGCTCGTCTCCTTTGCACCATAATAGTGCATTGTAGCTTGCAATGATGCGTTGCGCGAATAAAGAGCTCAAGAAGAAATGTTCACTGAACCTCTATGGTGCGCATACATAACAGTGGTTGCACGCTATTAGTTATTAATTAACGCCGATGCCTGATGCAGGTAAAGGGTTTGTAATGGAGACGATGCAAGAGTCTTGCCCGTATTGTTCGTGAGTTCAACTTTATAAGTATGTGCCCCACGATGGATACCAGTAAGCTTAAAGACGCCTGAACTATTGCTAGCTAATGGGGCGTCGTCAAAGATTAATCGGTAGATTGGCGCTTTGGGTGCACCAGGTTGTGCGGCAGAAATAGTGAATTCACCCAAGTTATTGCGAATTGTCGCTTCTGGTGAAGGTGACTTAATGACTACGCGATAGTTGGGCTTGGGGGCAGCCGGCTTCGGAGGGGGAGGTGGGGTAACCTTTGCCGCGGTTACTACGTTTTGCGTTTTTACATCGAAAGCTAGGGGTTCTGCGTTTTGCTGCGGCTTGTCGGTGTAAGTCACAGAGCCGTCTTTACCTACCACCTTGTATATGGTCATTGGAGAGGTAGCTGCGGCTGATGTTGCATTGCTGCTTTGTCCGGTTTCGCTTTCTTGTGCTTCTTGCTGGGTACTTTCTTGGCTCAGCATTTCCGCTTGCACAGGCAGTAAGCCATTGCCGCTACTTAGTAATAGCGAAATTAAGCAAATGTGTCGCGTCATATAGTGCACGTGTCGTTACCTAATCAATGTGGTTTTGGCTAGCTGGCTAATTAATATAGCTTGCTATGTTTGGCTTATGGATAACCTTTCTAGTTGTATGCAGATGCAAGCGGGCAAAGCCCTGTGCGCAGTTGATACAGCATGAAAGAATATTCATTAGCATAGCTATAAAAACATAGTAGATAAATTGTACGCATAAAAAAAGCCCGCAGAGCGGGCTTTAGTATAAATTACTATACAGTGCGAATTTACAAGCTGTAGTACATGTCGAACTCAACAGGGTGAGTAGTCATGTTAAGTTTCGTTACTTCTTCAGACTTAAGATCGATGTATGCATCAATCATGTCGTCAGTCATAACGCCACCAGCTTTAAGGAAGTCACGGTCGTTATCAAGAGCTTCAAGTGCCATTTCTAGCGAGCTTGCAACTGTTGGAATTTCAGCAGCTTCTTCTGGCGGTAGGTCGTACAAGTCTTTATCCATTGAATCACCAGGGTGGATCTTGTTCTTAATACCGTCGATACCCGCCATAAGCATAGCAGTGAACGCTAGGTATGGGTTAGCTGTTGGGTCAGGGAAACGTACTTCAATACGACGTGCTTTATCGCTAGTTACGTGAGGAATACGAATAGATGCAGAACGGTTACGTGCAGAGTATGCAAGCATTACCGGTGCTTCGAATCCAGGAACCAGACGCTTGTATGAGTTAGTAGAAGCGTTAGCAAACGCGTTGATTGCGCGCGCGTGCTTGATGATACCACCAATGTAGTAAAGTGCTTCCTCAGAAAGACCTGCGTACTTGTCACCTGCAAAGATGTTTACGCCATCTTTAGAGATAGATTGGTGACAGTGCATACCAGAACCATTATCGCCAACAAGCGGCTTAGGCATAAAGGTAGCTGTTTGACCGTATGCGTGTGCAACGTTGTGAACAACATACTTGTAAACTTGAATTTCGTCAGCTTTCTTAACTAGCGTATTGAATTGGCAAGCAATTTCGTTTTGGCCAGCAGTTGCTACTTCGTGGTGGTGCGCTTCGATAACAAGGCCCATCTCTTCCATAACTAGACACATTGCAGCACGGATATCGTGAGCAGAGTCCACTGGTGGTACTGGGAAGTAACCGCCTTTAACGCCAGGGCGGTGTGCCATGTTGCCGCCTTCAAACTCTTCGCCAGAGTTCCACTTTGCTTCAGAAGAGTCAATCTTGTAGAAAGAACCCGCCATGTCAGTGTGGAAGCGTACGTCATCAAAAAGGAAAAACTCTGGCTCTGGGCCGAAGAAACATGTGTCACCGATGCCAGTTGATTTTAGGAATTCTTCTGCACGACGAGCAACTGAACGAGGGTCACGCTCATAACCTTCCATTGTTGAAGGTTCAACGATGTCACAACGGATGTTTACTTGTGTCTCTTCAGCGAAAGGGTCAACTACGCAGCTTGTTGCGTCTGGAAGAAGAACCATGTCTGATTCGTTGATGCCTTTCCAGCCAGCGATTGAAGAACCATCGAACATTTTACCTTCTTCGAAAAACTCTTCATCAACAACGCTCGCAGGAATAGATACGTGTTGTTCTTTACCCTTTGTATCGGTAAAACGTAAATCTACAAACTTCGCTTCACTTTCTTTAATCAGCTCTAATGCCTTTTCTACTGACATCGTGTCCTCCAGGTTTAATGTAAAAATGCGGAATGATCAGCTTCACTCCAACAGTGGCAAAAGTGAAAGCGATTATCATGCCATCTATATGTATACCGATTTCTGTGGCATAGACGGGCATCTATCACTTCCGTTTGAATTAAATTGCATTATATTGGTGCAATGTTGCACCAATATGGCGTTTTGTGCTCATTTGTACGTCAATCAGCCTAGATTACTTTGTAGCGTATAGCCACCAAATATGATCAATTAAGTGCAACGGGGCTGGTTATTTGTTGAACAAGTGTTTGAAAACCAATAAAACTCGTTTCCATCAAAAAAAAGATGCGCAAACGTCGTGGTTTTTCTGTACAATCCGCGCAAATTTTTCTATCTGCATTTTTTTGCAACAAATCTAACGCATACTCCTTTCCACTGAATTGAAGTAGACGTTGATTTACACAGGCTCTATATAAGCATGAATACCACTGATATTAATAAATTGCGTAACATCGCAATCATCGCCCACGTTGACCACGGTAAGACCACCCTGGTAGACAAACTGTTACAGCAGTCTGGCACCCTTGAATCTCGAGGCGAGCAAGAAGAGCGCGTAATGGACTCGAACGACATCGAGAAAGAACGTGGCATTACCATCCTAGCTAAGAACACAGCGATTAACTGGAACGACTACCGTATCAACATCGTAGACACTCCAGGACACGCTGACTTCGGTGGTGAAGTAGAGCGTGTAATGTCGATGGCTGACTCTGTACTTCTACTTGTAGATGCGCAAGAAGGCCCGATGCCACAAACCCGTTTCGTTACGCAAAAGGCATTTGCTCAAGGTCTTAAGCCAATTGTTGTTATCAACAAAATCGACAAGCCTGGTGCGCGTCCTGATTGGGTTATGGATCAAGTTTTCGACCTATTCGACAACCTAGGTGCAACTGACGAACAGCTAGATTTCCAAGTTGTTTATGCGTCTGCACTTAACGGTTGGGCATCACTAGATGCAGATACTAAAGAAGACGATATGACGGCATTGTTCCAAACTATCGTTGACCAGGTTTCTCCTCCTGATGCAGATATCGACGGCGCATTCCAAATGCAGATCTCTCAGCTTGACTACAACTCATACGTGGGTGTTATCGGCGTAGGTCGTGTTAAGCGTGGTTCTGTTAAGCCAAATCAACAAGTAACGGTTGTTACTGCTGATGGCAAAAAGCGCAACGGCAAAGTAGGCTTAGTTTACGGCTACCTTGGCCTTGCTCGTCACGAAGTTGAATCTGCGCACGCGGGCGACATCATTGCAATCACAGGTCTTGGCGAACTTAAGATCTCTGACACCATTTGTGACGTCAACACTGTAGAAGCACTTCCTCCACTTACGGTTGACGAGCCTACAGTAACCATGACGTTCCAGGTAAACACCTCGCCGTTTGCAGGTAAAGAAGGTAAGTATGTAACGTCACGTAACATTCTAGAGCGCCTTAAAGACGAACTAGTACACAACGTTGCACTGCGCGTTGAAGAAATGCCTGATCCGGACAAGTTCCGCGTATCTGGTCGTGGTGAACTTCACCTAGGTATTCTTATCGAAAACATGCGTCGTGAAGGTTACGAGCTTGCAGTGTCACGTCCAGAAGTAATTCTGAAAGAAGTTGACGGCGCAACGCAAGAACCATACGAAACCCTGACTATCGACTGTGAAGAACAGCACCAGGGTTCAATCATGGAACAGCTTGGTCTGCGTAAAGCAGAAATGACTGACATGTCTCCAGATGGTAAAGGTCGTGTACGTATCGACTTTATCATTCCAAGCCGTGGCCTAATTGGTTTCCAAACAGAGTTCATGACGTTAACGTCGGGTTCTGGCTTGCTATATCACACGTTCGATCACTATGGTCCGTACAAAGGCGGTATCATCGGTAAGCGTAAGAACGGTGTTCTAATCGCTAATGCAAACGGTAAAGCACTAACTAACGCTCTGTTTAACCTTCAAGAACGCGGTCGTCTATTCATCGGTCACGGTGTTGAAGTGTACGAAGGTATGGTTATCGGTATTCACAGCCGTGACAACGACCTTACTGTAAACGCCCTTAAAGGTAAGCAGCTTACTAACGTTCGTGCATCAGGTACTGACGAAGCGCAAACACTAGTTCCACCAATCAGAATGTCACTTGAGCAAGCGCTTGAGTTCATCGATGACGACGAACTAGTAGAAGTAACGCCTGAATCTATCCGTATTCGTAAGAAGCTTCTTACAGAAAACGAGCGTAAGCGTGCATCACGTGCACCTAAGTCTTAATAGCTTCTAAGACTTACATTGATTTTGAAAATGCCAGCGTCAGCTGGCATTTTTTTTCCATTTTGCCGATGAGTTTGGCCTGCAATCTTTCAACTCGTGTCTCAACTTACACACCGTCACTTCCCATCAAAAAAGCTGCTTTCTAGCATTATCACTAAAACGTTAGAAAAAGTTTAAATATCGACCAAAGGTTAGTGGTCAAAAGCGTTCAGAGATTCTATGCTTGGAAAATCAGTCCGCATAGATCAATACCCAGCGAGCATTAATCTATGCGGATTGGTACAATAGACTGATGCCTTAACACGTGAGCTAAGTCGTTGTAATATTTACGGCTAATGACCTAACAAAAAGGGGAAGGGTAGTGTTTTCTGTAGCAGTAGTTGAAGATGATCCTATCACGCTTGACCTTATTACTGACGCGTTGGAAACGCAGTTAGACGCCACCGTGTATCCATTTACACGTAGTAAATTTGCAAGGGATTTTTTGCTGCAACAAACCGCAGAATCTATCAGCTTGATCATCAGTGACCAAGTAATGCCGGATTATGATGGACTAAGTCTTCTAAAAACCTGTCAGTCTTCGGGGTTGGACGTTCCATTTTTACTCATTACTGCCGACCCTAACAAAGAGTTAGTGATAGAAGCGCGTAAACTTCAGGTTACCGGTTTTCTTGCTAAGCCACTCAATATGGAAGAGCTAGTTCAAAAATCGAGAGAGGCGGTGTCGCAGGCCAGCTAAGCCTGTAGGTTGTTTTTCATTTTATGTATCGCACGCTAAAGGTGTGCATGAGAGCCAAAAATCTACTTCGTGGTTAACGATGACAACGTAAAACAGGTTAGGACAGCAAAGCGCAATTTACCTTTGGCTTTAACGTGTTAATTTATCTCTATTAAAGTACATTTCGATATAGAAAATTCGGGTTAATTCATCTCACGCCCCTAGTTTATGAGGCGCTAAAATTCTACACTGGTGGCATAAGTTTTTATGCAACAGGATGTAATGTGAGCGCCTTATTCGATAATACCCCTCCCAGAAAAGACACGTTTTCGTTCAAATGGCAAAAGTACAAAGGGAAAGACATCATTCCTGCGTGGGTTGCCGATACTGAGTTTCGTTGCGCGCAGCCAATTCTAGACGCCATTTCGGGTCAGGTTGAGCATGGCAACATGGGTTACATACTGCCTGCACATCACGAAGGCGCCATTCAGGCTGTAGTGAGATGGCTTAAAGATAAGCATAATTGGGAAATTCAACCCGAGTGGCTAGTGTGGACACCAGGCGTTGTGCCAGCGTTTAACGTAGCGTGTAAAGCCTATTGTGAACCCGGTGATAAAGTACTTATTCAAACACCTAATTATCCGCCTCTACTGGCTGCCCCAAAGCTAAATGGTCTCGAACGGGTAGATATAGGCACGGTAGTGCAAAATGACGACGGCACAAGTTCTGAAACTATATCGAGTGTTGAAGGTGCGCGCTATACGTTAGATTTTGAAGCATTAGAAAGAGAAGCGGCTGATCCTAAATGTAAGCTGTTTATTCTTTGTAACCCAATGAACCCGGTAGGTTCGGTGCTTACTAAAGCTGAATTAGATCGCATTGCTGAGATCTGTAACGCGAACAACGTTAAGCTATGTTCTGATGAAATCCACTGCGACCTTATTCTAGAAGATGGCAAGCAGCACATACCGGCGGGCCGCGAGTCCAACCTTGCTGAAAATAGCGTTACGCTAATGGCTGCCAGTAAAACATTTAATATTGCTGGTTTGGGAACGTCTTTTGCCATCATCCCTAATCGCCAGCTGCGTCAGGCATTTACCAATGCCGCAGCGGGCATCGTACCTTGGGTTACTGTATTGGGCTTAGCGGCTACAGAAGCAGCATTCACTCAATGTGATGAGTGGCATCAGCAGCAACTTACCTACTTGCGTGAAAACAGAGATATGGTGTTTAACACAGTAAACAGCATTGACGGGCTTAAAATGCTCAAAGCCGATGCGACGTTCCTTGCGTGGGTAGACGCCAGTGGACTAGGTGTAGAGAACGTCCAGCAGTGGGCCGAAGAGAAAGGCGTAGGCCCGTCACCAGGCATCGATTTTCACAAGGCGGATCATTTCAGAATTAACTTTGGCTGCAGTAAAGCGATGCTCCAGGATATTCTGCAACGCCTCGCCAGCTAAAAATAGGGGTCAGAGTACTTTTTCAGCCCCAAAATGGGGGCAGAGTACTTTTTGCAGCTACGCTCTCTATTAAAAAAGGCCAAAGTATTACTTTGGCCCTTCTCATATGCAGTAAGTTTGTTAGTCACGTAATTTCATTGCTATCTGCGAGTGCACACTATAATGACATACAAAGGGAGAAAATTACTCTGACCCCATTTTTGCCATTTTGGAGATTAGCTAAATACGCCGATTAGTTTATACAGGCCTAAACCAATCACAGTACCCACTACTAGAAAGCCTGCCAGGTTACTTTTCCATGTGTTTCTAAATTCACCCAGTGCGGTGCTTTTATTCATAACGATCAATAGGAATATGGCAATAATTGGCAGCAAAAGAGCATTGGTCGCTTGAGCAAACAAGATGGCGGGTAGGGGCTTAAAGCCAAGTGCTGCAACGCTGACACCCACTACAATGATGATAAACCATACCGCTTTAAAGCTCTTGCTTTGCATATCGTCAGAAAGCCCTAGTGCTCCTGTTACCGCATAAGCGGCTGCTAGCGGCGCAGTGATAGCACTGGTTAAGCCTGCGGCGAATAACCCTAGTGCAAAGAACCACTGAGCTTTGTCACCTAAAACCGGTTTAAGCTGCTCGCCCATGTTCGAAGCGTCCATAGTGGCAGCTTGATTGAAGAACGCCATCATTGCTGTTGCCATTACGATAAGCGTAATAAGCCCACCCATACTAATAGCTCTAGCAGACTGGTTTCGGCACGCGACGACCGCTTCTTGTTTATCTTGGCCTTTCGATGATTTTGCAACTAGGCTCGCGTGAAGAAACAAGTTGTAAGGCACGATGGTGGTACCAATAAGCGCCAGTACCGTGGTAATGGCGTCAGCGTCCAGCCGCGGAGACATTAACTGACTAAACATCGCGGCGATATCAGGTTTGGCTACTAACAGCGTGATAAGAAATACGCCAGCCATAATAAAGACGAGATAAACCAGTACTGTCTCTATCCACTTGTAGCTGCCCGACCAGAGTAAAACTATAGCGATCGTGCCCAAAATACTGGCCCAGGGGCCAATGCCTATACTGATAAATGCGTCTAGGCCGATTGCTGCGCCGGTTAGGTTGCCCGATTCATAGGCTGCGTTGCCAATGCCGATAGCACTGACAATAAGCACGATAAAAAGATTCTTTAGCCATGGCTTGTAAGCCATGTTTTTCATTGCACTGGCTAGGCCTTGGCCGCTGGCCACACCTAAACGCGCTGCCATGTCTTGCAATACTATGGTTGCGAATATGGAGAAAAGGAGCGCCCATACTAGGTGAAAGCCAAAGTTTGCACCTGCCAGACTTGCCGTAGTTACTGTTCCAGGGCCAATAAAGGCGGCCGCGATGATGTATCCTGATTTATCTTTTGCCATTGCAACGACTCTTAGTTAAGTTTTGCTATCATGACAATAGGTAGGCGAGCACGCAACAGTACCGCTAAACCAATACAGTAACAGATTGGTTTTAAACCTATTGTCGCGTACCCAGTGTAGAAGTTTGTTGTTTACTCTTTACCTTATTTCCCATTATTTTGGGTAGATAAAAGGTTACAAAACATGCCCTCTACAAAGTGGCCGCGCAGACTACCGTTTCATAAAAGAGAACGCAAATTAAAATAGGATGGTAATGGTGAAAGATGGGTTTCCAATTAACACAATCAGCGATATTGTTTCGCTTCCCAGTTTCGAGAATGTGCTTCCGGATGCTTATTATGTAGATGGAATGATCTTTGCCGTTGCCTCCGCACCAGAAATTCCCATGCCCGAACAGTGGATGCCCTGGCTCATACAGTCTAGTGACAGCCACCTTGTAGACAAAGATGTAGATAAGCTTGCTGATACATTAATGAATGGCCTGCGGGCGCATTTGGATTTTATGCGTCAGGAAAAGTCGCCCATGCCTAGTGAATTGAACGTTGCGATAGAGGTGCAAGGAACGACGAGGCCTTCGAAAGAGCTCGAAAGCTGGCTAAATGGGCTTTTACATGTGCACAAGCAATTAGAACCAGTGTGGCAAAATGCGTGGAACCATTGGGAAAAGCATTTAGAAAAAAGTAAGGCGAACAAGAAAGACTGTGACAGTAACGAGCCTGAGAAAACAGAACCTGCAGAAGCTCGCCTGTCTCGATGTTTAAAGCTTTTCTCAACGCTTGCTAATATTGAATTAGCCTTGTCTTACAGAAACGACAAACAAGCTGCTCAGCTTGAAAGTAATATAAACATGCTTGTTAAACAGCTTCCTTCGGTGCTGGCAGATTACACCAAGTTGTCAGGGGAGCTAGCCGGCGCGTTACCCAATCAATTTGAAACCTTCAACAAAGTAACCTAGGGGAAAACTTGATAACTGGGAGCTGCAGGAGAAGCAAAAAACAAAAACGCTAATTCAAAATTAGCGCTGTCTTTGTTGTTGATGCCGTTGATTCAACGTGTGTTTAAGCGAAGCGGTATAGCTGTCTAGTTCAAGTTTTGCCTTTTCGTATTGCTCGTTAAGAAGCCGTGAAGCAGGCTCCCTCATAAGCGCCTTAAAGGCAATGTCTGTCTGTTTGAGCAAATGCTTGAGGTGTTGATTACTGTCATCCATGTATAGCATTCCGATAAAAACAATTTGTTAAACCCGAGAAACAGCAGGTTCTGGGCGACTATGTGCAATGCTTACAACACTCTCAACAACAAGCTTAAAATTACTTCTCACACTACACAGCAGTACTGGTTCCTTGAGTACTGACTTTTCAATAATTTTGTACGTGCGCCTTTACTATTTAGTTTGGCTTAAACTTTTATAAAGGTTTTACCACAGCCAGGCAAACGATGGCGAGAATGATAAGCACCGGCGCTTCATTTAAAAAGCGATAAAAGCGCGGAGAGTGTCTATTTTCGTCGCGTGCAAATTGCTTCATTAACTTAAACAAATAGAAGTGATAGCCGTAAATAGCAAGAAGCAGCAGCAACTTTATATGAAGCCACCCCGACATTTTAAACCAAGTTCCACCATAGCTGACAATAAGCGCAACGCCGAATGCCAGAGTTAACAAGGCGAATGGAGTAACAAAGAACCACAGGCGGCGCTCCATGACCTTAAATTCGTCTTTTACCACTTGAGATTTCGTTGTCGCGTGATAAACGAAAAGTCGCGGTAAATAGAAAAGTCCTGCCATCCAAGCCAGCATGAAAAAGATGTGCAGCGCTTTAAACCATAAAATGTACATACTAATAATGAGCCTTTTGTAAGAAGCTTTGTAAGATATTCCACGTTACTACGCCAATAATATCGTTTAGCTCCTGATCGTAAATATAAACTGCGCCAGAGCGCGAATTTTTAAGGTGTTCGTATACTTCGTGCAGCGTAGACTGCGAGCTAATACCTTCCATTTCGTAATAGTTTAACGCTGTTGCATCGTGTTCCAAACTCACATTGTATTGGACCAGCTTATACTGCACATCTATTTCAAATTTTAACTTCTGAATGACAATTTTTGTTGGATCGCTTTCTAAGTAGTTAATTAACGCTTGCTCCGGCGCATCGTGAAATAGCTTGTACTCGGTATTCATCGCTGCAAGTACGCCCGTTTTCTCAAGCGCTTCACGAATAGACGAGATAGCGTAAGGGAGATTTTGATAATCAAGCTGGCGTATGAAAATAGAGCGGTTGCCAAAGAACTGCGTAGAAGTCACGTAAGCAGGCACAATTACCAACATGGCTGGTAGAATAATTTGCGGGCTGTACGATAGTTCCATAACCGCGGAAAGCGCTGCAAGAGGCGCGTGCAATACTGCGGTCAACATGCCTGCTATGCCTAACAGGGCGAAGCTGTTGGTAAATTCGGGTACGTCAATAAAGTACGACAGTGGCAATAAAAGTACGGCGCCAGCGAGCATGCCAATAACCATCACAGGGCCAATGATCCCTCCTGGAATACCGAGGCCAATAGCAAATACCGCTAAGATAACTTTAAACACCAAAGTAGAAACCAACAGCAGCGCGCCGGGGGAGCTATCAAATAAGTGCTCAACATCGATAAAGTTGGCGCCAAGGGCTTCAGGTATAAACATACCAATGGTACCGGTAATTAGCGCAGCAAGTATTAAACGCCACACCATGGAAACCGGCCTGAACCACGTCATCACCCGCATGAGCTGGCTATTGAATAAAACGGCCAGCATGCCTAACAAAATGCCTAGCAGCACCAAGTAAAAATACATCCACTGGCTAAATGCATTAAACGATAAAAACGAAAGCTCGTTTACTTCCCCAAATACAATGCGAGTGAGCACAGAGCCACAGGCAGCAGCCAGCATGACAGGAACAAAAATATGTATTTTGTATTCTCTAAGTACCACTTCCATCACGAATATTACGGCAGCAAACGGTGTGTTGAATGATGCCGAGATCCCTGCCGCAATGCCGCAGCCTGCAAGTATTCGAATACTATTGTAGGGCAAGCGAAGCCATTGCCCTAAGAAACTACTGCCTGACGCGCCTAAATGAACGGAAGGGCCTTCTCGACCGACAACGAAACCGCCGGCCAGGGCTAGCATGCCCCCAAAGAACTGGTTAATGGTGGTTCTAAATGGAATATGACCGTAATAGTACTTCACTCGATGAATAACGAAGGGAATACCTAAACGGTAGTGCTTGAAGCCCGTAAGAAAGGCGATAAATAGAATTAACCCTACACTGATAAATGGCATGATAAGCCAAACCAACCAGTCATAGGTAAGCACCGACTGAAGCGACGAAACGCCTGTTTCTTGTAGCCATTCTACGCACAGCCGAAACAGTATAATGATAAGCGCCGCGCAGGTTCCCCCTACAATGCCCAGCATGCACAACTGAATGGATGTGCGTGGATGAGCTACTTCCTCTCTTAAAGCCTGCAAGCGCATGTTGTGGTACAGTAGATTAACGTAAAAAGAAGCTTACCATAAACACCTAAAATTCATAATGTTTAGAGCGCCTTAGCGCACGGTGTTTTTTGTTGATGTAGATATCATGACGACAGATCAGTTAAAAGAAGTTTTAGGCAACTACAAGTGGACACTGTTAGTGGCGCTTATTATGTTTGCCATGGTTGGGTTCGGCTATAAGCTAGCGCGAATTATTGACGAAGGTGACAGCAAGAAAGTACAGGCTCAGCAAGAAACTATTGCTATTTTGTCTGAAGAAAATCATGCGCTTACTACCAAAGTGAATCAGCTGGAAGTCGCCATGGAGCTTGCCACGCTCGAGACAGAGAGCATTACCAATACATTAGGCGAACAGAAAAAAGAATTAGAGGCACAACAAGAATTACTGAGTTTCTATGAACGCGTCGTGGCGCCTGAGAAAACCGACGAAGGTTTTGCCATTGAAGGGGTAGAAGTTTTTAAGTTAAGTGACAATACCTATCAACTTAGGTTGGTTCTGCTGCAGTCTAAACAGCAAAAAGCAGTGATAAATGGCAGTTTAGATATTGCCGTAGTCGGTGAGCGAAACGGTGAAGCGATCACGCTGAAATCCGGCGAATCGAGCCTGCTGGCAGAAGATATCAAATACCGCTTTCGCTTTTTCCAAGCCGTGAACGCAACTCTCACTATCGAGGAAGATATAAACCCCGAATCCATCAGTTTTTCTACAACGGTCTATCAATACAAAACCCGTAAAGGCAACTATGAGATAAGCGTGCCGTGGAGTGAAGCGCTTTCTGTCGAAATAGAGTAATCGCTGTGGGGCAGCGCTATCCTTTCCGTTAATTCAACCTTTTAACGCATCGAAAGCTTTATTCAAACAAATACCAGTAGCCATAACCCACAAGAAACGCAGGAATAGCAGAGTACACTGTGGCAATAAGCGCTGCTTTGGGTGAGAGCGCAATGGCGGGAAACAACGCGTCGCCGTCATTACTTATTGCATTGCCAAGTTGGGCTGAAAACGGAACTGCGCCATTAAGGTATAAGCTGGTTACCAATATCTGCGGACCGCAACCAGGTAAGAACCCGATGATGATCGCCAGGCCAACTAAGCCGGGGCCCATGGATTGAAGCAGCCCTGTAATGTCTAGCCCAAACCAGACAACAGACAGCTCGAACATAAGAAACGCGAGTACTACCCATGCCAATACAAACTGTGTGTCTAATGCGGCTTTCTCTTGCCATTTAGGCGTAGGCGGAATTAAATCCCGTTTCTTAGTAGGGCGCTAGTAAAAGAAGGTAAGTGATTATACCGGACCACCGCCTTAGCGCTTTTTGATGTGTGAGACGCCGTATCCATTACAACTACACCCTCGACCTACTGTTATCCATGTTTAAGGCGTGCCTAGTTAAGCACGCCTAGTTTTCGCAACGCCTTAGCTCGAAAGCGTAACTGTGCCTTTCATGATGCCGATGTGACCAGGGAACGAGCAGAAAAACATGTATTCTTCATCTTTGCTTAACCCTTCAACAGAAAAGGTCGTAGAAGTCTGTTCACCGCCGCCAATAATGTCAGTCGCGCCAATTACACGCTCATCGTCTGGCTTAACGTAATTGTTGTCTAAACCCGCACTCATACCGTCTGTTGCCACTGCTTGTCCGTTGGCTTTTGTTGTCATCACCCAGTTATGGCCCATAGCTTGTTTAGGTAACTGACCTGTGTGCTTCAAGGTCACGGTAAACTCACTACAACTCGCCGGGATAACAACGTTCGACGTATTGAATTGCATGGCGTCGTTTGATTCCACAGTCACTTCGCATTCGTTAGCAAATGCACCAGAGGCCATAAGAAAAAGGGCTGTGCCACCAAGTAACTTCTTGATCATAAATAATGTCCTTTGAATTTTGGTTAACTTCACCTATCGGTGGAATTGGAAGATCCAATTTTCTTTACGAAAAAGAATAGCACTGGATCAATGTAAATGCTAACGATTATCATTTATATTGAGTGGTATATAAAGAAAGCGCTTTTATGTACATCGAGCTTTTTTGTTTTTTCACGCACAAGGGATGCACATGTCTTCGATACGAAATGCAGTTCAACACGTTCGATTTGGATACAACGACAATGAGCTGAACTCAACGCTTTTAAGAAACTATCTAGATGGCGTAACTTTCGTTGCCAACTTATTGCCAAGTGATAGAGACAAATTTTCTATCTATAAAAATGCGGTTGAGGTGCTTTATGAAACCCTGTGCGATCCGCAGGTCAGTCAGCAATGGCGGCATAGTTGTTTAGAGCATTTGTACAAGCCGTTACTTAAAGCTGAGCGCTACGCGTGTAACGAGAGTGATCGAATTGCGCTTGCGAGAATAAAAATAGACATGAACACCAGAGAGCCTGTTGATCTTTGATGTACAGCAAAGGTCTGCAAGCGCTAGTGCACCATTTTTTATAATTCACTTACTAGGGCCTAGTTTTCTAATGCCACTAGCCCTAATAGGATTCTGATAAAAGCGTGGCAACCACGCCGAAAAACTAGCTATATCAACACAAGGATACGAGTCATGACAGCAACACGCACAGAACGCGACAGTATGGGCGAGCTACAGGTCCCCGAAAATGCACTCTACGGCGCGCAAACTCAGCGTGCCATTCAAAACTTCCCTGTAAGCGGGCAGCGCATGCCCGAAGCCTTCGTACGCGCGTTGATTACAGTAAAAAAAGCCGCAGCACAAGCCAACATGAAACTCAAAGTGCTGGATAAAGATCGCGGCCAAGCGATAGTTAAAGCCTGTGATGAGCTGTTGGCACTTGATGATGTGATGCAGCATTTTCCCGTTGATATATTTCAGACTGGTTCAGGCACCAGCACAAACATGAACGCCAACGAGGTCATTGCTCGCTTAGCCTCTCGTTATTCTAGCGAAGAGGTTCATCCGAATGATCATGTAAATTACGGGCAAAGTTCAAATGATGTGATCCCTACCACCATTCATGTTAGCTCGGCTATTGCATTGTCAAACGAGCTTATACCGGCCGTTGAAAGTTTAGTTCGTACTATTGAAGTTAAAGCAAAGTCGGTAGCGCAATACTGCAAAACCGGACGCACTCATCTCATGGATGCGATGCCTGTAGGCATGGATCAAAGCTTACTGGCTTGGGCTTCTCAGCTTAAGCAGCAGATTAAAACCCTGCGCGCTGTGCAGCCAGCTATTCAAACCCTTGCCCAAGGAGGCACTGCCGTGGGAACAGGTGTAAACGCCCATGCGGATTTTGCTACGACATTTTCAGACGCGCTAGGGGAGCTGACCGACATTGCGTTTAAGCCCGCTGACAATTTCTTTGCATTGATTGGCTCTCAAGACACAGCAGTGACGCTTTCCGGTGCGACAAAAAGTTTAGCCGTCACCCTTATGAAAATTGCTAATGACTTGCGCTGGATGAATTCTGGGCCTTTGGCTGGTTTAGGTGAGATTGCGCTGCCTGCGCTACAGCCAGGTTCATCGATTATGCCCGGCAAGGTAAACCCGGTCATTCCGGAAGCAGTGGCGATGGCTTCAGCACAGGTAATAGGTAACGATACGGCGATTACCGTAGGTGGGCAGTCTGGGAATTTTGAGTTAAATGTAATGCTACCAATGATTGCCAGCAATTTGCTTTCAAGTCTGTCGCTAATGACCAACAGTGCGACGCTAATCGGCGAGCAGGCGATCGAGGGCTTTACTGTAAATCAAGATAACATTGAAGCTGCGCTTTACAGAAACCCCGTGCTCGTCACCGCGCTCAACCCTGTTATTGGCTATGCTAAAGCCGCAGAAATAGCAAAAACAGCCTACAAAGAAAACAAGCCTGTTATTGATGTGGCTGAAGCGATGACAGATATCCCCAGAGGCGAGCTAGAATCACTACTAGACCCGAAAAAACTTACCACACCTTAAGCGCCGTGAGAAAACGAAGATGATAAAAAGTGCGATCTACGATCGCATTTTTTTGTGGTGAAAGAGACGTTTTTATACAAACAGGACGCACTAAAAACTCGCATGATCCACGCTTGATTAAAAACTGCTCAATGATTGGCACGTTCTTGGCTTGTTCTAGGGTTATTATCAGGGTAAAACGTGTTTTAACCGGTATACAGTTGCTGTATGCGAACGGGATTTTTGATACAGTGACACAATAAATAAATTGTATAGCTGCGTAAGACAGCAACAGACACTAGCGCTAATAGGTTTTGCTTATTGTCATGGCTAATTGCTATGAGGAAAGTGACGCCTTTTCGGGAAGAAAAAATGACAGAAACTTGCTTTCGCATGAAGGGCACTACGCTCACCAGTATTGTGTTAGAAGTAATAGATTTTGAGCCAGATAATTTTGAAGCTCAGTTATCTCAGAAGGTCGCGAGCGCGCCGCAGTTCTTTACCCGTTCCTCACTGATTTTACATTTGATAAAGCCTTTATCTGCGACAGAGTTCGAGCTGCTGGTGGCGCTATGTCGTCGACTGCAATTACAGCCCATGGCCGTGAAAGGTGAGGTGGCAGAGCTGAAGCCTACCATCAATGATTTGGGGTTAGCCGATGTAAGCCAAAGCAAATTTACAGACAGCGCACTTCGTTCGAACAAAGCGAATGGTAGTGAAAACAATAACGGAAGCGGCGAAAACCCTTCTCAAACCGCACAACAAGATCAAACCGTTTCAGCGCCGCCAAAAAGTGAACCGGCTCCTGCAGCTACAACCACGCTCAAACCTGCCAAAGTAATTAACCGACCGGTACGTTCTGGTCAGCAAGTCTATGCCGAAGGCGGAGACTTGGTGGTAACGGCTTCTGTAAGCGAGGGGGCTGAGCTGCTTGCCGATGGTAATATTCATGTTTACGGCACCCTGCGCGGCCGCGCGCTGGCAGGCGTAAAAGGCAATACGGGAGCCCGTGTATTTTGCCAGTCGTTAGACGCGGAGCTTATTTCAATTGCAGGGCAATTCATTATGCACGAAACCGTGAAAGGTGAATGCTGGAAGAAACCTGCACAAGTATATTTAGAAGAAGAAACATTACGTATAGAGCCGTTGGCTTAATGCTTTGTACGCACTAATAGGAAAGAATAGATGGCAAAGATTATCGTAGTAACCTCAGGAAAAGGTGGTGTAGGCAAAACTACATCGAGTGCAGCAATAAGTACGGGACTTGCGTTAGCAGGCCATAAAACGGTAGTGATCGACTTCGATGTGGGCTTGCGAAACCTTGACCTTATCATGGGATGTGAACGCCGCGTTGTTTACGATTTTGTAAACGTCATTAATAAAGAGGCCTCACTTAAACAGGCACTAATTAAAGACAAAAGAACGGAAAACCTTTTCATTCTTCCGGCATCACAAACTCGCGATAAAGATGCGCTTACCGTTGATGGTGTGCAGGCCGTATTAGATGAGCTTAAGAAAGACTTTGAGTTTATTATCTGTGATTCGCCAGCGGGGATTGAGCAAGGCGCACAGATGGCGTTGTATTTCGCTGATGAAGCCATTGTGGTTACTAACCCTGAAGTGTCGTCTGTACGTGATTCAGATCGTATTTTGGGTATTCTTCAAAGTAAATCGATGCGCGCAGAAAAGGGCGAACCGGTTAAAGAACACCTTTTATTAACCCGATACAACCCAAGTCGTGTTGAAAGTGCTGAAATGCTAAGTGTTGCAGACGTTGAAGAAATTTTGGCGATTCCACTATTGGGTGTTATTCCAGAATCTGAATCGGTGCTGAAAGCATCTAACCAAGGTCAGCCGGTTATTCTTGACGAAGAAGCTAATGCAGGACAAGCTTATGCTGACGCTGTAAAACGTCTGCTAGGCGAAACTGTTCCACATCGTTTCCTAGAAGCAGAGAAGAAAGGGTTCTTTAAGCGTCTGCTAGGAGGGAAGTAATGGGAATTTTCGACCTGCTCAAAAAGAAGCAAAAGCCAAGCACCGCAGCGGTCGCCAAAGAGCGGTTACAAATCATTGTTGCGCACGAACGTAAAAAGCGGACAGAGCCTGATTACTTGCCAATGATGCAGCAGGAAATTATTCAGGTAATTCGCAAATACGTGACGATTGCTGACGATCAAGTATCAGTACAGCTAGACAATAACGATGATTGCAGCGTACTTGAATTGAACGTGACTTTGCCAGACAGCAATAACTAAGGCTTAATCGCTTAATTAGTTATGGCTGCCTGCCAGCGTTCTTTCACTTTAGCCGCTCATTAGATCTTCATCGACATCTAGTTGTTTGGAGGCTAGCGCGATTAAACGCTCATCAAGTGGAGGCGGAGAGATATCTACGCCTTCACTGAGTTTGTCGATAACGGCGTCAAGTACGTTAACCCTTGCTTGCCACTTAAACTCTCCGTTAATTACATGCCATGGCGCATAACGCGTGTGGGTGTGCTTGAACATGTCATTTGTAGCTTCTACGTAGGCGTTTCGCATCTTGCGGTTATGCAAGTCTTCTTCGGTTAACTTCCAGCGCTTGAAAGGATTGTGCAGCCGCTCTTCAAATCGCTCGCGCTGCTCGCTTGACGAAATATGCATAAAGAGTTTGATAATACGAACCCCGCTGTCACTGAGCGTTTTCTCAAATGCGTTTATTTCTTCATAACCGCGCTGCCATACCTCTTCATCAACCAACTTATCTACTCTTTCTACAAGCACTCTTCCGTAATGTGAGCGGTCAAATATTTTAAGTGTGCCAGGGGAGGGGATGTGTTGCCAAAAGCGATAGAGAAAGTGTTTGTCTTGGTCTTCTTTTGCGGGCTTTGCCACAGGAAATACACTCACGCCACGAGGGTCTAATTTCTCAGTAATACGCCTTATAGCGCCGCCTTTCCCTGACGCATCCCATCCTTCAAACACAATAAGTGCTCGTTTTTTCTGATGAAAGTAAGATTGCTGAACGTGAAAGAGTTTTTCTTGCTGTTTCACTAACGCGTCTTTGTATTCTTCTTTGCTCGTAAAGCGAGACTGTCCGAAATCGTCAAACAGCACTGGGGTAGAAGAAGGTAATTGGGAGTTGTCGGTTGTACTCATATGCCGCCCCTTTATTCGTGTATCGTCAATATTTTAGATACGTTGACCACACTGCTATTTTCTATCTGTTAGTGTTAACTAGTTTACTTAACTTTTCTATCTCAACGTGTCACTTAACAGAAATGCCGTTAATGTGCAGTAACTTGAATCGTTAAGTTTTGCCCCAATAATTGCTAACTATCCGCAAGTATTAGATAATTGCGACCAAGCACAAAGTGCGAAAGCACGAGGTTAATGTAGAGGTGGGTATGTCTGTAGAAACGGCGTTGCCAATTGAGTTTTCAGACGCTGCAGCAGCGAAAGTGAAAGCCCTTGTTTCAGAAGAAGAAAATCCTGATTTGAAATTACGTGTTTACGTAACAGGTGGTGGTTGTTCTGGCTTCCAATATGGTTTCACGTTCGATGAGAAGGTGAACGAAGGCGATATGACCATTGAAAAAGACAGCGTAACTATGGTTGTCGACCCGATGAGCTTACAATACTTGGTCGGTGGCATTGTCGATTATGTAGATGGTCTGGAAGGTTCACGGTTTTTAGTTCAAAACCCAAATGCCACGACGACTTGTGGCTGTGGTGCAAGCTTTAGCGTTTAAGGGCTTAAGCTATACACTACTACGCTTTTTAAGCGTTGAACGTTCAGCTTTGAGCGCTTGATGTTAATACGATAGGCATACATCGCATCATTTTGTATGCCTGTCGGTTGTCTTGTTCTTAACACTTCCTTTTATTTTCAAATTCCGGCTACACTGATTTCATAGAACGACTACGGTTTAGGACAGCGTTTATGAAATTATATGGCTCCACCACTTCTCCCTACGTGCGCCGCATTCGCATCGTACTTGCGTCTACAGAACATGAATTTCTTAATCTTCAAATTTTTTCAGGTGAAGATCGCGAGTTGCTCGCCTCTCGCAACCCTACGCTTAAAGTGCCTTGTCTTGAAGATGACGGCCAAATGATTTTCGACTCTCGCATTATTTATAACTACCTTGCCGATAAGCTTGATCACGAAGGGTTAAGTTGGGAAGAAGAGAATCAACTAACCCTGATTGATGCAGCTAACGACTCCTTTGTTCAGCTTATGCTGCTGAAACGTTCAGACTTTGATATTAGCGAAGACAAAATGTATTACCGTCTTCAAAACGAGCGAATTGAAGCTGTGTTAGATGCGCTGTCAAACCAGCTTGATGCGGGTGGATTTAGTGGTTGGACTTATCCCGAAATCTGTTTGTACAGCATGATTGACTGGGTACTTTTCCGTGAGCTACACAGCATGAAGGATTATCCTCAGCTGTTATCGTTTCATGAAAAGCACCATGATCGCATTGAGATAACGGCAACTGACCCTAGAATTTAAGCGTCAGCGTAACTAGCTACAGACAGGCTGTATTTTAGCCTTGAATGGATGACGAGAAGGGCTATTTAAACACTAATAGCCCTTTGCAAAATCAAACTGATAATTAAGCGATTCACCGTTGATGTAACGCAGCGCATTCTCTAAAAACACGTCGGCTACGTCGCTTGGCTGTGATTCCGCTGCAGTGTGAGCGGTTACTGAAATACGAGGGTGCTGCCAAAACGAATGAGCGGGGTCGAGAGGCTCGTTACGAAAGACGTCCAATACTGCATGGGCCAATGCGCCGTTGTCTAAAGCTTGCAAGAGCGCATCGTCGTCAACCGCACTGCCTCGCCCTGCGTTAATAAATACACTGTGGGGTTTCAGCGCACTAAAAAATTCGTGAGAAAGCATGTTTTGCGTAGATGGCGTGTCGGGCATTAAATTCACCACGTGGTCACATGCTCTGGCAAACGCTTCGATAGTGTCGGGTGTATAAACAGCATCGGCACCTTTTACTGCTTGCCCGCTTCGGGTTAAACCCACAACGCTCATACCCAATGCGTGAGCAACGGGAATCAATGCTTGCCCAATACTGCCCAGTCCAGCAATGCCAAGTGTTTGTCCATTTAGCGGCATACGCTTTGATGCTTCCCAAATTGGCTGGGCGGCACGCTGGTTTTGCTCAAAAGCCTTTACGTTTCTGGCATGCCCAAGCAAGTAAGCAAAAACATACTCTCTCATGAGTTTACCGAAAATTCCCTTTAGTCCGGTAAGTATGTAGTTCTTCTTATCGGCATTTAGAAGGGGAGCATTGCCTGCCCAGGTAGACTGACACCAGGTGAGTGCTGAACATGTATCAATAATTCGAGACGCAAGGTCGGGGTCTGCAAGCAGTACCGTAACGGCTTCTGAATTTACATCTTCAGGGCATTGAGCAATTTGTTTAAGCGTTAAAAGCGGGTGGCCATCAGCGCCTATGAAGTCGTTATTATCTGCTATTCTTTGGCGAATCGCTTCGGCAATATCATTCGCCTCATCGCTTAAAATAGTCAGTTCAATCCTCTTTGAACTCCTTGCTGTCATTTGCTTAACACTCCTAAAGTAAACTTTTCTTTCCTCTGTCTGACTGCACAATCGTAATGCCAATTGTTCTAAAAATGTGATTTAAGTTTTACATTTTTGTAAACAGTATTGGTGTCATGTACATGCACCTGAAGTCAATTTGCAACGGAATCGCTATGCAGTCAGAAAACAAATTCCAAAACTCAACAGATGTTGATGTAACGCACGCTAAGGTGCTTTCACCTAAGCGTAACACGACCCAAGCCGAAACAACGCAGGCTTTAGTTGAGGAACAATTATCTCATTTCGGTATAAATGCTGAGAGCGACTACGGTAGGGCACTCGCCAACACCGCTCATCACTTATATGGTGCTCAAGCCAGCGTTATGCAGCTATGGGATATTACGAGTAATACGCTACAAGGACTTGATAAAGAAGACAGACTGGCTTATTTCAACGCTAAAAAGTTTCTGTCTTTTCAAATTGCGAAGATACTGGATACGTTGCAAAACCCATTTCGTGCCACGTACCAAAGTTTGTCGAGTGGCAATGGCTCGCAAGGGCACTATCCACTGTTCGACAATGTCACGGCACTTTTTTCTGCAACACCGGTGGTGGTAAGAACAGCGACTTATGTGTATGCCTGTACTGAATGGGTCGACGACGCGTTTCAAGGCAAAGAATTTACTCACCAAATTTATTCACGTCTGTTGAACCCAACGAATATTTCCCTTGCTAACGCCATTGTGGATATGGAAGCGGGTCCTTACGCTGCCGAATATCTAGCCTGGAACTTCAACTCGGGCATGGCTGCCATTGATGCGTGTTTATCAAATGTTCTTAGTCATGGCGATGTACTGATTGTTTCGAGGAACGTGTACGGCGGAGTGTACCAGCTACTTCATGATTATTTCGCCCGCAGCAACCGAATGGACATACAGATCGCGTGGTTTGACGGTTATGACGCACAGAGCTTTGCAGAGTTCATGCAGCAAACTAAAACTGAACATGCGTCGCGCTTAAGCAATGGTGCGAAAATGCACGTGTATTTAGAGTCGCCTTGTAACCCACATGGTTACGTATTGGATGTGCCTGGGATCTGTGAATTAGCGCATGCACAAGATGCGTTGGTGATGTTGGACTCCACCCTTGCGACACCTGTACTGCACCAGCCACTTCAGCATAAAAACAAAGCTGCACGACCTGACTATGTGATCCACAGCTACACTAAAGATTTGTGTGGTAGCGGTGCTACCACAGCAGGCGTAGTTATTGGCGAAGGGCACCGCATGTTCCAGCCAAAAGGCAGTTCAGCAAATGGTGTTGATTGGTCACAGACCATGTTTTGGGATGTGTACTACATCAAAGGTGCGTTCTTAGATTCTGAAAAGGCCTTTGATGTATTAAACGGCATGAAGACCTTAGAGCAGCGCATGATGACCAAGGTCATCAATACGCAAGTGTTTACTGCATTTTTGAATGCCCACGATCAAATTCGCGTTAACTGTCACGCACTGCCTGAACACAGTAATGCCGGTTTGCGTGAAAAGCAGCATACACACGGCTGGCCGTGTACTTTATTCACGGTTGATATGGCGCCGGCAAACCTGCCTCGCGATGTATTTGTGCGGTTCTTCGATGCCCTAGAGCCTGCATTCAGCCACCAAGTGAGTATTGGCCAGAATAATACGATAATTTTATGCCCGGCGCTGACCTCTCACTCTGAGCTCAGCTCAGACGAGCAGAAGAAAGCAGGGATAGAACTGACCACTATGCGTATCGCCATGGGTACCGACAACGTTAAACAGCTCATTGCCCACTTTATGCTAGCCGCCAAACATTTTATCGAGCCTCATGTTCCAGGATTTTGTGAAAAGTTTATGGCAAATGCCGACATCGACAATCTGTATTTGTCGGTAAGTGAAAGAGTAAGTTCACAGCACTTTGGCAGCAAGGCCAGTATGGATTCACTGATGAAAGGTGCGTAGGTTCATTTTTTAGCTCAAGAAGTTGCTTTGAGCTGTCGATAAAAAATATTGAGGATGTTCTCCTTCTCCCGGGCCTTTCCTTACGCGGGCTCGGGATTTTTTTATTTATAGCAAAGGTAAATGACGCTAGAGCGCCTAACTTTTGTTATAAGGTAAGATAGACACAGATCTTTAACGTCAAAGAATATCTAAGGCAGCCTTATGCACGAGTTTAAAATTGATGTAACGCTAGATGCATCATTGCCCTTTGTTTTTGCAGCATTTCACGAGCCTGAATATCTTAGTGAGTGGTTTGCGCCGGGCGATTGTTCGGTCACACAAATCATGAGTGATTTCAAGGAAGGCGGTCGCTATCGCATAAAGATGATGGATCCCAGCGGTATTGAAATGTCATTGACTGGTGAGTACGTGACTATTTTAGCGAACGAGCAGCTGTCGTTCTCTTGGGCGTGGGAAGATGATATGGAAGAGTCGGTGATGACATCAGTGGACATTCACTTCGAAAAGACTGAAGAGGGGAATGTAAGGTTGGTTCTCATTCAGCAAGGCTTTCTCAATAAGCAAGAGTGCGATCAGCACAACTACGCGTGGATGTCGTGCCTAGAAAAACTTGCCGTATTAGCCGCTAAGAAAAAGTCGTTTAACTAAGGCCATATTTAAATAGTGAGAACGCGTTAGCATTACGCATCGTGTTATTTCAAATAACGCTTTTGAAAAGGGCAGAGCGCTAGGCTCTGCCCAAAGACAATCAGGTCAGCGAAGTCATCGCGTCCTTCCCACTCTTCTCGCGGTAGGTTTCAAAATCGTTGTAGCCTTCAACACCACCTCCGTACCACGACGATGGATCGTCAAAGGACTCGAGAGGGTAATTATGCTTAAATCGTGTCGGAAGATCTGGATTCGTGATCCAAGGTCTTCCAAACGCAATCATGTCACCATCGCCATCAGATAAACGTTTCTCGGCTTCTTCTTTGGTGTAGCCACAGTTTCCAATGATCATACCGTCGAATAGTGCTCTAAATTCAGCAAGGGTCATGGCTTCGCCTCGTTCATGGAAGCCAAAGGCCAAGCCATCCATTACGTGTAAATAACCTATCTCCAATTTGTTTAGCTGTTGGGCAACAAAGGTAAAGGTTTCACGAAAATCATCGGCCCCCATATCGTTAAATACACCGTTTGGCGATAATCTCACGCCAACGTGCTCTTTATCCCACACGCTCAACACTGCGTCCATCACCTCGGCCAAAAAGCGGTAGCGGTTATCGACACTACCACCATAATTATCGGTGCGCTGATTGCTGCGGCTATCCAAAAATTGATTGATGAGATAGCCATTTGCAGCATGAACTTCGACACCGTCGAATCCGGCTGCCTTGGCGTTAACGGCCGCTTTTTTGTAGTCTTGCACTGTGCGTTTTATATCGTCAAAGGTCATCGCCTTCGGCACTTCGTAGGGCTTCTTGCCTTTAGGCGTGTGAATTTCGTCCCCTTCAATTTTTATTGCTGATGCAGACAGGGGCAAATTTCCATTGTGGAAATCGCTGTGTGATGCGCGTCCAGTATGCCAGAGCTGCAAAACGATTTTTCCCCCTGCCTCGTGCACTCTATTGACCACCGAGCGCCAGCCCTCGACCATTTTGTCGGTATAAATTCCAGGGGTATCAACCCAGCCTATGCCTTCTTCTGAAATGGCCGTTGCTTCAGTAATAATGAGCCCTGCATCTGCGCGTTGTACATAGTGATCGCCCATAATTTTATTGGGTATGCGGTCGGCGCCAGCTCTACCTCTCGTCATAGGGGCTAATACCATGCGGTTTTGCAATGTATTCTCTGCCCAATCAAACGAGCTAAAAAGTACTGAGTCTGTCATTCTTATTCCTTATTCAACGTAGAATAGATTGATGTTGAAGCGCTAAGCGTATTGGTGCTCAAAACGCTATAAGATAGTAGTGAATACAGAGATAGCGAGAAGTTGGATTGGTAGAAAGTTGTCCTTGAAACTAATTAAACACAACGGCAGGGAATGGCATCGGTTTGAAAAAAAGCGCCCGAAGGCGCTGTAAAGTGTATTGCAGGGAGATTTAAAGTATCAAAGCCGCTAGGTTTACGTCGAACCTTAGGCCCAGAACAATCGCATCATCAAGTGCCATGACTCTGTCGCGCTGTGCGAATTGGTCGGGGTTGATAATGTAGTGAACGTTCGGCTGAATTCTTACGTGGTCATTGAGTTGATAACCATAACTTAGCTCTAACATGGTTTGGCTGCTTGCTGGTGTACCAACCCCGCCGTTTATGTTTCTTAATATACGCTGATCCTCTAGCGCTTCGTCACTGTACTGTTGACGGGTAAATACGAAGCCAATGGTATCGTCAGGGCGTGAGGCCAGTGTGCCTCGCAATACAAAGCCCGCTTTTATATAGTAGTCTTCAATCAGCTCGCCCGAAGTACCGGTTAGCACGGCACCGAATAGTGTTAACCCTTCTTTCGTAAGTGGGTTAGGACGAGTAACAGTTTGTTCAAAACGTGCGAATATACCCGAACGACCGTTTCTAACAGCGTAATCATTGCCTGACTGCGCCGCATAGTTGCCGTCCTCATCAAAGACTGGGTCGGTGTAGTCTGCGCCATCGTACCAACCGCCAATTTCGTAGCGTCTTGGAAGTTCGTCATTGTCCCACGTAGTTTGATATCCCAGAGTGAAGGGCACAACAACACCTGTAGCCTCATTAGTCGCCCAATCGAAGCCGTGATCGCCTAAGTCTTGATGACTGGTGTTATCTTCATAGACGCCGGTATGAAAGTATGTTTTTTGCGAAAGCCAGTATTTCGCATGGCCACCCCAACTCGAAACCGGCCACCAAGTAAAGTTACTGGTTCTAAATACAAAGGTTGGGTTCCCACAAGCAGCATTGGTTTGAAAATATTGACAAAGTTCAGAGCCTAAAAAGCTGATATTCGCTACTGTGCGGCCACCTTCCAGTTCTAAATCGCCATCTAAAAACGAGGAAGAAATCGTAAACCGTGCAAGACGGGTATTTTGGCCGCCAAAGATTTCTTGTACGGACGTACTGTTCCCAATGTAGTGCTCGGCTAAGTTTTTGCCGTGTCGGTTTGTCATGGCAATATAGATTTTGGTGTCTTTCCAGCCCGCTAGCGTATTTAAATCTAATTCCCCACCTACAAAGAGCTGACCAGCATAGGCACTGCCTCTGCGTTCACCACCGTCAATATTGGTGGCTGACTCACCCGTATAACTTGCTTGAAAGTCAAACGCGTCTTGAAACTTACTTTGTGATGCTGACGCAGTGGCGGCAACAATGGCGGCGCTTGCGAGGAGCGCTATTTGCAAGCCTATCTTACATCCAGAAAAGCGACGGGTAACTGTAGGTGTTTTCATCATTATTCACTCAATTAAAAATGTTTATCAACCGCAGCTTGTTATAAGCGTGTGACTGATGACATCTACGCATTTGTTGCTAACTCCTTGTTGACGCGAGATAAATCAGAGTTAGCCAACGTTACAACGCGTTAACATATGCATGTTTTGAACGAAATCTAACTAACCTTTGTTATTAAATCAACCTTGTTTATTTATTTCTTTTGCTATATTTGTGTGTTTTTCGTTAATAGTTGGGAGATGCGATGGCGATATTTCAAGGTGAGTAGAAAGCTCTCTGCAAGGCTTGCTATATTGGTTATGTAATTGTCTATTAAGAAATTTTTAAAGGAGGTTTTATCCGTTTGATAATAGTCACGCATTGTCTGTTAACGGTCGTCTACATATAAAGTCTAATTTTTAACGCAATTTGAAATAAGTAAATCAAATTGATTTATTGACAGGGGTAAAGAGCAATGCTTAAATTGGTTAACTAATTTTTTACAAGCGAAAGGCCGTTCTTATGAAAAACAACGCCCCTTTGGTTTCCAAAGACACATTGATTCCCTTTGTATTGTTAACGATTTGCTTTGCTGCATGGGGTGTGGCTGCGAACATGACAGACCCTTTGGTAAAGGTATTTAGTAAAATATTTACCATGTCGTCTTTGCAATCGGCATTGGTTCAATTTGCCTATTATGGCGCGTATTTTTGCTTAGCCATTCCTGCTGCTTTTATCAACAAGCGCTTTTCTTATAAAACAGGTGTATTGACCGGACTGGGCTGCGCGGCCGCGGGGGCATTTCTGTTTTATCCAGCCAGTCAAACCATGACTTACGGTTTTTTCCTTGCTGCACTTTTTGTATTGGCTGGTGGATTATCCATTCTGGAAACGTCGGCGAACCCTTACGTCATGGCGATGGGAAATCAAAAAAGTGCGACACGCCGTTTAAATTTAGCTCAAGCATTTAATCCCGTTGGTACTAATTTAGGTGTGTTTTTGGCTGCAACGCTTATATTGCCAAACCTGAATCAGGCATCTGCACAAGAGCGTGCCGCCATGTCGGTAAGCGAGCTTAAAAACGTGATAGGGGCTGAGCTTGATGCGGTAATGCTTCCTTATGTAGGTATGGCATGTGTACTCGTTTTGGTTTGGGTTGCAATCTTCCTGATCAAAGCGCCAATTCAAGAATCGGTTGAGTCTAGTGTGGAAGACGTTAAGTTGGGCGCTTCGCTTAAGCGGTTAGTAGCCAACAAGCATTATCGGTTTGGCGTATTGGCTCAGTTTTTTAATGTCGGAGCACAAACGTGCGTGTGGACCTTCACCATCCAATATGCAATGAAAGCGACAGGTGGCAACGAAGTGAGTGGTGGTGAAATTTTACAATACAGCATGATTGTATTTCTAATTTCTCGTTTCGTGATGACGTGGGTTATGCAGTACCTCTATCCAGCTAGACTGCTAATGATCATGTCACTGATTGCCATGGCGCTATGTATCTTCATGACACAGTCTCCTAATTTAGCAGGCGTAATCGCATTGGTATCTATCTCTGCCTGTTTGTCACTCATGTTTCCAACGATTTACGGCATTGCGCTTGAAGGTCTGGGGGAAGACACCAAGCTAGGCGCAGCAGGCCTTGTAATGGCCATTCTTGGTGGAGCTATTATGCCGCTGTTCCAAGCCGCCATTATTGATAGCGCAGGTGTTGTTGTGTCATATATTGTTCCAGCTATTTGCTTCTTGCTAGTAGGTGGCTATGGCTACTTCGACATGCGCGCCAAAAAGAGCAGCGCTAAGCCTCAGTCCGAAATAGACGCAGATGCCCTTAAAAAGATGGAAATGGGAATAGCTAAATAGTATTTCTTCAGAAACGTGTACGGGGCCAGTGATTCTATCACTGGCCTTTTTTGTATATTGAATACGTTATGTATTCCACTTTTTTGAGGAATGCACTCAATTAGTTAACAGCATTTTTTCACCGTATTTTCATCAGTTTAGTGCATGTTGAATATAACTGATTTTTCCCCTTGTATAGCGCAGAACACCTGCTAAAGCATGAACAGCAATCGTATAATTCACCCCTGACAATTTGGGAGTAAAACGTATGCTGGACTATGTGCTCATTGGCATAGCGGTAATGGCATTATTGGGTGTGGTATTTGAAGAAGTGCTACACGTGAATAAAGCCAAAACCACATTATTTTTCGGAACATTCGCATGGATCCTTCTTTTCATAGATGCGAATAGGGGCCCTCACCTAGCAGAGCTCAATGAACACCTCATAGAAAATATAAGCGAAATATCCACCCTCTGGTTATTCCTTGTAGCGGCAATGACTTTCGTTGCTTACCTTAACCGCAAAGGCATGATTGAAAACATGTTAAACATTATCATGCCGAAAAAAATAACCCTCAAAAAACTTATATTCTTCACCGCTATTTTTAGTTTTTGCTTCTCCTCGCTAGCTGACAACATCACAGCGACCTTGGTGTCTATTGCCATGGTTTTATCCTTGGGTTTGCCCTTTAACCAAACCATGCGATTTGCCGTGCTAGTGGTGTTTGCGGTGAACTCTGGGGGCGTGTCGCTAATAACCGGGGATGTCACCACTCTTATGATTTTCTTGGATGATAAGGTCACTATAACTCAGCTGCTCTTACTCGTTATTCCTTCACTCACAGCAGTACTATTTCTAGCGTTACTGTTGAGTATAGGTATGAAGGGGGAGGTTAAAATTAAAAAAACACGTCATGAACTCAGGCCGGTTGATTACGTAATTGCGGGAATATTCCTGTCCACTATTGTACTGACGTTAATTGCCAATGTGCTTTTTGCTATTCCACCTATGCTTTCGTTTTTAGCGGGTATGGCGGTTATGTTTTTAGTGGCAACCTTTATGGGAGAAGAAAAATATGATGATCCTATCTTGGACTATATTCGCCTAATAGAATTCGACACGCTGCTGTTTTTCCTTGGGGTGTTGCTGCTTGTCGGTATGCTCGATCACATTGACGCATTGGGCGCACTTTTACATGTATATAGCGTAATGCCTACAACAGGAGCCAACTTTGTGATGGGGGTGTTGTCTTCCATGATAGATAATGTGCCATTAACTGCTGCGTTGTTAAAAGCGGACATTGCCATGTCGACAGCTGAGTGGATGGCGTTCACGTATGCAGTAGGCGTGGGGGGCTCGTTACTTATTATTGGCTCATCAGCAGGTATTGTTACCATGAGTAAGGTAAAGGGCCTGACGTTCGCCAAATACGGCAAGTTCGTGTTGCTTCTTCTTGCAGCGTATAGCGTGGGTTACGCGCTGGTATTGGTGATGGCGAATATGTTTGTTACGGCAAGTTAAGGTGGCGACGTTGCTTTTATAAACAGAACCAATAAAGCGTTTGAGGGCGATAGCCTGTCGCCCTTACGCTTTTTTATATAACGCTCCGAGTACCGTGGCTTTCGAAGCCCCTGTGACTACAGGCACATTGCCTGGAATATCATTCACATACGCATGTGCAAACCACGCAAATGCTGCGCCTTCAACGTGCTGTGGATGGATGCCCAGAGCATGGCTGTCTGTTACTACATAATCGCTTAACGCATTGCTCAAGTTATGCATTAATGCTTTATTGAAAGCGCCACCGCCACACACTATAACTTCGCTTTTTGCGCCTTCTCTATTTGTTTTAGGAAAATGCTTCACAATTTCCTGAGCGATAGTGCTACCTGTTAGCGAAAGTAGGGTAGCTTGCACGTCTTTAGGGGCTAAATTATTGTTCTTTTCTTCGCTTTGCAGCTCAGCACTAGAAGGGAAGTAATTGGCAAGCGCATTACTTAACCAATTGATATTGAAATACTCTCTACCAGTACTTTTAGGCGCAGGCAAAGCGAAGTAATCATCCAATAAGAGCCTGTCTAACAGACCTGAGTGACAATGCCCTGATGCAGCCCATGCTCCGTCTTCATCAAAGCTTTTATTTAAATGAAGGCTTATCCACTGATCCATCAAGGTGTTACCGGGTCCGGTATCAAACCCTTTAGGTGGCGAAGCTTCTTGTTTTGGCGCAAGCAGTGAAACGTTTGCTATACCGCCAATGTTAACGAGTGCCCGGTGTTTATCTTCACTGGCAAATACTGCATTGTGAAAAGCTGGCACTAAGGGAGCTCCTTGACCACCAAGGGCAATATCTTTGCGCCTAAAGTCGGCAATAACATCAATGCCGGTAAGAACAGCGATGGTATTAGGATCGCCTATCTGACAGGTGAAGCCGCGTATGGATGATTCTGCAAAGTGTGCTGACAATACATCGGAATTCGGGTGGTGACGTATGGTTTGGCCGTGCGAGCCAATAGCCGTAATATCCGAAGGATGTAGGTTGTTTTTCTCAAGCAGCGCTAAGGTGACCTTTGCAAAGGTTTCAGCAACCAGTCTATCAGCGATGGCCAAACTATTAAGTTCATCAGGACCTTCACTACAAAGTGCATTGAGTGCAGTAAGTAATTCGGCAGAATAAGGAATTGAATGGGCGGCGAGGGTGGTGCAAGACGTTTGCGAGATGTCGCACAGGACGGCGTCGACGCCGTCCATGCTAGTACCTGACATCAGGCCAATATATTTTGCCATTTAGTCGTCGCTATTTCATTGCAAGCATAATGCGCTTGTTATTATCTAGCTGCTCTTGGCGTATTGCGGCAATTTCCATAAATCTTTCTCTCTCTTCCTTAGCAATAGGAAGCGCCTTCGGTAGCTCTACCGTACGAGGGTTTCGGTGAACACCATCCACTAAGAACTCGTAGTGAAGATGGGCGCCAGTAACCATACCTGAACTACCTAAATAGCCCACGGTTTGGCCTTGCTTAACCGTATCTCCCACTTTCACAGCACGCTTCTTAAAGTGAAGATATTTGGTCGTGTATTTCTCGCCATGCTGAATGAAAACATGGTGACCGTTATATTTATCGTATCCCGCTTTAATTACTTTACCGTCACCCGCAGCCATAATTGGCGTACCAACTGCAGCAACGTAATCTGTACCGCGGTGCGCTTTCCAACGCTTTTGCACGGGGTGGAAGCGAGCTTTTGTGAAGTTAGAGCTTACATATCTAAAATTCACTGGCGCACGCAGGAAGCTCTTACGCATACTGCGCCCTTCAGGCGTGTAGTATGTGCCATCTTCGTGAAGAATAGCGCTAAAATGCTCGCCTTGGTTAGTAAATTCCGCTGCTACGATGTCGCCGTAACCGACAAATTCACCGTCGATGTATTGCTCTTCGAATACTACGTTGAACGTATCGCCAGAACGGATCTCAATGGCGAAGTCGATATCCCAGCCGAAAATACCCGCCAAATTCATAATTTGGTTGCTGGTTAAGCCTGCATCACTGGCGGCGTTCCAAAAGCTTGAGTGAATTTCACCTTGGGCGAAGTTGTAGCGAATGTCTACATCTCGCTTTTCAAGCTCAGCGGTTAAGGCGCTGTTCTCATCCGACGATTCTGGACGTACAAACAGGGTTTCAGTCGAAGACAATTTGTACTTTAGCTCGCCGAAGCTGCCGTCTTTATTCGCTTTAAACGATAGTTCATCGCCGGGCAATAAAGTAACCAGCGTTTTTGTTAGCTCTCCTGCCTGCGTCACGTTATATACGTCACGCGAAGTGAAGCCAGCACGCTTAAAAAGCTTTGCTAATGTATCGCCACTGCGCACCTTGTACGTCTGCCATGAAGATTCTTCTTCACCAGAAAATACGTTGGTTGACGGCGCAATATGAAGCTCCACCGGATAGCGGACACCCGCATCCAGAATGTGTGCTTCTTGATGGCGACTGGCTTCTACTGGTTCACTTGGAAAAAGAATAAGCCCACCCAGAAATAAGCTAGCTACTGCTAACCCAGTTCTGTGCTGTTTCGGTAATTTTTTAAATAAATTTAGCGCTTTAGAAGCGTCTAATTTCTTTCTCATACTACTGCCCACCTGAGAAATGTTATGTGCACAACACTATTTCACATACGTTGCTTAAAAATGCAACTTTTCTCATTATATTGTTAGCGCAAATTGTTACACCCAATAGCTCTTATCATGAAGACTATTTCTTGAGATTACTGAATACAGTCCACGATAATTCAGCACTCTAATCCCACATTAAAAACTGTTGGGTTTAACAACATGACTGTTTGTAATCCGTTTTTTGACGCGCAAACCTTTTAATGGTTCCGTTGTACGCGTAAAATGCCCGCCAATATTGAATATACAGTTTTTTTAAGAGTGTGACGTACAAATGAAAGATTGGCAAACAGCGCTAGCTGAGATTAAACGGGGCGTTGATGAAATACTCCCCGAAGAGGATTTAATTGAAAAACTAAAATCCGGCAAAACCCTAACCATCAAAGCGGGTTTTGATCCAACTGCGCCTGATCTGCATCTTGGTCACACTGTGTTGATCAACAAGTTGCGTACATTCCAGCAACTAGGCCACAAAGTTGTTTTTCTTATTGGCGATTTTACTGGCCTAATTGGCGATCCTACAGGTAAAAATGTAACACGCAAGCCTTTAAGTAAAGAACAGGTATTAGAGAACGCGAAAACGTATCAAGAACAGGTGTTCAAGATCCTTGATGAAGATAAAACGGAAATACGTTTTAACTCAGAGTGGATGGACGACCTTGGTGCGGCGGGCATGATCAAACTCGCTGCAAGTCAGACCGTTGCACGTATGCTTGAGCGCGATGACTTTAAAAAGCGTTATAACAACGGTCAGCCAATTGCTATTCACGAGTTTCTGTATCCGTTAGTGCAAGGTTGGGATTCTGTTGCGCTAGAGTCAGACGTTGAATTAGGTGGTACTGATCAGCGCTTTAACTTGCTAATGGGTCGTGAGCTTCAAAAAGAGCAAGGCCAAAAGCAGCAATCTATTGTAATGGTTCCGCTTCTAGAAGGTCTAGACGGCGTTCAGAAGATGTCTAAGTCTTTGAACAACTACATTGGTATTACAGATGCGCCAAACGATATGTTTGGTAAAGTGATGTCTATTTCTGATGATTTGATGTGGCGTTACTATGACCTTCTAAGCTTCCGACCGCTAGAAGAGATTGCTGAGCTTAAAACTCGCGTTGCTAACGGTGAAAACCCACGTGATATTAAAATCATGCTGGCGAAAGAAATTATTGCACGCTTCCATGACGACGCAGCGGCAGAAGGCGCGCATCAGGACTTTATTCAACGTTTCCAGAAAAACGCTATTCCTGACGACATGCCCGAGCTTGAAATTGCATTAAGTGATGAAGGTATTGCCATTGGTAATTTGTTGAAAGAAGCTAACCTTGTAGGTTCGACTTCAGATGCTATGCGCATGATTAAGCAAGGCGCAGTTAAAATTAACGGCGATAAAGTGGAAGACACCCGCTTAGTAATCACCGAAAAAGGTGAAAATGTGTATCAGGTGGGTAAACGCAAGTTTGCGCGTATTACACTAGCCTAATGTTTTTCTGATAGTTTTCGAAAGCCCGCTTAGTTTAGCGGGCTTTTTTTTACTTTTATAATTCAAGAATAGGTACGAAGCCCCCATAAATAAGGCGCTTGCCGTCGAAAGGCATGGGGTTTTCGTTTTCCTGCATTCTAGGATCTTCCATCACCTTTTTCCAAGCAGTATCACGTACTTCTTTTGAAGGCCAAAATGCAATGGAAAACACCACGGTTTCATTTTCTTTGGCTTTAACAGCCATCGGGAAAGACGTGACTTCCCCTTCAGGGACATCGTCACCCCAAGCTTCAAGTACTTTCGTCGCACCATACTCTTTAAAAATATCGCCGGCGAGTTTGGCGTGCTCTATGTATAACGCTTTATTTTCAGTGGGAACGGCTACAGCAAAGGCATCGATATATGACATGAGGTGACTCCGTCAAAGAATAGATACCTAAAATAGCCTAATTTATAGACAGCATGCAATGCTTAACTTTAAGGTGAATCGTAATTTATAACCATTACTAGCGTTCTGCTATTTTCGCCCATTGGTACAAACCATGCAGTGCCAGTCTCCTTGCTTTCGCAAAGGGGTAGGTTTTCAAAGGAGAACGATAAAGGGGAAGCGATAAATCGACGTCATTGCTACCCATCATACGTTGAGCAAGTCGTTGCCCTGCAAACGCGGCAAAAGATACGCCCGAACCGCAATACCCCATGGCGTAACCGATATTACCGCTAGAGCGGTTTAATTTGTTGCCGCTTACCTCATTGTCGATGAAAATTCGGGGCATACTGTCTAACGATACACTTACCCAACCACTCCAAAAATAATCCATGGCGATACCGCTAAGTGAAGGGAAACTATTAAGCATCGCGCGGTATAGTCGCTGTTTCTCTGACGCGTTATCTGCATCTTTACCTTTTACGGCACCACGACCGCCGAATAATAATCTGCCATCTGGCAAAACACGGTAGTAGTATTTCATCATCCGTGTATCCATAAAGCTCATTGGCGTGGTTAGGCCAGACTTTGCGCGCTGTTCGCTACTCAATGGCGCAGTGACAAAAATGCTCGACTGAACAGGAAATTGCTTATTGTCTACGCTGTCATGAAAGCGCTTAGGGGTATAAGCATTAGTAGCAATGAGTATGTGTTTGGCCGAAACTGACCCGCTGGGTGTTGCGACAACATATCCGGTCTTGTGCTTTTCAATGCGAATGGCTGGCGAGTCGTAAAAAAGCGTTGCTCCAAGCTTCTTTGCTACTCTTGCATATTCGCTTACTAATTTTAAAGGGTGTAAGCATGCACCCTTTAGCTCAACGCCACCATACGCCCCTTCAATACCAAAGCGCGCAATAAGGTCTTTTTCACTAAGTGGAGAGCTCGGTACGTTGAAGTGTGACTCAAGATGCTTAGCACTGGCACGGAGTAGTTCGGCTTGCTTTGGGTTATGCGCCAGTTTTAAATAGGGTCCTTCTACCAAATCGACCTGAATATCAAAGTCTGCAATACGTTGTTTAAGCAGGTGTACCGCGCCATCAAACTCGCCCTGCATAGCTTTGGCGGTGTCACGACCCCACTTGTCCTCTATGGCGCTTAAGCTCAATCGGCCGCTACCCGAGAGGATAAAGCCCCCGTTACGGCCCGCACAGCCAAATCCCGGTGAATTCGCATCAAGTAGCGTGACTTCTTGTTTCGCTTGAGCAAGTGTGATGGCAGCTGAAAGACCGGTATAACCACCACCAATGACGAGGTACTCAGTGTTTACCTTCTTGTTTAAAGGCGGCAGTGTTGGTGGTTTGTGTGTGGCATGCCAGTAGCTGTTTGCCGCGGGTAACATTGATGAAACGCCGCGTGAAATAAGAGGATCGTAGGTCATAGAATAAAAACGTTTTTACCTTTGGCGTACTTATGGGGCTTGAAATTGAAGTAGCATTTCCGCACCTTCACACTCGCAATAACCCTCGCATACAGGGCAATCGTAGCCTTCGTGAATAGATGCGTAGCGCCATTTATTGGGATGCTTCTTTATAAGCTGCCCCCCATTTTTAGTGAAGTACTTAAATGCGCTGTTGCCAGGGCTTGCCAACCAAATATGTGCTAAACCCGCTTCTGCGCCTTGAATTTGCGCACATTCAATCGATTTACTTAATAGTCTGCTGCCAATTCCACAGCCCTGCATTGCGGGGTCTACCGTATTACATTTGAAATAACATACGGTATTTGGATCTACTGGCCAAAGGGAAGGGCTGCACCACTCATCTGCTTCCCATTGTGTATGCGCAAAGGTTAGCCTGAAACCAACAACCTTTTTTTTGTATAGGGCTACCCAGCTAGCATTAGTATTGCCAACAAAGCTCTTTGCATAGTAATCAGCAAGTAGCTCGTTGGTTAGGTAGTTATCTCCGTGCACGTGATTACCAAGAGCAATCACCCCTGCAAAAAACTCAGGCGCTAGAGACTCGTAGCTGATATCACTTTGAATTATGTGGCTCAAATGATTTGTGGGCTTCATACTTTTTCTTTACGCGGGGCGTTTTTCATCCCGTCAAGGTGCACATCCAAGGCTTCAACTGATATCAATATTTCTCTTACCGACATCCATAGTGAATACAGAAGTGATACTAAACTTGCAGCAAACACCCAGTTTCCTACCTGTTGATAGGTGAGGTATATCGCTAGCATGGATACTACACAAAGAAAAAAACTACCCACACCTGCTATTTGCATTCGCTTAATAAGTTGAATACGTAATCGAAGGTTTTTTATTTGTGCTTGAGTATTCTCATCTCTCTCTTCTTTTGAAAAGTTTCGGATAATAGTTGCAAGCGTTAAAAAGCGATTGGTATAGGCTAGAAGCAATAAAGAAATCGCCGGAAATAACATGGCCGGAGTAGCAATATCTATTTTCATGGGTGTTTCATACAATCGTCGAGTAAAAAGAGTGTATCACAGGGGCTCAGTTACACACAGTAATCAGCCAAGAGGTCAAACTTACAACATCTTTAGTGCCAAAGACTAATACGAAGGAGAAGGCGGAATATTGAGTCTACATTCGGTCAACTGTCATGCCAGCGGCACTCCAGCCTAACATATCGCCTTCTAAATGCATGACTTCAGAAAAATCGAGTTCTTCCAATACTTTCATTGCCAGTTTGGCTCTTCTGCCTGAACGACAATAAATGATAATGGGCTTGTTTTTGTGGCCTTCTAATTCGCTAAGGTAGTCATTGATATTTTCATGGGGCATATTTACTGCGCCAGGAATGTGACCATCGGCGAATTCTTGCGGAGAGCGAACATCAATAAGGAGCCAGTCGTTGTTTGCAACTCGCTCGATAAGGTATGGTGATGCGGCAACAGAGGCTTGCGCGGTCGCTTTCGCTGTGCACTGAAGCGACACAAACAATGCAACACTGATAACAACTAGAAAACCCGCAACAACAATCCGCATGAATAAAAACTCTTACCTTTTTATAGAAGATTAGAACCTGCTCTTATTCTGTTACACAAAGGCGCTTAAGTTGAGCCAAGTCGGTGTGTATCAATTGAAAACAGCCCAGCAGGTCTAGACTTAAGTATAACGCTTATGCGCTTTCTTTAATACCTTTACAGAGTACTTTTAGTTCATTTATTAATCGCAATGAAAACCGACTGGTGACGTCTGGATCAACAACAATTAAGGGGGCTTTGAGGAAAGAGCGATGATCACGCCAGAATACCTCAAGTTCTGAATGCGTACTTTTAGATGCCGCAATGAGTGCATGAGGTTGGCGAGTAAGTACATCTTTTAATGCGACTTGAGGATAGTCTACAGGACTGTCTGCAAATAATGTTTGAGCACCACACACATTCAGCAGTTGGTTACCCCACGCGTTGGGACCGATGGTCATAAGTGGAGCAGTCCACGAATAATAAAATACTGGTATAAGCGAGGATTTGTCGTATTTACTTCGAAGTTCGGCTAGTTCGTTGAGAAAATCATTGGAGAGCTGGGTCGCCTGCTTTTGCGTATTTGTAAGTGCCCCAAGCCTTTTAATTTCGCTGGCTATATCAGTGATATTTTCGACCTTGCTGCTAAATACGTTTAGACCCATCGAGGAAAGCTTATGGATATCTTGCGGCTTATTGCCTCCATCCCATGCAAGAATTAAATCAGGTTCTAACGCCACAATGGTAGCGATATCGGCACCTTGAAAATCCGCCACCCGCTTAATATTTTTCGCGGCGTCAGGATAGTCGCTATAGTCGCTTACACCTACAAGGTTAGGGCCTAAGCCCAAACTAAATGCCCATTCGGTAAGGTGGGGCGCAAGGCTGACTATCTTTAGCTCGACGGAATTTGATAAGGCGCTTGATTCCGAGCTTGGTGCAACATCGGCAGAAGCAAATTGATCTGAATGAGCTAGGTGCTTTGTCTCGGCATCTGATTCTGAGTTAGCAAATGTGAGAAGAGGTAAATAGCTTAAAATTACAAAAAAAATGGTTTTCATCATAACTGCTGTTTTCATTGGGCTACGGCCATTGCCAGCATAGCTAACGATGCAAAGGCGCTAACCGCAATCATGGCATGAGTGACCGTATTTTTGGCTGTCAACATGTGAGAGTACTTTACCTCGTTAGCGCCTCCCACGCGGGTGTATCGAATCTTCTTGTTGGCATAAATTGCTGGTCCGCCGAGTTTAATATCAAGCACACCGCCCATAAGCGCAAGCAGTAGCGACGTTTTATCTTTCACTGGGGAGCGCTTTATGGCGCGAAACCCTTTAATAGGATGGCTGACCAGTAGTGTTGCTAGACCACCAATGACCGCGGGCGGCATATTAAGTAAGTAAACAAGGTTACGTACGGGTTTGGCAAAGAAAGTCATTGCAGGGGTTCGGTAATGCCACTGCCAAGATGTGAGCAAAAGCAATCGATAAATGAGTGCGCCTATGGGGCCTGCCACTACAAAGTAGAAAATGACGCCGCAATAAAGATAAAGAAACTTCAGCCATAGCGATTCTATCGCGGCTTTGGCAATTCCTATATCGGAAAGTGAATCGCATTGACGTGCAGTAATGGTTTGCGCCATTTCACGTGCGAGGGATTTTTTATTTCTTCCCACACTCGCCAGCACCTTTTTGTACTGTTGACGCTGGTAACCGTAGTCGAGCAGTGCGACAAGAATAATCGCCTCAAAGAATACGGGGTATTGGGCCATGTACACCAAGATGGCAACACATACTACCAATGGCGCAAGAAGAACTAGGGCGGCTAATGAGCCTGAAATATAGTGCTGAGACCTACCGTATTCACGAGAGGGCACCACTTTGCGCCCCATTTGCTGAACGAGGTAGCGCATGAGCGTTAATGGATGAGTACTTTGGGGCCAGCGCCATAATGCGTCAATGGCGATAGCCAGCCAAAGTACGAATAGCGACTGGTATTGCGGGTCGCTAATTACCTCTGTCATCTTATTTCGCGAGGGCCTTAATCATTGCCATAACTAATTGTGCTGAGTGTTTAGCGGCAGTGTCTAGATACTCTTTAAAGCTCACTGACGACGTTTTTCCTGCAATATCCGACAATGAACGAATGACAAGGAAAGGCGTGTCGAGCATATGGCAAGTTTGACCTATAGCTGCACCTTCCATCTCAACCGCTTTCATGTCTGGGAATTTTTCACGCAGTTCTGCTACAGCTTCGTCGCTACCGATAAACGCATCGCCCGTACAGATTAAACCTGTTGTCGACTGAAGCGACGTAATGCCTGTGGCAGCACTACGAGCGGCTTCCATTAACCTTGTATCGCAACGGAAATTTTCAGGCATACCTGCGCATTGACCGAGCTTGTAGCCAAAATGGGTTAAATCGGCATCATGGTGAATAACGTGACTGGCGATCACTAAATCACCGATGTTTAGATTCTTGTCGAAACCTCCGGCAGAACCGGTATTGACAACAGCATCAGGGGCGTACTGTTCGATAAGTACAGTAGTAGCAATTGCTGCAGCCACTTTACCAATACCGCATTTTACTAGCACCACTTCTATGTCGTTAAGTGTACCTTCGTAAAACGTCAGGTGCTTCCACTGGGTTTCTTTTACATTCCAAAGTGACGCTTTAAGTAGCGCAACTTCTTCGTCCATTGCACCTAAAATACCAATTTTTTTCATAACTTTACCGACGGTGTTGAGGGAGTTTAACGAATGGATTAATTGTATAAGGAAAACGGGCAAACTGACAGAAAAATGCCTCTGTTACCGCTATTTGAGAGTAAGAAAATAGCAAAGCAACAAAGGCCAGGGGAAGTTGGGTTATGTCTTAAGCTGCAGCTGGTCTGCTTGAACGCACTGGGCGAGTCGGGCGCTTTGGTGGCTCTGGATTATGCGTTGGCAGCTGTGCCATTTTTTGCTGTAAACGGCGATAAGGAATGAGTTTGTTTTCCAAACACTCGCGAATATCGTCAACGGTATAACCAGACTTCACTTTAATTCTTGCGTGAGGAAGGCCGGCAGCATCAAGTGCTCCGGTTACAAACCAGTCTTTTTGTGATTTATAACCATCTTTGCCTTGGCTATGAACTAAGTCGATAGCAAGAACAGGACTCATGTCGTGTTTATCTACTAATACAAAGTCGAGCTGTCTGCTAGAAGCTCTGCTGATGGCTTGGCTTGCCGTCTTTTTATTTGCAGACTGGCGAACCGCCACTAAATCGTTAAGACGCACACGGCACACTATGCGAAACTCTCTTCCCATAGCCTGTTCGATAAGGTTTAAAAAAGAGTGCTCAACGGGGGTGAACAATTGCGGCTTTCGCCTAAATGGAAATGCGACACCGCCGTCTGACAACTTTATGGCACCCAGTGCAACGACAATAAGTAACATCATTAGAATAATTGCCAATTCCATCGTAACCCTCGCAAATTTCAATAGTTAAAGCCCACGGAATGCATAATAAAGAAGCCCGCTAAAGTGTTTATATCGAAAAAAGCTTGGGCTCCGTTTGCAGTTTAAGCGTCATAAAAATGACACTCACTGTTACCGTGGAGTAGTTATTGATGATTTTGCAAAGCAGATGCCAACATGAGTAGATTTCGTAGTTGTCTTGCTAAAAGGGCTTATTTCGTTGTGGATGTAACAAGAATATCCACTTGAGAGCCAGTATTATCTGGGCTGATTATTACTCTGACCCCTTTATCTTCTGAGGATAACAACGTGCGGCCGCTAACTGGCGTGTGAGTTTTTAAAGCGGGGTGCGCCGTTTGGTAAACATTCAGTAATTCACTCGGGGAGCGAGGAGAGTGGTAAACCATCACAGCCGTCTTGCTTTCGTCAAATGCTTGGCATTGTCTTGCATCATCAGAAATCTTAACTTGCTGAAAATCAGAAGGGCAAGACATGATGCTTGGCTTACTAGGTGAAGAGTTGACGCTTTGTTTCTTAGTTTGGTTGTTAACTTGCGCATTTAATGAAGCGTCAACAGCAATGGTATCAGCTAAGCTGGCATTGCTCGCTGCTATCGCCAATGTTAGACACAATGTAAGTTTCTTAATGTTTAAATGCTGCATAGATAGATTCTTCACCCGATGTGCGATGTCTTTAATTGCTTAAACGATAGTAGAGTCGTAACGCTCGCGCTTCAACTAAACCTTGGTCTATTAACGTATACTTTTAGCGTTTTCCGTATTATCGAAGTGTGCATAAAAAAAGCTCGATAGCAGAACTATCGAGCTTTTCGTGAATGGACAATAGGCCTTAGTTAGCGAAGGTTAAACGCCAATATAGTCCATAATCCCTTCTGCGGCTTTACGGCCTTCGTCGATAGCAGTAACAACCAAGTCACTACCACGTACCATATCGCCACCGGCAAAGACTTGCGGGTGAGAGGTCTGGTAAGCAAATTTGCCAGCAGATGGCGCGCGTACGCGACCTTTTTCATCAAGCATAATGCCGAAGTCAGCAAACCATGGCGCAGGGCTTGGCTGGAAGCCGAAAGCAATAATTACCGCGTCAGCTTCTAGTACGTGCTCTGAACCCTCTACTTCAACAGGGCGGCGACGACCATTTACATCTGGCGGCCCCATTTCAGTTTTCACGAACTTAACGCCACAGGCTTTTCCGTTTTCATCAACGGCTATATCAAGAGGCTGTAGGTTGAATTTAAACTCAACGCCTTCTTCTTTCGCATTAACAACTTCGCGGCGTGAACCAGGCATACTTTCTTCGTCACGACGATATGCACAGGTTACTTGCGCAGCGTCTTGACGAACTGAGGTGCGTACACAGTCCATGGTGGTATCACCACCACCTAGCACAACCACACGCTTGCCTTTCATATCAACAAAATCAGCAGGATCTTTTTCAAGGCCCATTACGCGGTTGGTGTTGGCGATAAGGAAAGGAAGTGCATCATATACGCCTTCAACGTGTTCGTTATCGAAACCACCTTGCATCGACTTGTACGTTCCCATGCCCAGAAATACTGCATCGTATTTATCAAGCAAATCCTGGAACTGGATGTCTTTACCAATTTCTGTGTTAAGTACGAACTCAACACCCATCTCGGTAAAGATTTGGCGGCGTAGCTTGATTACATCTTTCTCTAATTTGAAAGACGGAATACCGAATGTAAGTAGGCCACCAATTTCTTCGTATTTGTCGTAAACAACAGGTTTAACGCCGTTACGAACTAATATATCAGCACATGCAAGACCCGCAGGGCCTGCACCTACAATTGCTACTTTCTTGTCGGTCCATACCACGTCAGACATATCTGGGCGCCAGCCCATTTTGAATGCCGTATCGGTAATGTACTTTTCAATACTACCGATAGTTACCGCACCAAAATCGTCATTCAGCGTACACGCACCTTCGCACAGTCTGTCTTGTGGACATACACGGCCACATACTTCAGGCAAACTGTTTGTTTTGTGAGAAAGTTCCGCAGCTTCTAGGATGCGGCCTTCATTTGCCAAGCTTAACCACTGAGGAATGTAGTTGTGCACTGGGCACTTCCATTCACAGTATGGGTTACCGCAGTCCAAGCAGCGATCTGCTTGGCCTTCGGTTTGAGATTGGCTTAGCGGCTGATAAATTTCCGCGAACTCATGTTTACGTACCATGATCGGCTTTTTAGGCGGATCAATACGTTCAACATCGACAAATTGATATACGTTCTTTGCCATAAACTAAATCCTCCTACTGAGCCTGAATGCGTAATTCAGCACTTGAACGACTGATGTGACCAAGCAAGTTTTTCACATCACTGGTTTTGGGCTTAATAAGCTTGAAGCGTTTCAGCGTTGCGGCGAAATCAGTAAGCAACGACAACGAGTGCTCACTTCCTGTTTCTTCGTAATGCTGATTGATTAAGCCACGTAAGTGCTCAGCAAGAATCGCTTTGTCTTCAATAGGCATAACATCAACAAGCTCGGCATTTACACGGTTATCAAGGTCGTCGCCATCATCCATAAGATAAGCGAAACCACCTGTCATACCGGCACCGAAATTCACACCTACCGGACCAAGAACTGCCACGATACCGCCTGTCATATATTCACAGCCGTTATCGCCAATGCCTTCAACTACCGCGATAGCACCTGAATTACGTACGCCAAAGCGCTCACCAGCACGACCAGCTGCAAACAGCTTACCGCCTGTCGCACCGTAAAGGCAGGTGTTGCCCATAATGGCGCTATCGTGGGCGTCATACGAGATATCGCGCGGCGGGTGGATAACAAGCTTACCGCCTGTCATGCCTTTACCTACGTAATCGTTGGCATCGCCTTCAAGATGCATGTGTAGTCCACCAGCGTTCCAAACGCCAAAGCTCTGGCCTGCTGTACCAGTAAGTTCAACCTTGATAGGTGTATCTTCAAAGTCGTGGTTACCGTGGTGCTTAGCGATTTCACCTGATAGCAATGCGCCGACAGAGCGATCCGTATTGCGGATTGGGTATTTGAGTGTAATAGATTTACCGTCAACAACCGCTTGCTGGCCATCTTTAAGCATCTGCGCGTTCAATTCACCTTTATCGATAGGTGCGTTGGTCGTTTGTGAGCAGAATAAGCGCGTATGGTCGCCTGCTTTAGGTTGCGCTAATAGTGGCGACAAATCTAAACGGTTTTGCTTAGCGGTAATGCCATCTAGAACTTTAAGTAGCTCTGTGCGACCAACAAGGTCGTCGAACTTAGCAATACCCATAGACGCCATGATTTCACGCACTTCTTGAGCAATAAACTTGAAGTAGTTCATTACCATATCAGGTAAGCCAATGAAGTGGTCGTCACGCAGTTTTTGATCCTGCGTTGCAACACCGGTCGCACAGTTGTTTAGGTGACAAATACGTAGGTATTTACAACCAAGCGCTACCATTGGACCTGTACCAAAACCAAAGCTCTCAGCGCCTAAAATACCGGCTTTTACTACGTCTAAGCCTGTTTTCAAACCACCGTCGGTTTGAACGCGTACTTTGTGACGTAAGCCGTTTTCAATAAGCGCTTGCTGAGTTTCAGATAAACCAAGCTCAAATGGGCTACCCGCATACTTAACTGATGTTAGCGGGCTTGCACCTGTACCGCCGTCGTAACCTGAAACGGTGATAAGGTCGGCATAGGCTTTCGCTACACCTGTTGCAATGGTGCCAACACCCGGCTCAGATACTAGCTTAACGGATATAAGTGCCGTTGGATTAACCTGTTTCAAATCGAAAATTAGCTGTGCCAAATCTTCAATTGAGTAAATATCGTGGTGTGGAGGTGGTGAAATAAGGGTTACACCCGGCACAGAGAAACGTAGCTGTGCGATGTATTTATTTACCTTATCGCCGGGAAGCTGACCGCCTTCACCCGGTTTTGCACCCTGCGCCACTTTAATTTGAATAACGTTTGCGTTAACCAAATAGTGAGGCGTTACACCAAAGCGACCTGAAGCCACCTGCTTAATTTTAGAGTTCTTTTCAGTTCCAAAGCGAGAAGGGTGTTCGCCACCTTCCCCAGAGTTAGACTGACCGCCCAGGCGGTTCATGGCAATCGCTAGCGCTTCATGCGCTTCAGGGCTTAGTGCACCAATTGACATAGCTGCAGTATCGAAGCGTGGGAATAAGTTTTCCGGTGCTTCTACTTCGCTAATATCAATAGGGTCGCAATCAGGGTTTATTGCTAGCAAGTCGCGAATGTGCGCAGGCGCACGCTCGTTAACAAGCTTCGCATATTGCTGGTAGTCGTCGTAGTTACCAGACACCACAGCCTTTTGAAGCGTACTGACTACGTCTGGGTTATAGGCGTGATATTCGCCACCGTGCACGTATTTAAGCAAGCCGCCGTGATCGACAGATTTACGCTTAAGCCAAGCAATACGGTTTAGGTTGATAAGATCTTGCTGGAAATCATCGAAGCCCGCACCTTGAATGCGTGAGGTCACACCTTTAAAGCATAACTTCATCACTTCGTTGTTAATACCCACTGCTTCAAACAGTTTAGAGCTACGGTAGCTAGCAACAGTGCTAATACCCATTTTCGACATGATCTTGTACAAGCCTTTGTTGATACCCTTACGGTAGTTCAACGTGGCCTGCATAGGAGAAATATCTAGCTCGCCTTTTTCACAAAGCTGCTCAATAGTTTCATATGCTAGGAATGGGTAAACCGCAGTGACACCTAAGCCAATCAACACCGCGAAATGGTGTGGATCGCGGGCACTTGCTGTCTCAACAACAACGTTAGCATCGCAGCGCAATGACTTTTCAACTAAGCGACGTTGTACCGCACCAACTGCCATTGCAGCAGGGATAACCAAGCGATTTTGTTTAATGTTTCTGTCAGACAGAATAACGAATGCAGCACGCTTGTTTTTAACCAGCATTTCTACTTCGTTACACACGCGCTCGATGGCTTTCTTCAAACCTTCTTGCGGCGCATACTGAAGCTCCACGACTTCTGAGTAGTAGTTGTCTGGGTTAAATTCGCGCAGTTGCTTAAGGTCGGTATACATTAGCACTGGCGAGTCAAACAATACGCGGTCAGCGTAACCTGAGGTTTCGCTAAATACGTTTTGCTCGCGGCCAATACAGGTTGCCAACGACATAACGTGGTTTTCACGTAGCGGATCGATTGGCGGGTTAGTTACCTGTGCAAATTGCTGACGGAAATAGTCGTAAACCGTACGCTGACGAGATGACATAACCGCCATTGGCGTGTCATCACCCATTGAGCCAACGGCTTCTTGACCGTCTTTCGCAAGTACTTTTACAACTTGTTGAATTTCTTCATAGCTGTAGGCGTGTAGCTTGTGGTACACCGCCATGGCATCGTCGTCAAACACACGTTCACCAATTAATGACGCGTCAAGCTTTTCAATTGGTGTAAGTCGACGAATATGCTTGTCTAGCCACTCTTTATAAGGATGGCGTGCTTTTAAGTCTTCATCAATTTCAGTAGAGCGCCAGATTTTGCCTGTGTAAGTGTCTACAGCAAGCATTTCACCTGGGCCTACACGGCCTTTTTCAATTACGTCAGCTTGCTCGTAATCCCAGATACCTACTTCTGAGGCTAGGGTAATGAAACCGTTCTTAGTAATAACGTAACGTGCAGGACGTAGACCATTTCTATCAAGGTTACAGGCAACGTGGCGACCGTTAGTTAAAACGATACCCGCTGGGCCATCCCATGGTTCCATGTGCATAGAGTTGAACTCGTAAAATGCACGAAGATCATCGTCCATGGTCTTGTTGTTTTGATAGGCGGGTGGAACAAGTAACCGCATAGCACGGAATAAATCCATACCGCCGGCTAAGAATAGCTCCAGCATGTTATCCAGCGAGGATGAGTCCGATCCTTCAGTATTAACGAAAGGGGCTGCATCTTTAAGATCTGGAATAAGTGGCGTTGCGAATTTAGCAGCACGTGCCATGGCCCAGTCGCGGTTTCCTTTAATGGTGTTAATTTCACCGTTGTGCGCAAGGAAGCGGAAAGGCTGAGCAAGCGGCCAGCGTGGTAGTGTATTTGTTGAAAAGCGTTGGTGGAAAACGCAAATTGCGCTTTGCATACGCTCATCGGCAAGATCGTGATAAAAGGCGGGTAAATCTTTTGGCATTACCAAACCTTTGTAGATCGTTACCAAGCCCGACAAACAAGCTACGTAAAAATCGGGATCTTTCTCAAGACGTTTTTCAGCGCGGCGGCGGATCATATACAAACGACGCTCAAGGTCGCGTTTTCTCCAACCTGCTGGCGCGTTCACAAATACCTGTTCAATTTGTGGAACACCCGTTAGCGCTAATTCACCCAGTACTGAGTGGTCGACAGGCACTTCGCGCCAACCCACTACTGAAAGTGTTTCTTTTTCTAGTTCTTCATTAAGTACTTCACGCGCGGCTTGCGCAAGTACCGGGTCCTGACTTAAGAAAATCATGCCCACGCCGTATTTTTTGCTGAGTTTCCAGCCATTTTCTTCGGCGATTGCATGGAAGAACGCATCCGGTTTCTGTAGTAATAAACCACAGCCGTCACCGGTTTTCCCGTCGGCGGCGATACCGCCACGATGCTGCATACGGTCAAGACCGTGTATTGCAGTAGTTACCAATTCATGACTGGCTTCCCCATGAGTGTGAGCGATTAAGCCAAACCCACAGTTGTCCCGGGAATCATTGGGATTATATAAACTCATCTCTTAACTCCTTCAACCTTTTGACTGGGCAAGGTATGCGTTGCGTGTAGATGCGCCTAGGTTTGCGTATCACAACATTATTAGACGTCTTTTATGCCTGCGAGCGGTATTGCTCGCGGCGTGCGCCTTTCTTGTCGTTATTTTATTATTAGAGGATTCCAGTCGTTTCCGCATTTTTATGCATTATTGCGATGCGGGCCGTACAAAATACCCACATTAAAAACTAAAATCAAACGCTAAAAGTATAAGCTTTATAGTGAATTAGTATAAATATAATTAAATATATATTAATCAGTTACTTACGGGTCGTCATTTATGTTTGTAACAAAAATGTTATCAGTATTGCAAAGTGAATAATTCACCCCTTATAAATGATATTACTTCTCATTTGCGTTTTATTAATGAATAAATATGCTTTGAAATTGATGTTTTATGTTGTCAATAGCGGTTTGCGGTGTATTTTTATTAATTTGTAAAGCTATGGTTCCACTAATATAAGTAGTTTGCTATATTGATTGAAAATTAACCACAGGTAAGGCTCGTGGTGCGCTGAAGGATGTTGATAGAGAGCCTTGTGTGTGAATTGAGTGTACGCTTATGTGGAAGGCGAAGAATAAAAATTCACTGTGGTGGCGTGCTGTTAAGACAATAAGGATTATTGTATGAATACACTACATGCTTCACCACTGCCTTTATTTAGTATAGATGATCATATTCTAACTGACGACAATATCACCTTCAGGCTTTCTCCTAACACATCTGGGCGTTTTCAATCTGGATCTCCCGATACTATTGTTATTCATTTTACCGCCGGTAGTAGCCTTTCATCTTCGGTGAATGTCTTGACCAATGCCGATAGCGGTGTGTCAGCTCACTTTGCCGTTGGACGCAATGGTGACATTGTTCAAATGCTTCCGACTAATAAAATAGCGTGGCACGCAGGAGAAAGTTATTACGAGGGGCGTAGTGGCTTGAATCAGTACTCTATCGGCATTGAATTAGACAATGCCGGCCAGCTTAAGGCTAGAGGAGACGGCACCTTTGAAAGTTGGTTTGGCGAAATTTTTGGCGAGAATGAAGTATTAGCTGCCCAGCACATTAACCAACAGTCTATGGGCTATTGGCACAAGTACACCGACGTACAAATTGTTAGGACGCTATCGCTGTGTAAAGCGTTGTGTAGCCACTACAACATCTCTACTATCGTCGGGCACGAAGAAATAGCGCCGTCACGAAAGGTCGATCCTGGCCCCGCTTTTCCCCTTCAAAGACTCAAAGCCGCTGTTTTGCAAAGTGATAGTGAAAGGTGGGCAACTGAGTCAAGTGATTCGAATTCACAGCGAGAGGCGCATGATCAAATTCAGCGGGATCTCGCTAGCCCTGTAAAGCGGGTGGCCAATGTAAGTGCCAATTCGCTGAATGTGAGAAAAGGGCCAGATGTTTCGTACCCAACTGTCGAGAACGGTTTGAATAAGGGCGAAGTGCTAAAAATACTGGAAAAGCGAGGGGAGTGGGCGAAAGTGTCTTACACGAAGGTGGGATGGGTGAATACCAAATACATTAATGAAATTACTGAAAAGTCGCCTTTCAAATCCTAATTCTGAGCAGGGCCACAGAGTTATGCTTTGACAAACCGCATTCCCGAAAAGAGGAAAGCCTGATAGGATAACCGCAAAATAAGCTTAAATTAGACGTACATGCATTCAGATTCACCAAACGATTCTTGGGCAATTCGCTTTGCCCAATTTGTTCAGCGTTTTGGCACTCTAAAGCTCAGCATATTGTTTGTTGTTCTTTCGCTTGTGTTTACGCTAGGGGGCTCATACGTAATTCGCGTGAGCATGGGAAGCCAGGTTCAGCCCGATGACTTCATCAGTGCTGTAGTACTGACCATGTTATCTGCGCCTTGGGTACTTTATTTCTTTAGTGAGTTAATCAAGCAATTAGAAAACTCACGTACCAACTTAAAGGAAGTGGTAAGCCAGTTGGAAAGTTTGCGTGAAGAAGATGTCTTTCTTAACCGCGAACTTCAAAGCAACATCAGACAGCTTAATCACGAGATAGAGCAGCGCAAGCAAGCACAAGAAGAGCGTGAGGCGCTGTTTAAAGACTTAGAAAAAGAAATTCAGGATAAATCAGAACAAGAAGCACAAGCACGCCGCTTATCAACCTTGTTACGTTCAATCATCGATGCCTCACCAGACTTAATATATTACCGAAATGAAGAAGGCAGGTTTGCTGGTTGTAACCGTATAGCGGAGCTTATGACGGGCAAAACCGAGCAAGAGCTGCTTGGCTTAACGCCAAAAGACGTATATGAGGAAGAGCTTGCCCGCCAAATTGTAGCGAGTGATCACGAAGTTCTAGAAACCAACGCCAGTATCACAGAAGAGCTGTGGCTTCGCTTTGCTGATGGACGTCGTCGTTACTTCGAAATGAAGCGTGTACCTTTCTTCGATAAAGACGGTAATCGCCTCGGCTTGTTGTCGTTCGGTCGAGACATGACTGAGCGTAAGCAAGCTGAAAATGCTGCTGCAAAAGCAAGTACCGACAAAACTCGCTTTATCGCAACCATAAGTCATGAGCTACGCACACCGCTAAACGGTATTGTGGGCTTAAGCCGTATGCTGCGTGATACCGAGTTGAGTGAAGAACAATTTAACTGGGTAAGTACGATATACGCCAGCGCTATAACATTAGGTAATATTTTTAACGATATTATCGACCTTGATAAGTTAGACAGAGATAAGCTTGAGCTGAGTCTAAAAACCATATCGTTGAAAGACTTTACCGAAGAACTTAGCAGCATTATTCGTCTACTTGCAGCCGACAAACAGCTAGAGCTTAAAACGACAATTAACGAGCCGCTTCCCCGTCTTGTTGAAATAGATGGTACGCGCCTTCGTCAGATATTATGGAACATCCTGTTTAACGCAGTGAAGTTCACACAAAAAGGTCACGTAAGTTTAACGGTTTCATCGACGAAACCTGATGGTGATAAGGCGTATGTAACATTTGTGATTGAAGACACGGGCGTAGGTATTCCTGAAAGCGAAATTGATAAGATTTTTGCCATGTACTATCAGGTTGATCACCCTGACCACCAATCGGCCACAGGTACCGGTATTGGATTGGCAATTTGTAAGCAAATGGTCGACTTGATGAAAGGTGAAATTCACGTTTCAAGTAAAGTGGGTAAAGGCACCCGTTTTGAAATTGTGTTGCCAGTTCAAATTTCTAATAGCCCGATGAAAGTCGCGCAGCTTCAAGTGACAGGGCTCAATATCTTGTTAGTAGAAGATATTGAATTGAACGTCATGGTCGCTAAAGCCTTGCTCGAGAAGCTTGGCCAGAAAGTCGATGTAGCAATGACCGGTCAAGAAGCCATAGACAAAGTCAGGGAAAACCAATACGACCTTATCTTGCTTGATATTCAATTGCCTGACATGACAGGATTCGATGTGGCAAGTACGATTATTGAAGAAGATCTGGTTATGCAAACGCCCATCGTGGCGCTAACGGCAAACGTCATTAAAAAGCGTGATGAATACTTAGAAAACGGTATGGATGACGTTATTGCGAAGCCGATTAAAAAATCTCGCGTTATCGAGGTGTTTAACGAGCTGTTCCATGCACCACCTGCACCGCTTGAAATTGATGGCGAAGTAGAGCGCCCTGAACCTAACAAAACATTAAGTAACATTTTAGATATGGACTTGTTACAGATGTTAGTTGATACCATAGGGGATGAAATGGTGCGCGCTAGCGTTAAAGTATTCCAAGAAAAAATGCCTGAATACATGGAAATACTGCAGCTAAGCTTAAGTGCGGACGAAAAGTCAGAAGTGTGCTCACAGGCTCACAAAATTAAAGGCGCCGCTGGCTCTGTTGGTTTGGCTCGTGTACAGCGTATTGCTAATCAAATTCAGCAAGGCGACCATCCGACTTGGTGGGAGAACGTGCATGATTGGGTGGAAGAGCTACAAATGGCCGTTCAGCACGACATGAAGGCACTACACGATTGGCTGAATGAACAGCAGGTTGATGACTAGTTAGCATAACGCGCTCTTTAATAGGTAACGTAAAAAAGAGGGCTTGCCCTCTTTTTTGTTATAAAAACTGCGCTAGATAAAGCGGTCAGAGCTGCGTTGCTAAGTAGCTAAGCCTCTCCTTAAAAAAAGCGGCAGGCTGAACTTATTTATACAGTGGTAAAAGGAATTAATGCGATGACAATTAGCGCACAACAAGAAACCGTGTTTTCAAATAATCAGCTCAGTGTTGAGGAAATTCCCTCACTTCAAACGCTCGCATTACTTCCTATATCCAAAAAGTACCGGACACTAAATATCCTCTCCATTGGATTGATAGCCTTAGTGCTAATCGGTATTGCTTCTGCGTTACGACTCCAAAGCTTTTGGTCATTGCCAGAAGGACTGCTGCAAGCCTACCCGTATGTTGTTGCTGGTATCGTCGCTGTAGGCTCTCTATGGGCGCTGTACCACTTTTTTGCTGATGTACGCATATTTTATGCGATTCGAGAGCAAGACATCAGTAAGCAGTCAGGGCTAATTTTTAGAAAACTTTCGTGCCAACCTATTTTGCGTGTTCAGCATGTAGAGGTTAATCGCGGTCCATTGGACAGGTGGGCGGGTCTTGCCTCACTTCAGGTGTTTTCGGCTGGTGGTGAAATGCACACGTTTGAAATACCTGGGTTAAGCATTGAAAGGGCAGAGCAGTTGCGTGAGTTCATTCTTGCTCATAAAGACATAGGTGCACGCTAATGACGGTATCAGAAACGCCCTCACACCAAGCGCCTACACTTAATCAGTCAAAAGAGCTGAAAGAAGATGCTGCGCTCAAGTCCCATGGGCAAGATGCTAATATGGAAGAACCGAAACTTAAAGTAGAAACGGGTGATGAGTGGCAGCGCCTCTCTCTAATTTCTATTTTGTACTTTACTATTCGCAATTTTACCAACTCGGCTCAAGTGCTTATTTATTCCATTCCCGCCTTAGCCATATCGTTCAATATTTGGGATAACCTGCTGTCGCCTGAAGTACTAATCGGTGCTGGAATCCTCTTTCTATCTACCAGTGTCAGCGGCGTAATAAGCTTTTTAATGTACAAGTTTCGCGTGCACAACCAGCACGTTGAGATTCATCATGGCGTGTTTCAACGCCGCTATACCAACTTGCCCTTGTGGCGTATTCAAAACGTTAAGATAGAACACCCTTTTTATTACCGACCTTTTGGGTACGCGCTAGTGGTGCTTGATACCGCAGGAAGTGGGAAAGAAGAAGCTAAAATTGTAGCGGTTCCTGAAGATTATGCTGAAGCGCTAAAAAAGCAGGTGTTGTATGAAAAAGCTCTGCACGATGAAGGTGACCTGGATTGTTTGCCAAATGAAGATTTATCCGACGAGCAGAGTTCATCTTTCCCCACGCCACGAACGCGCGCTAAAGCGGTAGATTCTTCCCATTCAAATGAAGAAGTATTAAATCGACGGTCCGTGAAAGACATTATTATTCACGGTATCACCAACAATCGCGTGTGGATAATACTGGGTGCTGCGGCACCTTTCTATGACGATGTGTTCGGTCTGGTTTCAGAGTGGTTAGCCGATAAAGGCTTGCAGCTTAATCAGCTGGTTGGTGAACAAACGGTTGCGTGGTGGCAATTTGGATTGTATGCCTTTGTCATTCTCATGATGCTTATGGCGTTAGTGGCACTGCTGAGTGTTGGTGGCGCGCTTTTCACTTTTTACGGCTACACACTTTCACGAACAGGTGATCGCTATATCCGTCGCAGCGGCTTGCTTAATAAACTGGAAGTCAGCATGCGCGCTTCACGCATCCAAATGATTACGGCGAAGCAAGACTGGCTGGATAAAATACTAAAGCGGGTGAATTTGTATTTTGAGCAGAACTCAACGGCTGGGCAGCAAATGCAAGAACTGATGTCGCCAAATAAGCTTATTGTGCCATCGGTAACCGAAGATGAAGCCTTCGCGCTTAGTCAAGAAGTGATGCCTGGATGTGACCTGCGAGGTCAAGATTATCAAACCATTAGTAAGCGATTTATTACTTTTTGGTTGCTTGCGGGCTGGACGTTGCCTTTTATTACCTTTTTCACTATTGGCGCTGTGTCATCCCATCTAGATATTATGCTAGGTTCACTCGTTGTCTTTAGTGCGGTATCGCTGTTACTCACGCTTAGGTGGTGGCGATGGGGTATAGCCTACGACAGTAAGTACGTTTATATAAGGCGAGGTAGAATAGGCATCGACTATCAATGCTTTGAGCCCTATAAAGCGCAGCAAGTTATCGTTAAGCAAAGCGTGTTTATGAAGCGAAGAAAACATGCCACCGTTAAGTTTGTACTGGCTTCGGGGGCGGTGACTGTGCCGTTTCTACCAGAAGACTACGTTAATAAACTAGCAGATAGTGTGCTATTCGAGGTGGAGTCAACCAGAAGGTCTTGGATGTAACGTACACTGTTTCTTTGAGCGCTGCTTTTTTATACGTTTTTTATGCAAATAGACCGAGTTTATGTAATGGTAGGTATTTAGTTGCTTAACCTTGCGTCTATATGGATATTCTTGATTACAGTGTCATCGCGATTTACCTCATCACGTTACTCGTCATCGGCTTTAGCTTGCGTGGACAGCAGTCAAAGAAAGATTATTTTCTCGCTGGAAGAAGCTTAAGTTGGAAACCGCTGTTACTTTCAGTGATGGCGACGCAACTCTCGGCGGTCAGTTTCATTTCCGCTCCTGCATTTGTCGGCTTCCGTGAGGGTGGAGGGCTGATTTGACTCTCTTATGAACTAGCAGTTCCGTTAGCCATGCTTTTACTCATTACCACCGTGTTGCCTACATTATACCGAAGCGGTGTGGTGAGTATTTATGACTATCTTGAGCGACGTTTCTCTACCTCTACCCGTATTTGTATCAGTGTTGTGTTTCAACTTAGCAGGGCCTTCGCTACCGGCATAATGGTTTACGCGCTATCCATTATATTGCAAGGAACCATGCAGGTTTCATCCACGCAGGCAATATTACTCATTGGTGTGATTACCGTTTTGTACTCCTTACAAGGAGGCATGAAAGCAGTTGTATATGGTGACGCGGTACAAATGGTTGTCATCGTTTTGGGCACAGCTATCTGCATTGCTTTTGGTCTTAACGCATTAGGCGGTTGGGAGCATTTTTTACAGTTACTTCCAAGCGAGCGGGTCTCTACCCTTAATTTTTCATCTCTGGGTTTTGATGGTGACGGCTTCGGCTTTTTTCCTATGGTGCTAGGTGGCGTGATCCTTTACGCCTCATACTACGGTTGTGATCAATCAGAAGCACAGAGGGCATTGTCAGCGAAATCGGAAAGCGATCTTAAAAAGATGATGTTAGCCAATGGCATTTTTAGGTTCCCTATAACACTTCTATATTGTTTAGCAGGCTTGGTGGTCGGCACACTAACGTTTAACGACGCCAACTTGCTATCGCAAATTCCTAAAGATAATCCGGACTGGCTTATGCCGGTCTTTATTCTTAATTATTTACCTCATGGGCTTATCGGCTTGCTTGTGGTCGCTATTCTTGCTGCAGCCATGTCATCACTGAGCTCAGCAATAAACTCTCTTGCCGCTGTTTCGCTTGAAGATTATTTCAAACTCACTCGGAAACGCGCAAAACCTGAAGGCTACCTGAGTCATGCTAAGTTTGCGGGCTTGCTTTGGGGAGGGATTATTTTGCTGCTTTCGCTCAACGCTGGCGATATAGCGCCTACCGTAATAGAAGCGGTGAACAAAGTGGGCTCTGTTTTTTTTGGTCCTGTCTTGGCTGTGTTTCTACTTGGCATGCTAACGAAGAAGATAAATGCCACACAGGTCAATACCGGCCTGATGTGTGGCGTGCTGACTAATTTGTCGTTCGCATTTTTTGTCGAGGACGTGTTTTGGTTTTGGTGGAATGTAACGGGGTTCGCGAGCACAGTGATACCCGCTATTATCTTGTCTGCTTTATCAGCTAATGATAAAAACGATACAGCGACGATCACCACCTCTGGTCAACGACGCTTACTGATTGATAAGCCGATTGCCACCCTATTGGTTGGCTATTTTTGCTTATTGGTCGTTGTTTGCTACTTAATGCCGCGTTGGCTGCAGTAGACTCAGTGATTTACGCCTCTACTGTTTTGGCGACTGCGTCTCTCAGAATAACCTGATCTTTGCCCGCGTGCTTAGCTTCGTACAAGCGCGCGTCAGCCACTTCTAACTGCGACTCCAAGCACTTGTGCTCCTCAGTACATACACCAATACTGCACGTAATATTAAACTTGTGATTGGTAAAAATAGTAGAGCGCACTGCATCCATAAACGCTGAAAGCGCCGATAAATACACCTTGGGCGGCCTCACCGATACCACCGTAAATTCTTCGCCACCGTAGCGCACAATTAGGTCGTCAGGGAAGTAATCTTTTAACAATGCAGCAAATTCCTGCAATAACATGTCACCCGTTTTATGGCCGTACGTATCGTTTACGCTCTTGAAGTTGTCAGCATCGATCATAGACACAATGACATCCTTTCTCGACGCTTTATTTGCAAATAACTCTTCTGCTCTTTCGTAGAGAAAACGGCGATTATATACCTTGGTTAGCGGGTCTAAGTTTGCTGAATTTCTAATAGTTTGAATCATTTCTTGTGATTCAAGGTTTTGCATAATTCTGCAGTAGAATTCTTCGTGATAAAACGGTTTGGACAAGAAGTCATTGGCGCCGCTTTTAATGAATTTCGAAGTCAACACGCTATCGCCGTTTGCCGATAAACCGATAAATACCAAGTCTTGCATGCGTTTTTCGTGGCGTATTGCTTTAACCAGTTCATAACCGTCCATATTGGGCATACGGTGATCGGCAATAACCATTTTAATATCGCGGTGATTATCAAGCTCTTCCAACGCTTCTAAGCCATCGTTCGCTTCATGCACCTGAAATTGGAATTTGCGAAGTAATGAGCAAATGTGATTTCGGCTCGTTCTAGAATCTTCCACTACCAACACTTTGGTAGTGAGGTTCTTTCTTAAGCGGTCTACAAGTTTAGACACTTGAAGGTATGAATAGCGAGACTCTTTTGTGATGTAATCCAGTACGCCCTGATCGAGTAGCTGAGCACGAGTAAATTCGTCGAAATTCCCAGTAAGCACGATTGTTGGAACGTTGTAGGAAAGTGCAAGTTCAACGCTCTCGCCGTTGGGCGCGTCGGGAAGGTTTAAGTCGACGATAGCTGCCAAGTAGTCGGTATCGCTCTCGAGGGCACTTTTAGCTTCCGCAAGATCTTCGCACAGATCACACGTAAAGTGAGGATTATCCTCAATAAGTTTGTTTACAATCTTTCGGACAGTGAGACTGTCTTCTACTACAAGAACTTTATACATGTGATTTACTCTCGGCACTTAGGCTTCGATAATAACCAATTATAGACAAAAAAGCCCTCAAAGAGAGGGCGTTTTATACTTATGTCTAAATAATTTTATTCTTATGTAACATTGCGTTGTACTAACTTTGTTCAGCGGGAACACGCACGGAGCCTTCCATCAAAATACGTGCGCTTCTGCTCATTACAGCTTGCTTAATTTGCCACTTGTCGTCTTCAAACGTAGCTCTTGCTCCTACTCTAAGCGTTCCAGATGGATGCCCAAAAGTAACCGAGTCTCTTTCGTCGCCGCCAGCTGCGATATTTACAAGAGTGCCGGGTATCGCCGCAGCCGCTGCGATCGCGACTGCTGCCGTGCCCATCATAGCATGATGAAGTTTCCCCATAGACAATGCGCGAACCAATACATCAATGTCTGAACCCAAAATATCTTTGCCACTGGAAGCTTGGTAACCTCTTGGAGGTGCAACGAACGCGACTTTTGGTGTGTGCTGCCTGTTTGCAGCTTCACCCACATCATTGATGAGCCCCATCTGAACCGCGCCGTGTGCACGAATTGCTTCGAACTTGGACAGCGCCTCGGAGTCGCTGTTTATATCATCCTGCAGTTCAGTGCCTGTGTAGCCAATATCTTCTGCGTTGATGAAAATAGTCGGAATACCCGCGTTTATCATGGTCGCCTGAAGTGAGCCTACGCCTGGAACTTCAAGTGTGTCGACTAATCGTCCTGTCGGGAAGATTGCCCCTTCACCGTCAGCTGGGTCTACAAAGGCCACTTCAACTTCTGCAGCAGGGAAGGTGACACCGTCTAGTTCAAAATCGCCGGTTTCCTGTACTTCCCCGTTAGTCATTGGCACCCTAGCGATAATGGCTTTGTTGATATTGGCTTGCCAGATATTGACGGTGGCGATGCCGTTTTCTGGTATTTTACTTCTATCCACTAGCCCATTGGTTATCGCAAATGCGCCTACGGCTGCCGTTAGGTTTCCGCAGTTTCCACTCCAGTCTACGAATGGCTTGTCTATGGCTACTTGACCAAATAGGTAGTCGACATCGTAACCTTCACGTTCACTTTTGCTTAAGATAACGGTTTTGCTGGTACTTGATGTAGCACCGCCCATACCGTCGGTTTGTTTACCGTACGGATCGGGGCTGCCAATTACGCGCAGAAGCAGGGCATCGCGCGCCGGCCCTGGCTTTTGCGCGGCTTCTGGCAAATCGGTTAAATTGAAAAACACACCCTTACTGGTACCGCCACGCATGTAGGTAGCCGGTACTCGAAGTTGTGGCGCATACTTTGTCATGTTTTTTCCCCTCAGCTAGCTCCAGCTTCTAAGAAGTCCTTTGCAAAGCGTTGTAATACACCGCCTGCGCTGTAAATAGAGACTTCTTCTGCTGTGTCTAAGCGACAGGTTACCGGTACTTCTAGCTGCTCACCGTTTTGGCGGTTTACTACTAGCGTAAGCGTTGCCCCTGGTGACGGTTCGCCGCTTACGTCGTACGTTTCTGTGCCATCTAGCTCTAGGGTTTTACGTGTTGTGCCTGGTTTAAACTCAAGCGGCAATACGCCCATACCAATTAGATTAGTGCGGTGAATACGTTCGAAACCTTCAGCTACAATCACTTCAACACCCGCAAGGCGCACGCCCTTGGCTGCCCAGTCTCGTGACGAGCCCTGACCGTAGTCAGCGCCAGCAACAATAATCAGCGGCTGTCTGCGGTTCATGTAGGTTTCAATAGCTTCCCACATGCGCATAACTTGTCCTTCTGGCTCAACGCGCGCCAGTGAACCTTGCTTCACTTCACCGTTTTCCAGCACCATCTCGTTGAACACTTTCGGGTTCGCAAGGGTAGCGCGCTGTGCGGTTAAGTGGTCACCACGGTGTGTGGCATACGAGTTAAAGTCTTCTTCCGGTAAGCCCATTTTGTGGAGGTATTCACCTGCCGCGCTGCTGGCTAAAATAGCGTTTGAAGGCGACAAGTGATCGGTGGTGATGTTATCTCCCAAAATAGCCAGTGGACGCATACCTTTCATGGTGCGCTCAGCATCCATTGCGCCTTCCCAATAGGGCGGGCGACGAATGTAGGTGCTCATTTCACGCCAGTCATAAAGCGGGTTAATGTCTTTTCCGTAGTCAACGCTAAGGTCGAACATTGGCTCGTACACTTTTCTGAAGTGCTCTGGCTTCACCGATTTCGCTACAATAGCGTCAATTTCTTCGTCGCTTGGCCAAATGTCTTTAAGCGTTACTGGGTTGCCTTCTTTGTCGGTGCCCAATACGTCTTTTTCAATATCAAAGCGCACGGTACCGGCGATGGCGTAAGCTACAACCAGTGGTGGCGATGCTAAGAATGCTTGCTTTGCGTAAGGGTGAATACGGCCGTCGAAGTTACGGTTACCCGACAATACTGCTGTTGAGTAAAGATCGCGGTCGATGATCTCTTGCTGAATTTTGGGGTCTAGCGCGCCGCTCATACCGTTACAGGTAGTACACGCAAAGGCAACCACGCCAAAGCCTAAATCTTCCAGCTCGCTCATCAGGTTAGCTTCTTCAAGATACAGCTTAACGGCCTTAGAGCCTGGTGCTAGTGAGCTCTTAACCCACGGCTTACGGGTTAAACCGCGCGCGTTGGCATTTCGAGCAAGTAAACCTGCAGCAATTACATTGCGTGGATTAGATGTATTGGTACAACTTGTGATAGCCGCGATAATAACCGCGCCATCAGGCATTTTGCCTTCCTCCTCGGTCCACTTCGCTGCTATACCGCGACTTTCTAAATCGCTGGTAGGTAAACGTGCGTGTGGGTTAGAAGGGCCAGCCATGTTACGTCCAACAGCAGAAAGGTCGAACGTAAGCACCCGCTCATACTCGGCAGTTTCTAAATCATCAGCCCATAAACCTGTGTGCTTAGCATATTGCTCAACTAGCGCAATTTGCTTTTCCTCACGTCCTGTTAGGCGCAAGTAATCAATAGTTTGCTGGTCAATGTAGAACATGGCTGCAGTGGCGCCATATTCCGGTGTCATGTTCGAAATGGTTGCGCGGTCGCCCAGCGTTAGGTGCGATGCACCTTCACCATAGAATTCAAGATACGCGGAGACTACGCGCTCTTTACGCAAAAATTCAGTTAACGCTAATACAATGTCGGTTGCGGTAATGCCAGGCTGTGGTTTGCCGGTAAGTTCAACACCTACAATGTCAGGCAAACGCATGTAAGACGCCCGGCCTAGCATAACGCTTTCCGCTTCAAGGCCGCCAACGCCTACGGCAATTACACCAAGTGCATCAACATGCGGCGTATGGCTGTCTGTACCTACTAGCGTGTCAGGGAAGGCTACGCCGTCGCGAGCTTGAATAACCGGCGACATACGCTCCAAGTTGATTTGGTGCATAATGCCGTTACCCGGGGGGATAACATCCACGTTCTTAAATGCCGTTTTTGTCCAGTTGATAAAGTGGAAACGGTCGTCGTTACGTCTGTCTTCAATTGCACGGTTTTTTTCAAACGCGTCTTTCTCAAAACCAGCATGCTCTACAGCTAATGAGTGATCCACAATCAACTGTGTTGGAACTACGGGGTTAACCTTCGCCGGATCGCCGCCCTTTGCGGCAATAGCATCGCGAAGCCCCGCTAAGTCTACCAGTGCCGTTTGACCTAAAATGTCATGACACACTACGCGAGCAGGAAACCACGGAAAGTCCAAGTCGCGCTTACGATAAATCAGCTGTTTAAGTGAGTCGGTAAGCATTTCAGGGGCGCATTTGCGCACCAAGTTCTCAGCCAGTACACGTGAGGTGTAAGGCAGCTTGGCGTAGGCGCCAGGCTCAATAGCATCTACCGCTTCACGGGTATCGAAAAAATCGATACCCGCGTTTGGAAGCGGTTTACGGTAATCAATATTCATAAAACCCCAACCTTAATCTTAAGCGCGTTCGCTGATAGCAGGGACTGGGCGAAGTTCTTCGCCTGTGTATTCTGCTGACGGACGAATAATACGGTTGTCAGCGCGCTGTTCCATAACGTGTGCTGCCCAACCGGTTAGACGAGACATTACGAAGATTGGTGTGAACAACGGCGTAGGAATACCCATGAAGTTGTACGCAGAGGCATGGAAGAAATCGGCGTTACAGAAAAGTTTCTTCTCGCGCCACATCACTTCTTCACAGCGAACAGACACAGGGTAAAGTACGTCGTCACCCACATCAGCAGCCAGTTTTTCAGACCATTGCTTGATAATTTCGTTACGCGGGTCAGAGTCTGAGTAAATAGCATGGCCAAAGCCCATGATCTTCTCTTTGCGCTCAAGCATGCCCATCATTTTTTCTTCTGCGTCATCAGCAGAGGTAAAGCCCTCGATCATTTCCATGGCGGCTTCGTTAGCACCACCGTGAAGCGGGCCGCGAAGTGAGCCGATAGCACCCGTTACACAAGAATGCATATCAGATAAGGTTGAAGCGCAAACACGTGCAGTGAAGGTAGACGCGTTAAATTCATGCTCTGCATAAAGAATTAACGATACATGCATAACCTGTTCATGAAGTTCACGTGGCTTTTCGCCATGAAGCATATGAAGGAAGTGACCTCCAATTGAGTCGTCATCGGTTTCAACGTCTACGCGCACGCCGTCGTGCGAGAAGCGGTACCAGTAACAAATGATACTTGGGAAGCAAGCTAACATACGATCCGTAACATCTTGTTGCTGGTCGAAGCTGGTTTCCATTTCAAGGTTACCTAGCATTGAACAACCCGTGCGAAGTACGTCCATTGGGTGAGCATTTTTTGGTATGCGCTCTAGCACTTCTTTAAGCGCGGTAGGAAGGCCGCGCATGCTGCGAAGTTTTGTTTTATAAGCGTCTAGCTCAGACTGGTTAGGTAGCTTGCCCTTTAGAATAAGGTACGCTACTTCTTCAAATTGACAGTTTTGCGCTAAGTCTTTTACGTCGTAGCCACGATACGTTAAACCAGAACCTGATTTACCTACGGTTGATAATGCTGTTTTGCCTGCAACTTGGCCGCGTAAACCCGCGCCACTTAACTGTTTAGCCATCTTGTTGTCTCCGGTCTTGTAAAATTTGTAAGGTACTTTTTTAAAAATTTAGAAATAAAAACTATATTGAACTCATCAGGCGAGTGGGGTGCGAGGCACCGAGAGAGTGGGGGCGGTGCACGGGGCGTTACCCCTTTGAGGCATGGATGCCGAAACGGAGCCCCCATGGATGGGTTCACGGCGTGGTAACGCCCTGTGTACCGTTTCAACTTCAATGGTGCCTCGCACCTCACTCGCTTCCTGCTGTTTCGTATTCGTGTTAGTTCTTACCTTCTGCGAATAGAGCATCTAGTTTTTGCTCGTACTCGTGGTAGCCAAGATAATCGTACAGTTCCATGCGTGTCTGCATGCTGTCGACAACGGCTTTTTGGTCGCCGTTTTCAAGTATAGATTTGTAAACCATTTCTGCTGCTTTATTCATCGCACGGAATGCACTTAGTGGGTAAAGCACCATGTCGGCACCCCATTCACCAAGCTCTTCTTTATTCCATAGTTCGGTTTTGCCGAACTCAGTGATATTGGCAAGGATCGGAACGTCTAGCGCTTCAGCAAATGCACGGTAATGTTCTTCGGTTTGCACTGCTTCGGCAAAAATACCGTCAGCACCTGCTGCAACATAGGCTTTTGCACGTTCAATGGCTTTGTCTAAACCTTCTTGTGCGAACGCGTCGGTGCGCGCCATAATGAAAAAGTCTGGGTCAGTTCTGGCGTCAACTGCAGCTTTTATGCGGTCTACCATTTCTTCTGTGCTAACAATTTCTTTGTTAGGACGGTGACCACAGCGCTTTTGCGCAACCTGGTCTTCCATATGAACTGCCGCCGCGCCTGCTTTTTCCATGTCGCGAATAGTTTTGGCAATGTTAAATGCTCCGCCCCAACCGGTGTCGATGTCTACCATTAGCGGAAGATCGCACGCGCTGGTAATGCGCTGAACGTCTGCAATCACATCATTAAGTGACGTCATGCCTAAGTCCGGTAGGCCGTAAGACGCATTCGCTACGCCTCCACCTGAAAGATAAATCGCTTGGTGCCCAATAGCCTTTGCCATCATGGCAGTATAGGCGTTAATGGTGCCGACAATTTGTAGCGGTTTGTTGTTCTCTAATGCGGTTCTGAATTTCTTTCCTGCACTCATGATAATCACTCGCTTATTTGAAAGTAGGGTAGAGGTGAATTAGGTATGAAGAAGACTGAGTGGTGTTAACCATGATTAAGCTTCTTCTCAATATTATTTTTTGAATAAAGAATATGGCGACGCATTAGCATTTCAGCCAGTTCCTCGTCGCGATTGGCAATAGCGTTAACGATGTGTCTGTGTTCATCAAAGGCGGTACTTACGCGAGGGCCAGCCATACCGAGCTGTACGCGATACATACGAACAAGATGGTAAAGCCCGTCTACAAGTACGCTGATGAGATGATCGTTTTTACTGCCGGTTACAATTCTGTAGTGAAAGTCTACATCGCCGGCTTCTTGATAATAGCTTTGACCGTCTTTTACTTTATCGAAGTGGCTATCAAGCAACGCCTGCATGTCGGCAATTTCTTCATCGCTCATGTAGCGTGCAGCTAAGCGGGCGGCCATACCCTCTAATGCTTCGCGCACTTGGTATAGCTGAATAAGGCCTTCGGGGGACAGTGCAACCACACGGGCACCCACGTTAGCTTTACGTTCCACCAAGTGACAGGTAGCGAGACGATTGATGGCTTCACGAATAACGGCGCGACTGACTTCATACTTTGTCGACAATTCCATTTCACTCAGCTTACTGCCTGCTGGAATGATACCCTCAACAATATCCTTTCTTAATTGAAAGAAAGTGCGGTCGGCATTGGTGATGGCTTGTTCGCTTTTTACTAACACTGTATAGAATCTTAAAATGACTAATGTCGACAATATATGCCCATTTTGGCGTTTTTTCAACCTTAAAAGGTTTGGATTGTCGACAACGAGAGTAAGATATTAGTCTGATAGTCTTGTTTAGCGGCCTGTGTTGACAGTTGTGCAATGGTTTAATGCGATACGCAAACAGAGCCATGTGTCAGCTTACGTCTATTAGGCGAACCTTGCGCAACCATATTGATTGCTACTGCCCGGACGGAAGAGGGAATTTGGTAACGAAAGTTACATACAGAGGTTCTGAGCTAAAGAATGATTCAAGCCAATGGTGATTTGTTTAAAGTTTGTCCATTTGGTCTAGGTCTTCTTTACTTTATTCGCTTAGGTGTTGTGAAGAGATAGAGTAAATTATCTTTATGATATCTAATTGTTTTTATGGAATTTATATATACTTTTTGTTTGATGCTTAACCTAACCAATTAGTCTAATTTTGAAGTCTTATTTTAGTAAAAGTGTAATATTTTACTTTGCAAGATCGTAATCTAACGGTAACATATCGTTCCAGTCTTCAAGCCTAAATTCTTCGTACTGAATTTTAGAGGGCTGGAAAAGTAAGTTCTACTTTTAAAGCAGAGTTTCATTGAAAGTAAGTTTGTAATGTTTTATTGCGACTTACTTTTTTATTGCCTGTAATCCAGTATAAGCACAAGGTTATGTGCGCCTCTTAAATTAGTGAGTTTAGTCTTTCAAAGTTCCAAAGAAGAACTTGAAGCGGCCTAAAAATATTATTACACCTAACACTCACGCAAAGGGGTTATACCATGAAAACCAATACTGACGTGTCTAAGGCACTCGCCAGTAAGCTTTCACCTGTCGCACTAGCAGTAGCGATGACCGTTCCAGCAATTTCAAATATTGCCGTTGCCCAAGAAGCAGAAGCAACTGAAGAGCAACAATTTGAAGCCATTACCGTTACCGCAACAAAACGCCCTCAAGTTATCTATGAAGTTCCAATTGCTATTAGCGCCTTCGATGGCGACAAGTTAGCTGACCAAGGTATTACTGACCTGACTGACGTTGGTAAATTCGTTCCAAACCTAAATGTTACTGGTTTCTCTGCCGGCCACACATCGTCTGTAAACCCATTTATTCGTGGTATTGGTCTTCAAGATCACCTAATCACAACCGATCCGGGTGTGAGTGTTTATGTAGACGGTGTTTATCTGGGCCGTCAGGTTGGTCAAAACTGGAGCCTAAATAATATTGAGCGTATTGAGGTACTTCGTGGCCCTCAAGGTACGCTATATGGTCGTAACTCGATTGGTGGTGCAATTAACATCATCACAAAAGAGCCAGACCAAGGTGATGTAACCAAAATCAACACTGAATTTGGTACACGTGGTCGCGTTAAAGCTGATCTTTTTGTTAACCACGGTCTTTCAGAAACCGTAGCGTTTAACATGAACCTGTCATTTAACAAGCGCGATGGTCTTGGTGAGTTCATCAACGTGCCTAACGCCGAGTACGATGTTGGTGAGACTGAAGATGTTTCTGGCCGCGTTTCTCTTAAGTGGGAGCCATCAAATGACTTCCGCATGGTATTAACTGCAGATGCTAACAATGGTGACGGCGGTCTGCGTCCTTACACTGTGCTAATTGATGAAGTGGGTTCAGATCGCTACTTCGGTGGTCAGAATGGTGTTGGCGTACCGTTACGTAACACAGATGTGACACCTGAAGGCGCTGATATCTACGACAATGCAACAGGTACTGAAGCAGTAACTGGCGTGTCGAACGAAGCGCGTGGTCTTTCACTCACTACTGAGTGGGACATTAACGAAGACTACACTGCAAAGGTTGTTGCAAGCCAGCGTACATCTAAGTACAAAGCAGGTCTTGATGATGACGGTACAATTTACTCGTTAGATCAGTTCCCTGAGCGTGGCGAAGCCGATCAAACATCAATCGAACTTCAGCTTAACGGCTATATCAACGAATACACTGACTTTGTTGCTGGTGTTTACTACTTCAACGAAGAAGGTAGCAACCGTCAAGGTGACGACTCTAGTTTTGACGGTGGGGCTAACCTGCTAGAACTCGATCAAGAAACCACTTCAAAAGCGGTTTACGTTAACGTTCGCCGTGACTTAACTGATGAGCTTAGCCTTTCTGGTGGCCTTCGTTACACGAAAGATGAAAAAGAAGCATCAGCGAACGTATTTTCAGCACTTGGTACTATCTATGATTCAAATGATTGGGACGAAGTGACGTGGGAACTCGCCACTAACTACACATTTGAAAATGGCATGACAGGCTATGCGACAATTCAGTCTGGCTACCAGTCGGGCCAATTTCCAGCACGTCCTTACTGCTTAATTGGTGAGTTCTTTGGTGCAGGTGGCTTTGATGATATCGAAGGCGCTCAAGCGGCGGTTCGCGCAAATAACTGTTTTACGGCGTCTGACAATATTACTGCTACTAACTATGAAGTAGGTATTAAAGGTCGTGTGAATGATTACTTCGACATTAGCGTCGCAGTATTTAACACTGAGTTTGAAGATCTTCCTTACCAAGTAAGTCGCGTGAGCGAAGGTGGTTTCGACACCGCAAACCTTGTGGTAGAGCAAACATCTCGTGGTGTTGAAGCTGATGCTACGTTTACCTATGGCAACTTCAGCATGATGACCAGCGTTGGTTATATGGATGTTGATGTTGAAGAGCAAGATGGATTCAATCCTGTAGCGCCACTTACTCCAGACCTAACCCTTGCAATTGGTCCGCAGTATACCTTTGAGCTTGATGGTGGTGATTCAATTCGCGTACGTGCAGATTACTCATATCGTGCAGAAATGTATGGTGAGCCTACTTCAGCACCTGAGCGTATGACTAAACTTGATAGCCGTGAGCTTGTTAACTTCGACATCGCTTATACGCCAGCGAATGATGCGTATACTGTTGCACTTTACGGTCGCAATATTTTTGATGAGCGTTACGACAATGCACGCTTGAATACAGGTGACTACATCCTGCAAATTCTAAGCAACGACGCAAGCGAGTTTGGTGTTAGATTCTCAACTGAATTCTAATAGCTACAACGAGTTACAATTATAAAGCCAGTCTAAAGACTGGCTTTTTTTTGCTTATTTTTTCTTGTTTTATCTTCATTATTAGCATAGTTTTAAAACTCTTCTAAAAATGCCCAGCAACTATTTATGAAAGTGAAAGCACTTTACCGTATTGGTTTTCTTGTTGTTAATATGCTTTTGTCAGGGTGTACCTACACGGTGTATTTACCCGACGATGAAGATATAAACGCGAAGAAAAACGGCAAGGTTGCAGTTGCTAAACCTGAATTTGGTAACCAATGTCGTTATAGCGGAAACGGTGAGTATGGCGCGTGCCCAACGTCAAATAGTGAAATGGTTGGAACATCGTGTTCTTGTCCAACACCTTCAGGGCAGATTATGGGAACGGTGTCGAAATAGAAGACGTGCTTTTGTAGTAAGTAGGGCCTTTCAATCATACGGAGATGGAGCGTGGGATTGTTTACCAGTTTTAAAAAATCGCGGTTAGAAAAAAAGTTTAAGAAAAACGAATGGGTAATCATTCAACCTATTCCGTTCGCTCAATTTGAACAACTTATCGTAGACCATGTAGACGGAGGTTGGGAAATAGAAGATGACTATGAAAGGCTCGCTGAAACGACCGCTAAGTGGCAGTGTGAATTACGCAAAGGTACGAGTATTTTAACCTGCGTATGGACCGCTAAACAGCAAGGTATCGTATACGGTCCCGAACGCGTGCTTACCGGTTTGTCTGAAAAGCTAAATATACCGACGTCTACAGCAATTGCTACGACGTGGTTTTAAGCCTTTATTATAGCCAACCTTTTTGTTTAGCTATGCGAGCAGCATCTGCGCGGTTGGTCGCATCGAGCTTTGAAATAGCCTCTGAGAGGTAGTTTCTTACCGTACCTTCAGATAAAAACAGTGATTGAGCAATGCCTTGGGTTTTAAGCCCTTCTGAAGCAAGTTTTAGTGCAGACATTTCTTTTTGCGACAGTGGATTGTTGTCGTCAAGAGCCATGATGGCGAGCTCAGTCGAAATTACCTTTTCTCCCGCAGAGACTTTGTGAATGGCATCTATCAGGTAGTCGCTGTCAGACTCTTTCAATATAAAACCCTTAACCCCTAAACTTAATGCACGCTTTATGTAGCCTGGTTTAGAAAAGGTAGTCATTAATACCACCTTGGTATTGAGATTTTGCTTTGCAATGTGGGCGGCTAGATCTAGCCCTGAAACCAGCGGCATTTCAATATCGCTCAAAATAATGTGTGGTGCAGGGTTATCATTTAAATAATCAATGGCTTCCTTTCCATTACTGCACTTTTCAACAATGGTTAAGTCGTCTTCTAATGACAGAAGCATGGCAATGGCATCGCGAACCAGCGACTGATCTTCAACAATCAAAATAGTAGTTGGCGCTTTTGAGTTCATAGGGAAGCCTTATGTGACAAAGCTTGCTCGGCAGTAAGCTGAACCCTGACAATAGGGTGGGGAAGGAAAGAAATGTCCACATCCGCATGAATAGACGCCGCGCGTTCTCTAATTCCCATTAATCCGTTTCCTTCTTTAATTGATGCGGTGTTCTCAACTACGCCATGATCTTTATAGGTCATTTTCACGGTTTGCTCATTAACTTCAAGATCAAGGGATACCGCGTTACCGTTTGAATAGCGCAAGGTATTGGTTGTCAGCTCTTTGATAATAAGCGCAAGCTGGCTTTCTTGTTTAGCGCTTTAACGAGCTTCAGCGCCGCCTTCAATATTGGTTGTAACATTAAAGCCGTTTTCTTCTAACAGTGATTTGTCTTTTGCTATTTCATCGCTAAGAGAAAGCTGCTTGATATCTGACACTGCTTGACGAATATCACTCAGTAGCGCTTGAGAAAGCTGTGCCAGCGCTTTTACCTCGCGATGCGCGTCTTCAATCTTATCTTTGCTTATAAGTTTATCGGCCAGTTGTGCCTTTAACGAAATAGAGCTGAGTGCGTGACCCGCAACATCATGTAAGTCTCTGCCTATTCGCTCACGTTCAGCGATCGCAGACAATACTCGTAGTGCTTCGGCTTGCTGGCTCTCTTTCAGACTATGGAGCGTTTCTTTGCGCTCCATAACACCAAACCCGAATAGTACTAAGCTGTTGAGCAACGAAGCACTTAAAAGAAAATGTGCGTTATTAAATACGGTAATGTGCAGTGACACGAGTACCAGCATCATCACGCCTATGCTCATTATGCCTGTCTTGAGCGAATTGTAATAACCTACGATAAAAGCAATAAAGCCGATAATGGTTGCGCCACCAGGGTTTTGAAAGCTGCATGCTACCGAAAGTAGAAACATGAGTAGCAAATAAGTGGGCAGTGTTTTAACAGGCTGGTTTATGGCTTTAATGTAAAGAATGACAAAGCTAAGGTATCCTAGGGTTTGAAGCACCCATGTTTCGATGGGAAGAGGACGGGAAATAATAAGCGGAACAAAAAAGAACAGTGAAAAAAACAAGCTTCCGTGAGACCAGCGCTTTTTCCGTCCACTTGCCAAAAGGGGCATGTCAGGCACCGCGCTGTTACTATCTTGTATGCTTTTATTGCTGAGCATTGTGAGTACTTCGTCCCTACTGAAATACAACGGCAGACTTGCTAGTAATTAGCAGCGTACCAGAGATAATCAACATAATACCCAGCACGGCATAAATGTCGAAAGTTTGTTTCCAAAATACCACCGAAGCAGCGGTGATAAGTGCGATTCCCATGCCCGACCAAATGGCGTAGGCGACCCCAATTCCCATATTCTTTAAGACCATGGCAAACAGCATCCCAGATATCGCGTAGAAAAAGATAGCGCCGTACCCAAAAGCCCACTTCTCCCATCCGTTCGACATTTTAAGCAGCATGGTAGCGGTAACTTCGGTGATAACTGCAACTGCTAAAAGTAAATAAGTCATAATGCATTCCTTCTTAGTTAAAGTGAAATTAGTTAGATTTGATTGATTGAAAACGGCGTTCAAGGGTGATTAATGACACAATGTAGACAGCGACAATCACAGCCGATATTGCCTCTACCCGTGCATCGGGAAACAAGTACCAGGCGGCGACAATGCCGAAGGTTCTGGTTAGCGTGTGAAAGTAGCCTATCCAGTGTTCGATAGCCCATGATAAAGGCATCCACATCAGGCCTGCGAGAATGCCAATACTCAATGGAACGGTGGTGTGGTCGATGGCTGCAACGGGAAGCGCAATGGCAAATACCATTAGGCTCATGATCATGCCAACGAAGAAAAGACGATCAAAACTGTTCTTTGCTTCCTTCTTGGCAAAAAATCGCTCGCCGGTGAGGTAGGAGAGACCTGCACCGAGGTAGAAGATGGCACCTGTGCCGATATACAGCAACCAGGTTATGGTTAATTCAGATACAAAAGGAGCGCTGATACCAAGCAGAGCCCAAACAACAGTGCCTGCCAGCGGCATGGCAATGAATCGGTTCTTTTTAAAATCTTCGCGCTGCTGTTCCAATGGGATGGAAGCATTCTGAGCGGGAGTTATTGACGAAGCGTGAGATACTTGTTCCATGAGCTTTACCTGATGTTGTAATGTCTATAGGTAAAGTATGCCGAGGTACCTCAGATTGCGTTAGTCACAAACGTCACCAATCGCGTATGACAATTGTCATCAGTTCACTTAATGAAGCCTATGAACTAAGTCTGTCGTGCTTTTTTCGCTTTTCGTTTGTTTAACACTGAATCGCCATCTTCCTTCGACAGCATTAAGCTATCGTAAATGCTGACAAGTGCTACTGCGGCCATAAACATCATAGATAGCGTAAACGTTTGTAGGTTTGGCATATTGGCACTTTGTCCAAGAATGAATGCTGCAGCAGCGATAGCAAGCGCAGAAAGGGTAATGCCAAGACCGCGGTTCATTTGCATTAAAATGGCGCCTAGCGTGTTTGCGTCTCGCATTTTATTGGGGGGGACGTCGGCAAAAGCAATGGTGTTTATTAACGTTAAGTGCATTGAGCGAGTAATACCGTTAACAAATAAAATAACGGCAATAGTAAATGACGATGTGGAGTGATTTATCATCGCAAGCGCCACAAAACCAAGGGCGATGAGCACGCCGTTTACTACAAGCACGCGTTTGAAGCCGAAGGTATTCATGATCCACGTTGTCGCTGGCTTTATCGCTAAGTTTCCAGCAAACAGCCACAGCAACAGTGAGCCGGCTTCTACAGGTGAGTAACCTAATCCAAGCTGGAGCATGAGTGGCACAAGAAACGGTGCACTGCCAAGTGCGACACGCATCACAGAGCCGCCAAACACAGTAAGCCGGAAGGTTTTGTGTTGCATCGCATCGAAAGAAAATAGTGGATTCTTGGCCGTTTTTACGTGTTTGACTGCCAATACCATGAGTACTAAGCCAATAGCGATGATGCCAAGTGGTCGAATAAGCTTGTCGCTGGTACTCGCTAAAAACTCGATCCCCGCCATAAACAGCGCAAAGCCGATACCGGTGAGCAAAAAGCCTTTAATATCGAATTTACCTACATTGCCTTTAATGTTTTTAAGGAGATACAGTGACGCGATGATAGCGATTATGCCCAGTGGAATATTCATATAAAAAATCCACTGCCAGCTGAAATGAGTGGCGATGTAACCGCCTAGCACAGGGCCTAGTAGCGGTGCGCTTAACGCAGGCCAAGTTATAATGGCCACGGTTTTTACCAGCTTTTCCTTTGGCAAGTCCCGCAGAACCACTAATCTTCCCACGGGAACCATCATTGCCCCGCCTAAACCTTGAAGAATTCGAGATAAGGTAAATTCGAATAAGCTGGTACTCAGACCACAAAGCACCGAGGCAAAAGTGAATACGGCAATCGCTGCTACAAATATAGTGCGAGCGCCAAATTTATCGGCGGCGTAACCACTTAATGGAATAAAGAGTGTTACGGCTACTAAGTATGCCGATACACCAATAGATAGGTGGGCTGCCGGCACATTGAAGTCGGCAGCAATGACAGGTAACGCCGTGGTGATAACCGTGGCGTCTAAAATTTCCATAAAGAGTGCCCCTGCAACCAAAAGGGCAGTGGCGAACTCTCTATTGAACAATTTCAAAGGCTCTAACTACGCGCGCGACACCCGCAATATTACGAGCAATATCTACAGCGGCTGTGGCTTCTAAATTGGTTAACCGACCCATCAGGAATACTTCTGAATCTTGAACCACTACCTTAACTTGTAGAGCAGGCACTCGTTCGTCCGCCACAATTTTAGTACGCACTTTTGACGCTAACCACAGGTCGTTGGCTTGTGTGCCTGCACCTATCGCCTCGCCAATTCTAATTTGGTTGTGAATTTTTTTGATATAGCTTACTTCTTGGGCGCGGCGCACAGCTTCGTCAACTAAGCCTTGGTTTGGCGCTTGCCCGGTTAGCAACGCTACACCGTTATAAACATCCACTTGAAGGTTAGCCTGCTCTTTAAGCGCATCGCTTTTCGACCATTGATACGACACCGCAGCATCGGCATTTTGGTCATCAAGCTGCGTGCCCACAGTACGTCTGTCATTAGCCACTTTCGCAGCCATAGCGCCTGCAGCTCCAACGGCCACTACACACCCTTGTAATGTAAGAATTAGGGCTAATAAAGAACCCAGTAGTCCCAAATTTTTCACTTGTGTCCTCGTTATCTGTTTTACTACTCGTCGCCGTGATCGGCAGGGAATAAGCTGTCGTCAATGCATTCACATAAATTGTGAATTACCAGTAAATGAACTTCTTGAATACGCGAAGTGCGGTTTGACGGTACGCGAATTTCAACATCATGTTCACTTAAGAAGCCCGCCATTTCACCGCCGTCTTTGCCAGTAAGCGCGACAATGGTCATATCGCGAGATAATGCCGCTTCCATCGCTGCTATGACGTTACGAGAGTTACCGCTGGTTGAAATAGCCAACAGTATATCTCCGGGTTGGCCGAGCGCCCGTACTTGCTTCGCAAATATTTCTTCGAAGTTATAGTCATTCGCAATAGACGTCAGGGTTGAGGTGTCTGTGCTTAATGCGATTGCCGGTAAGCTGGGACGGTCGCGCTCGTAGCGATTGAGCATGTTGGAAGCAAAATGTTGCGCATCACCTGCAGACCCGCCATTACCACAGCTCAGTACTTTATTACCTCTAATTAAGGCTTCAACGATCATGTACGCCGCTTTCTCAATATGCTCTGGCAATATTTCCGATGCCGCTATTTTGGTTTGTATGCTCTCGGTAAAATTCGCTTTTATCTGTTCAATCATGTGTCATCTCTTTGTTTTCACCACACGGCAGACCATTTAGTGAAATTTTTTGCGCTGCATTACAGCGCTTTGATTTTTGTAATGGCCAGTATCTGAAAGTCAGAGGTTTAAACTGTGGCCTCAGCGCGAGAGAAAAACGGCCTAACGTTTATCGCTCGCGATAATCAACTCGCATTTACTATTGAAGCGTGCGAAAAAACTCAACCAGGTTTCTAGCTTCATCTTCAACCTTAAAATTTTTCACAACGTGTTCGCGTCCGGCTTTGCCCATTTCTGCAAGTTTGTCCATATCTGAAAGCAGCAAATCCATCTTTTCTGTGACAGCTTGCTGGTCTTTGGTAGGAACAATATACCCATCAACGCCTGGCCTGATGATGTCTTCCCATGCGCCCGCCTGAGTAGCTAATACCGCAGCCCCAGCACTCATGGCTTCAGGTACAGTTAATCCAAACCCTTCGTTATAGCTAAGTGCACTTACTAATGACAGTGCACTGAAGATTCTAGGAATTTGCTCAAACGGCAATTCACCGGTGAAAACAATTCGGTCAGTTAACCCGGCTTTAGAAATTTTTTCTTTAAGCTCGTTTACAAATTCTTGGTTACTCGAGGATATGGCACCTACAACTACTGCGTTCACGTCAGGGTATTTGGGCAATACTTTGATGCATGCTTCAACAAATAGATGAACGCCTTTTTGCTCTCTAACTCTGCCCAGAATACCAATGCCGTACTTGCCGCCGTAGCCTAATGCTTGCCATGCTTCTTGCTTGTTTTCTGCTGGCGTGTAGTTGTCTATTTGCACACCGTGTAGATTTATCTTGGCGGGGGGCTTATTTAGATATTTTGCAGAGCGATTACTCATTGCAATAACCGCATCCATTTTATTGCTTAACCACACCGTAGAAGCCGAACGCTTTCGCTGAGCGGCAGAGCTAAATACAAGCTTTATCTTGGCGCGAAACACGTATTTGAGGATCACACCCTGAATCATCTCGTCAACGCGACGCGCATGAAAAATTCGCCACTTACCATTACTAAGCGGGCGTCGACACATTTTTGCGACCTCCCAAAAAGTAATAGTCATTGATGGGTCTGGAACAAAATGCTTGCCCATTATCCGCAAATTAATCATATGCTTCTGTAGCGATGTTACTTGCAGCATCGTAGACGTTACGCCAGAAAAATTAGAGCTGGAGTTGCCGACTATTAGCTCTATTTCTTGGTTATCAACGCTGCTGGACGAAACCTTGTTGTTGGGATGACTCATTATTTGTGGGAACCTAAGAAACTTTCATCAAACCGATGAAGGGTTGCAAATCATAAGATAAAACAAACGGAATACTTCTGACATAAAGACATTTTCATCAATATCGGCCACGCCCATCGTTGGCGTACGCTTCTAGCCCTCTTTGGGGGACATCAGTTTAAAAACTGGATATTGTCAGTCTTTAGCCCACGTTCTTCAACCACTGAAGGTTGTCTCCGTCTATGGCAACAACGTCTATTCGCAGAGAAGTAGACGCTGGATTTAAGCCATTATCTAACAAATAGAAATCAAACGCAGCCTGAATTCGCTGGAGCTTTTTGGCAGTCACAAACTCTAAAGCACTGCCAAACTGATTTCGTCTTCGGTATTTAACTTCAACGCACACTATGGTGCAGCCGTCTTGCATTACAATGTCGAGCTCGCCACGCCGAGTGTGGTAATTTCGACATCGAAGAATAAGGCCTTGTTCCATCAGATATTTACAGGCCTTGTCTTCTGCTGCACTCCCTTGCAGTGTTGACATCATTTTACTCCGAAAGCATTTGAACTTTTTCGTTACGAATAATTGCCTGAGGCTGTTTGCGTATTACTTCACCTTGTTGATTAAGGGAAAGTGTACCCGTTAACCCTTCGTGTGAAAGATATTTCAGCGTGTTCAGCATGCCTAGCTGAGGCAACAACTGATAGGCATCAAAACCGAACGCAAATAAACGTTTTTGCATAGTATTTTGATTTTGCCAAGCCTGTTCAACCTCCTGCTGAAGAGGTTGCCAACTATGTGAAGGCATTAACCAAGGCATGTCGATAAAGTGCACATTCTGCAGGTCACGCCACTGGTTTTTCCCGCTGTCGTAATCCATTGAACGAGAGGTGGCATACACGGGGACTTGTTTGCCATCGTATGGGTTTAAGCTCGCTTCGATAATGGGGTTAAGCAGTTCTGTGTCTTGAGGTGAGGCAAATGCAACAATGGCATCAATATCACGCCTACTGCGAGGCATGTTGTACACTTCATCATTTGTCATGTACTCAATTTGATTGATACGCTGGTTGCTTTGCGCCACATCTAGCGCCTGTGTAATTCCCTCTCGAAGTGAATTACTGTCGTTAAACGATACCGACGTTATGTTGGCTCGCTGCTTGTTTTCCTGATTGTTGAGTATTCGCCAGTGCTTTTTAAAGGTGTCGTCCATTCGCTGGTACAGACTGCTTTGTGCGGCAATAACGATAGGCGCACGATATCCTTTATTAAAGATAAATTCAGCAAGCTGCTTTGCTTCATCTTCTGGTGCTAGCCCGTAATAATTCAGCGAGGTAGGCAAGCCTAATGAGTGGAGTTCATTTTGTGTGTCATCACCTGCGAGACCTGTACCAGAGGCAAGAGCATCATCGGCTATCGCCGGATTAGATGATCCTGTTGCCAACCCTTTAGCAGACGCATTGTCTGGCAATTCGTCAGGCCTGTTTAATGCAAGTACGTTCACACCAAGCGGCAAACTGGGAATTAAACGCTCAACAGTGTCTTTTAAAAGAGGGCCAATGATGAACTTGGTATCGCCAATTTCGCTGAGTAAATGTTGTGTATCCACTTCGTTGGTGTCGATAAAACGAAGACGAGGTAGAAGGTGTTCATCTTGGCGCTTTTCAACATCGGTGTAATAAGCCGCCATGATGCCATTTTTAACGACTTGACCTGTGCGAGCTAACCTGCCAGAAAGTGGCAGTAAAACCGCAATATCGTTGGCGCCAGCATCGGTAAGCTGGGTTGCTTCAATCACGTTTTCGGGCAAAGCGTTTTCTAATACATGACCGCGATAAACCTGCTTAAATTGCTGCAGGCTTTTGGCTAATTTTTCCGGTGACGACGCGTTTTCTTCGGTTAGTTCGCGAAGAGTAATGAAAGGAGAAAGGTCGGGATAAGCACTGCCTACTGAATCTAGTGACGATGCAGGAATGGAGGTAATCCACTGCCAAACTTGTTGCACTTTTTCATCGTCAGTAAGATTGGTCTTTAATACGCTATTCGCTGCCGCAGCCAGGTTGCCTTGCTGCGTGAAGAGCTGGGTTTGAAGCTCCGCTTTTTGGAATGCGGTTTCGCCTGTACCGGTTATGCCATCCAACATAGCCAGCAATTCTTCTGCCGAGGCATCAGGCATTCCCGCATAGGCTTTGGTTACCAGAAGGGAGTAATAAGATTGATTTACACCTGAAATACCGTCTTCTTTTACCTCATATAGCACTTGCTGAGCCAAAACGGGCTGTTGATTTTGAAGGTACAGGTCAGCCGCTTGCAGCAACAGCGTATCGCGCTGTTCTTTGTTGCGGGTGCGCTCCCATACTTTTTTTGCTTCAAGGAGTTTGTGCTCAGGCGTGACGTTATCTTCAACCTGTGTGGTTTCAATTGGGGTAGGTTCCACTACCACAGGCTTTGACTGGGTTTTAGGTGTACTTCCACAGCCCGTTAGCACCAATACAGAAGCGACGGCTGATAGCGTAAAGATTTTTCCAGCTTGTCCAATATGACGCACAGTTTCATTCCTTTTACATCGTTATAGGCCAAGTTTATCTTAACCAGTGTGAAAATCTACGCTTGCCAGCATAATCTGGACTAATGGCGTGATACACTTATCGCATATTCTTCAAAATTAACGTAAGACTTAATCACTGTTATGACAGACACCGCCACCTTATATATTGTTCCAACACCTATCGGTAATTTAGACGACATAAGTGCCAGAGCAATACGCGTATTAAGTGAAGTAAGCTGGATCGCTGCCGAGGACACCCGTCACAGCGCTCGACTCTTACAGCACTTTAGCATTGGAACGAAAACTCTTTCTCTGCACGAGCATAACGAAGATAAGCGCACAGCAATGCTTTGTGAGCGTTTAAAGGGCGGCGAGTCGGTAGCATTAATAAGTGATGCTGGAACGCCGTTAATCAGCGACCCGGGCTTTGTTTTGGTACGCAAGTGCCGTGAGCAAGGTATTCCGGTTAGCGCTCTGCCGGGCCCATGTGCTGCAATTACAGCATTAAGTGCTTCGGGACTGCCAACAGACAAGTTTATATTTGAAGGATTCCTACCGGTTAAAGTGCAGGCACGTGAAAGCGTGTTGTCAGCGCTAATAGATAGAACGTTCACCACAGTTTACTATGAAGCGCCACGTCGAATTTTAGACACCGTTACTGATATACAGCGCGTTCTAGGCGATCGCCAGATTGTGGTAGCGAAAGAGCTATCCAAAACCTTCGAAACCTACGTGAGTGGCAGCGCGCAAGATGTAATTGATTATCTCAATGCGGATGTTGCGCACCAGAAAGGCGAATTCGTCGTCATGATTGGCCCTGCGAAGGTAAGTGACCAGGCGATACCCAGTGAGGCAATGTCGTTGCTAAGTGTATTGTGTGAGCACATGCCGCTTAAAAAGGCCGCGGCGGTGGTCGCCACTCACTATGACTTGAAAAAGAATGCGCTTTATCAAGCTGGGCTAGACGCAAAAGCGTAAACACGTTGTTGATCTTAAGGGCCTTAGAATAAATACAAAGGAGTGTAATTCACGTCAACTGCCCAGTTCAAAAAGGACTGAGGTTTATGGAGGCTCATATGACAAAAACACTCAAAATCACCATGTCAGAAGGAAAATGGTTAGTTGATATATTTTCTCAAGCTAACGACTCAGGTGTTTACGACTTAATCCACCCTAATACCTTTGCGGAAGTTTCTCTTAATGAAGGCGAAATGTACGGCTTTCGTTATAGCCTGCATGGAAAAGCAGGAACGTCATTTAAAATTGAGTTAGATGACGAAGTGCTGGCTGAAGGTGAGCTAGACAAATCTGAGGCGGCGTCGGGAAGTGGGGTTGTATAGTCTCTAGAACAGTGTTTAGCGATTATTCTGCACGCTTTTATTGTATACTCGCCTGTTTTAGAAGCTCTCTTTAGGATTGAAGTATGCGCCAAACCCTTTCTGTTATTGTTATTACCAAAAACGAAGAAGACCGCATAGCCCGTTGTTTGAAGTCTATCGAAAAAATAGCAGATGAGATTGTTGTTCTTGATAGTGGTAGCACAGATAAAACGGTAGAAATTGTTCACCAATTTACAGACAAAGTGTTTGTTACAGATTGGCAGGGCTTTGGTGTTCAAAAGCAACGAGCTCTGGATAAAGCAACGTGCGATTGGGTGTTATCTCTCGACGCAGATGAAGAAGTGGACGAGCAGCTAGCGTCCACTATCTCAAAACTACTCAAGTCCGAGCCCACTCATAACGCTTACAAATTGCGTTGGCGCAATATTTTCCTTGGAAAAGTTACCAGATTTGGAAGGACTGGCAGGGCACCTACAAGGCTTTTTAAAAGAGAAGCGTCACATTTCACCAAAGATATTGTCCATGAAAAAGTGGTACATCAAGGTGAGGCAATTTGTTTGAAAGGTGGCTATCTAAAACATTACTCAGTGCGTGATTTTGAACACTTGCTACATAAAAATCGCGATTACACATGCCTAATGGCGACTAAAAAATTTAAGGCAGGTAAAAAGAGCCATGGGCTTGCGTTGGCATTGTTAAGGTCAATGCTAACCTTTATCCAAATCTATATTTTCCGCTTAGGGATCTTGGATGGAAGTAGAGGATTCCTGTTCGCTGTTTTGTTCGCACAATATCAGTTTAATAAGTACGCAGGCCTTTGGGCGCTAGAACAGACAAAATCGAACTCATAATTTGCATTTACGAACCTAAACAAAAAGCCCGTGACGTCAATGTCACAGGCTTTTTTTATAGAGAATAGCTAACTGATTTTTCGTCTCAAGTTTAAGACAAGCGACCTTTAAAGTCTTCGTAAGTGAATTCGCGAACCAGCTCAAAGTCGCCGTTAGAACGCAGAATGCCGATAGCAGGATGTTCTACACCGTTGAAGAAGGTGGTTTTTACCATGGTGTAATGCATCATGTCCTCAAACTGTAATCGATCGCCGGCCTTAAGCGGCGCATCGAATGAGTAGGTATCAATGACATCGCCAGCAAGGCACGAATTGCCACCTAGCTTCACATTATATGCTTTTTCATCAGGCATACCCGCGCCCAAAATTGTAGGGCGATAAGGCATTTCCAACACATCTGGCATATGTGCAGTAGCTGAAATGTCTAGAATAGCGATATCACCGTCATTTTCTACCATATCAACCACTTCGCAAATTAATGGCCCTGTCTGCCATGCTACCGCAGACCCTGGCTCAAGAATTACGTCTAGGTGTGGGTAACGGGCTTTAAAGTCTTTTAGTGTGTTGATGAGGTGCTCAACATCATACCCTTCACGGGTCATCAGGTGTCCGCCACCTAGGTTTAACCACTTTAATTGACCAAGCCATTTGCCAAAACGCTTTTCAATGGCTTCAAGGGTGCGTGCAGTAGCAAAAGAATCACACTCACAAAGGTTGTGGCAGTGAAAACCTTCAATACCCGATAAGTCTACGCCCTCTAGCTCACTAGCGCGTATGCCTAAGCGCGAACCTGGTGCAGCTGGGTCGTACAGTGGCGTATCGGCTTCTTGATGCTCAGGGTTTATACGAAGGCCTAACGACACGCCTGCTAGCACGTCTTTATGCGCGTTCCACTGGGTCAAACTATTAAAAGACAGGTGATTAACAAGACTCGCCAATTCCTTTGCGTCATTAACCTTGTACGCAGGAGAATATGCGTGAACTTCTTTACCCATCTCTGCAGCAAGTTTCGCTTCCCAAACCGAACTGGCCGTTGCGCCGTGTAAGTACTGTTTGATGATGTCGAAGCAAGACCACATAGAAAAGCCTTTAAGCGCCAAGATAATACGCGCGCCAGATTCGTCTTGAACCCGTTTCATCAGCTCAAGGTTTTTAATTAATTTTGCTTCTTCCAGCACGTAGCAAGGAGAGGGAATATCAGTACGTTTAGTTAAATCGGTCAATGGGATAAAGCTCCAAAAAATAAAACGGCTTTCAACATTTATCAAACGCCTAATGTATTACATTACAGGTCGTAGCTCAAAACTACTCTGTATCCTACATTCCAGTAATCTGATCTAGATTCAAATAGTGGCGCTAATAAAAAAGGGCGCTTGAATTAAGCGCCCTGATGTTTCAATTATTTAGTGAAAGGGCTACCTTCACATTCGAGTACGTGCCATGGCAGACCATGCTCGTTAAGCATATCCATGAATGGGTCTGGATCGAATTGTTCCATGTTCCATACACCTGCTTCTTTCCACGTGCCGTTAAGCATAAGCGCTGCGCCAATCATCGCAGGAACACCTGTGGTGTAAGATACTGCTTGCGCGCCTACCTCTTCGTTACATTTCGCGTGGTCACAGTTGTTATAGATAAAGATAGTTTTTTCTTTGCCATCTTTAATACCTGTGATGTAAGTGCCAATGCACGTCATACCGCTATAACCTTCAGCAAGTGAGCCTGGGTTAGGAAGCACGGCTTTCAAGAACTCTAGTGGTACAATCTTCTGGCCTTGGAATTCAACTGGCTCAATGCTAGTCATACCAATACCTTCAAGTACACGCAGGTGGTTAAGGTAAGCATCGCCAAAGGTCATCCAGAAGCGTGCACGCTTAAGGGTAGGGAAGTGCTTAACAATAGACTCTAGCTCTTCGTGGAACATCAGGTAAGATGCGCGAACACCAATGTTTTGATAATCCAGATCTTCACGTACGCTTAACGGATCGGTTTCTTTCCACTCGCCGTTTTCCCAATAGCGACCGCGTTGGGTAATCTCACGAATGTTGATTTCAGGGTTGAAGTTAGTCGCGAAAGCCTGGCCGTGATCGCCGCCATTACAGTCTACGATATCAAGATAGTGGATTTCGTCGAAGTAATGCTTAGCTGCATATGCTGTGTAAACGTTCGTTACACCTGGATCAAAGCCACTGCCAAGAAGGGCCATGATGCCCGCGTCTTTAAACTTGTCTTGGTAAGCCCACTGCCACGAGTATTCAAACTTCGCTTCGTCTTTAGGCTCGTAATTGGCGGTGTCTAGGTAATCAGTATTAGTTGCAAGACATGCATCCATGATTGGAAGGTCTTGATATGGCAACGCAAGGTTGATTACTAGGTCTGGCTTTACTTCGTTGATAAGTGCTTCCACTTCTTTTGCGTTATCAGCATCAACAGCGAAAACACCCTTAACGCGATCTGCACCTACTTCTTGCTGTAGCGCTTCACACTTAGATACCGTGCGGCTTGCTAAGTAAATTTCGTCGAAATGTTGCGGTAAACGTGCACATTTTTTCACAGTTACCGACGCAACACCGCCAGCACCAATAATTAAAACGCGAGACATAATAACTAATCCCTAATTTTGCTAATGAATTTTGGGCTGAATGCTAGCAGACCAATGGGATTTGGCAAGCAAAGACAGCCCATGACAGTACAAAAAATTTTAATCGTAACAACGAATGTAAAAGGTATTGCACACCTACTAGCGGCCTACCTTTCAAAGCCCTCATTATTGACCGTTTATAGTCCACGCCGAGATACGTCGTTCAATAGAAGTTTGAGCTGATACGAGAGCAGACACGTTTTAAAATTAATAACGTGTCTGCAATTCTGCTCGGTTTAAAATATAAAGTCGCTCGAATTTCAGCGGGTAACCGTATCAATTGGTGGCGATATGACTACCTTATCATCAACTTTGTAATAAGGGTAAAGAATCAAACGCTCTTCATGATTTGGTGTAGCAGTGGCTATGGCAATGGCGTCGAGGGTTTTACTGTCTTGGGTATTAACCGCCGCAGCATAAACCAATACGCTGTAGCTGTTTGTGTCGGTGGTGGTATCGATAATTCGCCACTGAAGCTGCTCGATAAGCTGTGACTCTCGCTTTTGACCTTGTGTTTCGTCGTTGAAAATACAACCTACTCGGCCGTTTTCATAGATGGCGGCAAAGGGGTAAAACACATCGCATACGGGTAACATAAGCTCACATAAGCTTAGTGACTTCGACACGAGTACGTTTAATGGCGTTGGCAATGTAACTGGACGGTCGATCATAGCGCATCTCCTGTGAGTTAGCGTTGCTGGACACTTGCTAATACCTACGCTTACTACGTCACATTAGTTTAATATTCACCATTGCGATAGCTAAACATTACCATTTCATACTAAAAGATTAAGAGACTATAGGGCGATTGCTTTTTATCGGTTGTTTTTCAACGCGACTTAATAGTTCGGCGATGAGGAAGTGGACATTAGCTTTAAGGCGCTAAAAGTTGTTTTTGGTATTTCAGTGGTGTTGTTGAGTACCACTTTTTAAAGGCGTGGGTAAATGATGATTGTTCCTGAAACCCCAATAAATCTGCGGTATCAGCGATGGAGTGATGTTTCAGCAAATCATCTAAGCGGGCTTTGCGTTCGCTATTGAGAATTTGTTGAAAACTAGTGCCACTTTGCTTCAATTTTCGCTGTAAGGTGCGCGGACTGATAAAAAGTGCATTGGCTACGCGTTGCTGATCGCAGCCTTTTAAGGTTGGATTGGCTTTTAAAAGCGCAACGACTCTATGACTTATGTCTTCATGCTGATTGGCGTAGAACTGGCTATTGGCAAATTGAACACGGTCGCCGCCTTTGCTCGCCATTAGTGCTTCTTCGGATACTTTTACAAGCGCACTAAACATCGCTTTGTTCTCGCTGGTAAATGGAATATGTAAAAGGTGCTGAGGAAAAATAATGGCGTTGGTGTTGACGTTATCAACCACCTCACAATTGAACCACATCGCTAGCATGGCTTTTTCCGAATCGCTCAAAGGAAACGTAAAGGCGACGGCATTCAGTTTACAGGCAGAACCTAATATCTTGTAGACGGTTGCTACCCAGGCTGTGGTGTTGCGCAATACCATCTGCTTGCAATCGGCGCTTTTGGGTACCCACTCAACGCGGGTATTGTCAGGTTCGAAAAACACGCTAGTGGTGCCGATGTCAGCAACTAAAGCGTCAAAGCGGGTAAGCGCATTTATGGCTTGAACCAAGTTTTCGCAGCTTTCAACAAGGTAACCCAGCACCCCGTAATCTTTCGCCTGAATATGTTTACCTAAATCAAAACCAAATAACGAATTGTTGGTTAATGCGACCCCTTGGTTTAACAGCTCAACGTATACATCCATATCAACACGTGAAGAGCCAGACAGTGAGTCATGCTTTTGGGTAGTTAACGAAACATTGTCGGCATTAACGCCTAAGCTAACTAAATAGCTCACCGTACTTTGGATATAGGCTGAGGAAACTGATGGCATATGCATGTCGCAAAATAACAAAAACACTGTCGCATTAACGCAAGATAAAATAGAAATGTCAATTTATGCTAGGAGCCGTCAAAAAAGGAAATAACCTAGATGGTTGATGTTTACTACCAAAAAAATATTGCTGCAACGCCCAAAGAACTGTGCGATACGCTGCTTGATCACCAGAATTTAAGCGATTTTTTCAACGCATCGTTTAAGGTATTGAAAGCAGAAAATGATAATGAGATTAGCGGCGGAAAAGGCTGCGTAAGAGAAGTCACTATTCTCAGTGTACGTTTTAAAGAAGAGATTATTCACGCAGATACCAACGGCATTGAATATAGAGTGGTTGATGACTTCCCAGTGAAGGCTCACAGGGGCGTTATTGCGTTCACGCAGCAGGAAAATTCAACAAACGTTTCTTATCGCATTACCTGTCGGGCGCCCTGGTATATACCAAACTGGTTACTGACGCGCCTGTTGCAAAACGATATTGAGCAATGTCTAGATAAGTTAGGAGCACGCTTTGATCCCCGTTGAACTTATTTTGCTAGGGTTAAGCCCCGTATTTCTACTGTGTGTTTTTGTTGAATTTAAGAAAGCGCGACAGTTTTACAATGTAAAAGACAGTGTGAACAATGCCTTACTTGCACTATTGCATCAGGGCTCTGATGCATTGGTCTTGCTTCTACTAATGCCTTTTTTTATTTGGTTACACCAGTTTTCACTATTTAAAATAGAGCTTAGTGCACTATCACTTTTTGCAGGTTTTATCCTTCAAGACTTTTTGTACTACTGGTTTCATCGTGCTTCACACAACATACACTGGTTTTGGCTAGCGCATGTGGTACATCACAGCTCGACAAAAATGAATTTCACAACGGCCTTCAGACAAAGCGTTTTGTACCCTTTTGTCGGCATGTGGCTGTTCTGGGTACCAATGATTCTTATTGGTTTTTCGCCAAGTCTGGTTTTTGCCATTGTCGCTATCAATCTGGCTTATCAGTTTTTTGTACACACTCAGACAATTGGAAACCTAGGCTGGGTAGAGCGTATCTTCAACACGCCTACGCATCACCGTATTCATCACGCAACGAATAAACCATACATCGATAAGAATTACGGTGGCGTACTTATTATATGGGATAAATTATTCGGCACTTTCGCTAAAGAAGACAAAACGATAACGATAAAGTACGGCATTGTAGGAAAAATGCCTGAGGACAATCCTCTTAGCGCTAACTTCAGTCAAATAGGTGTGCTTCGTGAACAGCTTCAGCACGCAAAAGGGATAAAAGCAAAGTTAAAGAGGTTGTTTGGCTATCCTGTCGCAGATTGATACTAATGGACTTACACAATCAAAGTACTAAATGAATTGCTAGCGCTACCTAGAGAAGCGCTAGCCTTGGTATGGCACTATTCTTTACTAGCAATTTTCTGAAGGTTGCTGTGAATTTTGAAAAGTACGATAAGCAGTTCGCACCAGATTCTTGCGCCAATACAGCCAGACACGATAATAAATAGGCCGTATACAAAACTCGCGTCGTACCCTACAAACATCGTTGTTACGCCACTTACCACAGATCCTAAAAGCAATAGCCAGTACACGAAAGTGATAATCTTAGGGGTTAACATTGAGTCGAAGAAGAAAATATCTTTCATAATCATTCCTTGATGAAGTTTGCAGGTAGCAAGCGCTAATGTTTATGCCGCATCCTGCGACAAACTTCTTGTTGTTATCGTTGTTTAGTGTTTAAAAGAATTGTGAGCAAGCTCACAGGGATAGTTGTAACACCGAAAGGTAGTGGGCGCAACACTCTGTTATAAAAGGGTTTTATCTTGCGCCTTGCAAGCCGCCTGTGTGCAGTACAACAATGCGTGACCCGTCTTCAAACATACCTTTGGCCAGCATATCTTTAACTGCCCAAAAGGCTTTGCCGGAATAAACAGGCTCGATATCAAAATCGAAAGTATTATTAAAATCGTTGCAGAAGGTTTGAAGCTCATTTGGCGCTTTGGCGTAACCACCGAAGTGGTAGTTGTGTTCAATATGCCAATTTGATCGCCCAAGCGAGGCTGGAAGAAATTGTTCGACTAATCCTTCTAAGTAGTCTTCACCCTTCAGCACGCCAACACCGACAGCGTTGCAACCAGTGTGATGGAGAGTGTCTTTCGCATTATTTTCATTACGTTTATTTAATGCACTGACTATTCCCGCCAAAGTGGCTCCACTAGCGACAGGAGCGACAATAAAATCAAAGTCTATGTCGATTTCATCAACCATGTCCTTTATCCCTTGAAGCGCTTGTGCTTGGCTTCCGCCCTCAGGAATGATCATCGCGTCAGGTTGCTGCTGCTTAAGATGAAGTAAATATGCGCTATCGTTTCGCTTTTTGTAAGTGACTCGGTCTACATAGTCGATACGGGTGCCCCAACTTTTCAAATCCTCAATCATGGGTGTAGGTGCAGCGCTGTAATCACCGCGAATAATGGCGTTAAAAGGAATGCCCAATTTATAACAAACAAAGCCTAGTGCATGCAGGTGGTTAGAAAAACCGCCGCCGAAACTCACTATCGTTTTTGGCAACGGGCTGGTGAGCGCATGACTTAGCTTTCGCCATTTATTACCTGACATTACAGGGTGAATAGCATCATCACGTTTAACAAATAGCGATACCTTGCTGGCACCTTCCCAATTTGGCTTAAATGGGACTAGCGGTGAGGGCAGGGTTAATGACGATTTAAATGCATCAAGGGGAAGCACAACGAGAGCCTAGTGTCAGTTGATCAAATGTGTGAAGGCAAGAGTATAACCAGATAGAAATTCAATAAAAGACCTGTAATGTTTATTACGCTAATAAGAGCATAGTTATGGTTATCAAAATGTATGGCCTATTTCGCCAGTTGAGAGCTAAATCCTTACCAATGCGCTTAGAAAGTGCCAGTGGTGTGTGGGGATATTCGATGTATAGCGCTAGCATGGCTGCGAAGATGTTTTCCATCATGCTTTTTGTTTCGATATCAACAAGCGGGCTAATCATGTCAAAGAATGCGGTTGCGCAAGAGCCAGATGTTAAGTACATCAGTAATTATGTTCCCAATGCAAAGCTCGTAGGAAAAGGAATGTTCTCTTACTACTTCTGGGATGTGTATACCGGTGAGCTTTATGCGCCTGAAGGTGAATACGCCAACCAGCCCCCCTTTGCACTAAAGTTAACGTACCAGCGAGACTTGGAAGGCAAGAAAATTGCCCAGCGTTCTATTGATGAAATGAAAAAGCAAGGAGACCTATCGGCTGATGATTCAGACAAGTGGCTTTCCCTAATGAATAGTATCTTTCCTGACGTCAGCGAGGGCGACGTCATTACCGGTATCGCTACGAAAGATGGCACGAGTGTGTTTTACGTGAACGGTGAAAAGGCTGATGAAATTGAAGACAAAGTATTTACACAGCGTTTTTTTGATATCTGGCTAAGCGATAAAACGTCTGAGCCAAAATTTAGAAAGAAGTTATTGGGAAACGGATAAGGGCAACGCTTTATTAGCATTACGCCAAGTCTATCTCGTCAAATGATTAAGGTTGCGAAAGTGATAAAGAATACGGTGAAGTTTGTTTTAGGAATCGGAATTGCCGCTTTAACGGTGGCAGGGCTATCCGGATGCTCTGTTTCAGTCGATGGTGAAGACTACAGGTCTGTATCGCCTGTTTTCGATATTGAGCAATTTTTTGATGGGAACGTTAAAGCCTGGGGCATTGTTCAGAACCGCTCGGGCGAGGTAGTGCAAAGGTTCGTAGTAGACATCGATGGTTCAGTAGATGGCGATACGTTAACCCTTGATGAATCCTTTAATTACGGTGTGGGCGACGGTCCAACGTCCCGTACTTGGACCATTGTAAAGCAAAGTGATAATAGCTATGTGGGTCGCGCGAGTGACATTGATGGTCCAGCCAAAGGCACAAGCTTTGGCAACGCATTTAACTTTCATTACGAGATGGATTTGCCGGTGGATGACACTAGCTATTCAGTGACGTTTGACGATTGGTTTTGGGCATTTGACGACAGTACTATGATGAACCGTTCGTATATTCGTAAGTTTGGCATTGTGATGGCAGAAGTCACCATATTTATGCAAAAACAAACAGACTAATACGCCATTCACCTCGTTTTTTGAAAAATGCTGGCCAGTAGATTTACTGGTCAGTGAGTTGTTACTCGTCGGCCCTCCATCTTCATATATTTCCGTTTTCGTTTCACATTTGAAACTAATCGACATTTACTTTGGCATTACCCGTGAGGTGGCATTTCGTTCCATGCTAATGTAAGCGTTTAATTCGTTATTTTTCTTTGCTTAGGAGCGTTCATGAAAGTTGCATTGATGATGGAAAACAGTCAGGCGGCTAAGAATCCGGTAATATTAAATGAGCTCACAAGCGTGGCGGACTCACTGGGACACGCTGTATTCAATGTGGGTATGAACAGCGAAACTGATCACCATCTTACCTATGTGCACTTAGGCATAATGGGAGCTATTCTACTCAACTCAAAAGCTGTCGATTTTGTGATTTCAGGCTGTGGTACGGGTCAAGGGGCTATGATGTCATTGAATGCTCATCCAGGCGTATTTTGCGGTTATTGTATCGACCCTTCAGATGCATTTTTGTTTAACCAAGTTAACAATGGAAATGCGTTAGCGTTACCTTTTGCAAAAGGCTTTGGATGGGGCGCTGAACTTAATGCGCGTTATATCTTTGAGAAAGCGTTAACAGGCGAGCGTGGCGCGGGCTATCCCGTTGAACGTAAAGAACCTCAAGTACGAAACGCTGGTATTCTCGCAGATTTGAAACGTGCGTTGGCTCCAGAGAGCTACGTCGATTCACTGAAAAAAATGGACGTTGAACTGGTTAAAACAGCCGTATCTGGAGAGCGTTTCCAGCAGTGTCTATTTGACCACGGTCAAGATGAAGAGATTAAAGCGTACGTGAAGTCGCTGTTAGCGTAAGCGACTGGCACAAATCACAACGTTGAAAATGTAGGATAAAAACGCTGATGCTAAGAAGAAAGCGTCAGCGTTTTTTTATTTTTTGTCGACAAAAACAATAGTCCAAAGCTTAACGCTTAAACGTAAATACCACACCTAACCCGTGCCCTTTAACTAGCGGGTCGTGAATAAACCAAATGTGGCCGTCGTGTAACTTCACAATGGCAGACACAAGCGATAAGCCCAACCCATTTCCCTTACTGGTTCTACTGCCGTCTGCCCGATAAAATCGGCGCTCCAGATTCACAATTTCATGTTCACCCACGCCAATTCCCGCATCGTTCACGGCAATCACGATATGACTTGCTGTGGTAGAGAGCTGTACGGTGACCACACTTTTTTCATTAGAGTACTTTATGGCGTTGTCTAACACGTTAGCTACAGCTTGAAATAGCAGGTTAGGATCGGCAAGCATTGTAACTGCAACGAGCTCGCTCGAAAGGGTAATGTCGCGCTCTTCTGCAAGGGGGTGATAAAGGTCAACCACGTCCTCTACGATGGCGCGTACGTCAGTGGAACAAAAGCCTTCTTTCTTATTGGTGGTTTCAAGCCCACTTATGCGTAACAAGCTGTTAAACATGTTTAACAGGTTGTCGGCTTCTTGGGTTGTATCTTCCCTTAGTTGAGTGTCTTCGATTTTTTCTAGCGTGTTGCGAAGTCGAGATAACGGAGTGCGAAGGTCATGGGCGATGCTATCGGTCACTGACTTTATATTGTTGACTGAACTCTCGATAGTATCGAGCATTTGATTAAACACAAATGACAAACTGCTCAGGTCGTCCCAATTACTGTCAATTTCTAAACGCTCTTGCAAGTTTCCCGTTTTGATAATTTTATCCGCCGTTTGCGACATGCGGTTAATTCGATTAACCACGTAAACAGCAATAGCGAAGCTCAGCACACTCAAGGTACAAAGCAACACCACAATGATCCAGCTGAACGTTTTACCAAACCACTGTGCGCTGTATAAATCGTCAATGCCACGACCAACGTAAAGCACGTGATCGCCAAGGGTTACTTCTCTCATAAGTACTTGGCGCAGCGTTTTTCTCGTTGTGCTATTGGGGCGGGTGATAACTATTTCTGCGGTAGCAAAACTGGCACCTTTGTGGCGCTCAAGAACAAGGGGAATTGACGACAGATTGCCAGCCACTACTTGTTCATCTTTACTCAGTGCAACAAATGAACGTAGGTGGTCGGAGGCTGAGGTGATTGTTGAGCCATTTGGCGAATGTTGGCCATTGTCTTTGGCTATCGCTAACTTAACCGCCTCAATACCGAGGTTTTCATAAAAAGTAATCAGAGCGTTTGTTTTGGCATTAACGGCAGCATTCGATTCCGAAATAAACAAGTCGCTGCTCGTTAATCGCCAAAAATAAACAATTAAAACAATGGCAATACAAGCTAGAGTAGTGAGCAATACGCCTACGCGAAAACTTGAACTACGCGTAAAGTCGCGTATTGCTATCATGCAAGCCCATCCGCTATTCGATATCCTGTGCCTCGCACAGTCTCTATAAGCGGGACATTAAACGCCTTATCCACTTTTTGACGCAAGCGGCTAATGTGAACATCTATCACATTCGTTTGCGGGTCAAAATGATAGTTCCAAACCTGCTCAAGCAGCATGCTTCGCGTCACGACTTTACCCTTGTGACGGAGCAGGCATTCAAGCAATTGAAATTCTTTAGACTGCAGGTCGATCTCTTGATCGCCGCGCAATACTTTGCGGTTAACCAGATCTAGAGTGAGGTCGCCTACTTTTATCAGCGTCTTGTCTTCACCTTCTTTGTTACGACCTGCAAGGCCCTCAACGCGAGCAAGTAACTCTTCAAAGGCAAAAGGCTTAGTTAAATAATCATTAGCGCCTGTGCGAAGGCCTTTGACCTTGTCTTCAACCTGACTTTTTGCACTCAGTAATAAAACGGGCGTTGTGTTGCCTTCTTCGCGAAGTTTTTCTAAAACAGAAAAACCGTCGAGTTCGGGCAGCATCACATCCAGAATTACGGCGTCTAATTCGTTACTTGACGCCTGTTGGTAGCCTGATGTTCCATCACCTACAGTAATACATTCATGCCCTTCACCCAATAGTCCATTTGCAATGTGCGAGGCAACCTTTGGATCATCTTCTACAAGTAGCACTTTCATTATTACGCTTCTTTTGTTTATCAACATTCACACACTTGTTTGGCGTTGCTGTCGCCATTATGTGGCGATTAATCGTCAGCAAGCAAAATCAAGCAGTCGCAAAGCAGTATCGCTTTCACATGCTTTTACGAGTGTTAAGTAACGAAACGATCACTTTTAAGCTTTTTCGCATGTAGCGACAATCTGTTCAGGTGTCTAGTGCCCTAGAGGGCGCATGCACAGTGCTTTGGCTTGCTCTACACTATTGAACTACACTGGGGCCCCGGTCAACGTGCATCTTGATCAAACACTTAACTTAGTTAGCCTCTGTCAAAACGCATGCTGGCGTTGTAAGGCGTGAAGTGTTGAACATCGCCTCGTGCACATTTTTCCTGAACTTCGTGCCAATATTCAGGGGTCATCAAATCACCGTGCAACGATTTAAGTATATCTTTGAACTTGCGTTTACCTACAATGAAGTGCTCAAACTGCTCGGGGAATACGTCGTTAGGCGCTACCGAGAGCGTATCAATAGCATAAGGATCGTCAGATTTCGGCAGGGATCTAAAATTGCGCTCATTCATTAAACAAATTTCATCATAGTCGTAGAAAATAACGCGGCCATGACGGGTAATACCGAAGTTTTTATGTAGCATGTCGCCAGGAAATATGTTGGCCATAGCAATTTGCTTAATGCACAGTCCAAGCTCATCTAATGCACGGGTAATTTTCTCTTCATCTGTTTCTTCTTGTAGATACAGATTAAGCGGCGTCATTTTCCGTTCAATGTACATGTGTTTAATGATGAGTTCAGATTCAGTGAATTCTAGGCTCGATGCACACGTTTCTTTCAATTCTTCAATAAGTTCAGGCTCAATTCTGTCTAGCGGAAACCTGAAGTTTACGTACTCGTGGGTATCTGCCATTCGACCCACACGGTCTGACATTTTCACTAACTTATAGCATTCTTTAACGTGTTCACGCGTGATTTTTTTACTCTCTGCAAACTCGTCTTTAATAATCTTAAACACCACGCCATAAGAGGGCAGATGAAAAACCATCATGACCAGGCCTCGAATGCCCGGGGCCGCCTCAAATTTGTCGTCTGACTCGTCCATGTGCTGCAAGAAGTTGCGATAGAACACTGTTTTACCGTGCTTATAGTGTCCCATTGCCATATAAAGCTCAAAGTGCTTTTTATTAGGGAGAAGCTCTTGAAGAAAGGCGGCAACTTCCGCAGGATTTTGAGTGTCAGCCATAAAGTAGCTGCGAGCAAAACCGAAAATAACGCTTAAGTCTTTGCGATCAGTTAACAGCGCATCCACAAACATATGGGGTTCGTTATAGCGTCGCATGGCGATAACAAACGGCAGCGTTTCGTCGGGCATGCAAATTCGCCCAATCAGGTAAGCGGCTTTTCCTCTAAAAAACGTAGGCTTAAGGATTTCCACAGCTTGAACGCTGGCTAGCTGCTCCTTATTCAACCGAGCGCGAAGCGCGCTTTCAAGGTTCTGTAGGTCTCGCTCGAAGTTTTCAAATGGAATGTTGTATCGATATATCTTAAAAATTGACTCGTACATTTCACGCACCGTGGTGGTGGTGTCGAAGCTGTTAATCACTTTGTCTCTGTCTTGCCCGGGTAAGAAACAGCGGCTGGGCAAGACAAACATCATATCGTTATCGATTTTTCTATGTTTAAACAAGCGACCAATTACAGAGTTGTAAAAGGTTTCGGCTAGCTCAAACTGCGGGTGGCCTTCTAGCTGTAAAGCAAATACTTTCTTAAGCTCTTGCCAGAAAGCGTCGTCTTTTTGATGTACTTGAGTTAGCTGATAAATTTCGGCAACAGCGTCTGACAGGCTTTGCTCGTAAATGGTTATTCGCTCTTTAGAGGCAAGCTGAGTTTCTTTCCAATTTCCCTTTTCGAACCTTTCTTGAGCGCCACGAGTGATGCGGGTGAACCATCGATAACTCTTATCGAAATGAGACAAAATTTGATAGGCAACTTTTCTTACCAAACTCTTATCTTGGCTAGTAGCTAACTCTTGCATGGTCGTGTGTTCCTTATTTTGTTACTCGCTATATCTACCACAAAATAGATAGCTTGAAGAGTGAAGTTTGGCGCAGATAGCGATTAAGTTACCAATTATCAGACACTTTTTTGTTTTATTATACTTTCGTTTAATGTATTCTGTTGACGGATTAATAACCAATTATAAGTTTGTATTTGATGGGTTTTAATATTCTTATTTGTGATGACTCGGCGCTGGCGCGAAAAATGGCGAGAAGCAATTTGCCAGATGGCTTTGCTGAAACTATTTACGAAGTGTCAAATGGTATGGACGCGTTGGAAGTATTGGCTCATCACACAATAGACTTGGTTTTACTGGACCTGACCATGCCTGTTCTTGGTGGCATCAGTGTGTTGAGTGAAATAAAACGCCGTCAGCTAGAAACGTTTGTTATCGTCGTGTCTGGTGATATTCAGCCAATGATGCAAGAAAAAGTAATGTCTTTAGGTGCACTGGGCTTTATTGAAAAGCCGATAAAACGGGACGTACTAACGTCAGTTTTGCAGCGCTTTGGCTTTATTCTTCCCGATACTTACAAACCAGCGATTGCGGTTTAAGATTTTAACGACTTATAAAGAGCGTTGTAAAAAGCGTTGATAAAGGTTGATGAGAAAAATTGATGAAAAGGGGCGAACTGCGGTTCGCCCTTTTTCATATGCGCTTAGTCAAACCAGTGGCGCGTTTTGTTCGCAAACCACACTAGCGAAAGCATAACGGGCACTTCAACTAATACACCCACCACAGTGGCAAGTGCTGCGCCGCTGTGTAAACCAAATAGCGAAATAGCGACGGCTACCGCCAATTCAAAAAAGTTAGACGTACCAATCATACATGCCGGTGCTGCAACATTATGCGGCAGTTTCATACGTTTTGCCGCAAAGTAAGCAATGGCAAAAATACCGTAAGTTTGTATTAGTAGCGGTATCGCGATAAGCACGATGTCTTGCGGCTGCGATAAAATAGTTTCGGCCTGAAGACCAAACAAAATAACAATAGTGAGTAGCAGGCCGATAACTGAAAAGGGTTTGAACTTGCTAACCAATGCGTCAACAGCGCCATTTCCTTGTGCGTTATTGCCTTTATTTTCCAAGTGACGACGCGTGATATAACCCGCGACCAATGGCAATACAACATACAGTGCAACAGAAAGCAGCAGGGTATCCCATGGTACGGTTATATCTGTTACGCCCAGCAGCATGGCGGTAAGCGGTGCAAAGGCAACGACCATAATCAAGTCATTAATTGATACCTGGACTAACGTGTAGTTAGCATCCCCTTTGGTAAGGTGACTCCACACAAATACCATCGCTGTGCATGGAGCGACGCCCAGTAGGATCATGCCGGCAATGTACTCAGTGGCCGTTTGCGGATCTACCCAGTCGGCAAAAATGCCCTTAAAAAATAGCCAACCCAATAGTGCCATAGTGAAGGGCTTTATCAGCCAGTTAATCACCAAGGTCAGTACAAGGCCTTTCGGCTTTTTACCCACGTCTTTAATTGAGCCAAAGTCTATTTGTACCATCATTGGGTAAATCATTAGCCAAATAAGTACTGCCACTATCAGGTTTACGTGTGCATATTCAAGCGCCGCAATAGACGCAAATACACCCGGCATGGCATAGCCTAGGCCCACCCCTGCAACAATGCAAAGGCCAACCCACACTGATAAATAACGTTCAAAGAAACCCATTCTGATTCACCTTTGTCTTACTTTACAACGATTTTTGATTAACACGCTTACTCACTTCTTCTGCGCTTTCAACGCGCTCAGAATAGCGGTCAACGAGAAAGTCTTTGTTGTCGCGGGTGAGCAAAGTAAATTTCACCAACTCTTCAACTACGTCCACAATGCGGTTGTAGTAAGGTGACGGCTTCATGCGGCCATCGTCTTCAAATTCTAGAAAGGCTTTTGCCACAGAAGACTGATTAGGGATGGTTAGCATGCGCATCCAGCGACCTAAAATGCGCATTTGGTTTACCGCATTGAACGATTGTGAACCGCCGGAAACCTGCATAATCGCCAACGTTTTACCTTGGGTCGGTCGAACGCCGCCAAGGCTAAGCGGTACCCAGTCAATCATGCTTTTCATAATGCCAGTCATGCTGCCGTGGCGCTCTGGTGAACACCAAATTTGCCCTTCAGACCACATCATAAGCTCACGCAGTTCTTTCACTTTTGGGTGTGAGTCATCTTCAGTATCTGGCTGCGGCAATCCACGAGGGTCAAAGATTTTGGCTTCAGCACCAAAGTACTCAAGCAATCTTGCCGACTCTTCAATTACTAGGCGGCTGTACGAGCGTTCTCTGAGCGAGCCGTAAAGTAGCAAAATACGCGGCTTGTGATCTGAGAACCCTGATGCAAAGTTAGCCATAATTGGCTTGTGCATTTGCGCCATTACCGCGTTATCAGATGGGCTTTGTGCTGTTGAGCTTTCTTGGTTACTTGATATATCTTGGCTCATTGATTTACTGTTACCCATTACTGGGCTCCTAATTTGGATAGTGCCTCTTTAAGCGCTGTTTTATCTAAGTTTTTCTCAGCAAGCTCTGCTAATGCCGCTACACGCTTTTCAATAATATCGATAGTGTTGTTGAATGCCTCTGCTTTCTCTTGTTCGCTACCTTCTAACTTAGACGGGTCTTCTAAGCCCCAGTGCACCTTAAGAGATTTACCGAAATAAACAGGGCATGACTCACCCGCCGCTGAATCACAAACGGTGACAACAAGATCAGCATCGTAATCTTCAAATTCATCCCACGACTGGCTTTGAAGGCCGTCTGTACTAAACCCGCGCTCTGCAAGGTACTTAAGAGAAAGAGGGTGTACTTCCCCTACAGGCTGGCTGCCAGCACTACGTGCTTCAACATTGCCGTTCGAGGCGTTAGTGATGGCCTCGCAAAGAATGCTGCGGCAACGGTTGTGCGTACAAATATATAAAATCTTCATATAAAACCTTGTTTAATGGTCGAGGCTACTGTGGGTAGCTGTAATAAATAGAATAAGACTTCGAAAAAAACAGATACTTGGCGAAGTATTAAGCTGCAATTAACACCAGGGCCTGTTGACCTTTGCTGTGCATTTTTGCAGCGGTCTTTGTGCCATTCAGAAAGTTTGGAATCTAGCAATTCTCGCAGGACAAATTCGCTAACGCCTCGCTAATATATTCATTGTTGTGAATAGCGGTGTTCTTAATGACCTCCAGTGCCCAAGCGGGTAAGTCAGGATGGAGTTGGTAATACACCCATTTGCCCTTACGAGTATCGAGAACTAAACCGCATTTTCGTAAATCTGCAAGATGCCGTGAAATTTTGGGCTGGCTTAATTGAAGCGCATCAGTAAGGTCGCACACGCATAGCTCACCTTTTACACAGAGCATAAGCAGCGTCTTTAAGCGGGTGTCTTCCGACAAGCATTTGAAAAATGTTAAAGGCTGTAGCTGCGCAGAATCAGAACAAGTCGACATAAATCACATCACATATGAAATTTCGTATGTGATGTATCGTATATGAAATTCCGTATGTGTCAATGATAAATCTGAAATTTCATATGTGTTTGGTAGGGACGAGAGGGTCTTAGACCGCCATTATTCTCGGTAAGACAGAAATTTAGTGGTTTTCAGGAGCGGCAGCCTCGAACGACATCGCTACTTCTTTACCGTTTACCTCATTGTAGTGGGCAATTACCTCGTTCATGAAAGCGAACCATGTTGGATTCGGATGCCAAATAGCCATAAGGTCTTTTTGGGCGGCTTGTTCATTTTCACCAAGTACGTTAATTCTGTATAGATACGTAAAAGCAGCGCCTCGCCAATTCAGTTTACAGTGCGTGAGTACCTTGTCTTCTTTGATATCGACGGTTTGCATAAACGCTGCGTAATTTAAAAAGTTGGCTAATGTGGGGCCTTCCCAATCCACGGGCACATTAAAGTAATCGAGTCCTAATTCTGAGGTAGTTAAGATTTCACTGGTTCTATCCCCTGGGATCAAATCTACAACGTGCGTCACCCCTTTTTCTTTCAGTAAAGAAAGGTGAGAGGCATCGGGTAAGCCCGAAGAGAACATATATGGCGCGTTTTCTTGGTAGTTGGTGAGCGTTGTAAGTGTCGGTTTGGTATTCATTTGCGCTTGGTCACTGGTTTGCGGTGTTGAATTGTCTTCGTGATATGCGTTCGCATTTGCACTTAAACCTAGCCCTAAACCAATACAGGCCGCACTAACAGCGAGACTACGCTTAGACGTTTGAAATGACAGTGTATCTTTCAATATTTTAAGTGCTGCTGATTGGTGCTTTTTCATAATTTAGCGCTCGATGTTGACACTGGTTTATGGTGGCGTTATTGCCATTTCTTACGTTACACATTTGATGGCTTGTTGTCCAAGTGGCAATGCCACCGTTAAGTAAACAGGCCCTAACCGTGGCATTGATAACAACTGCTGAATTGAATTTTTATATATCACTTTTAAGTTTAACTTTTCATTACCTTAGGTTTTAAAGAAGACGTATTACGACCAGATGATTTTGGTTTGTATTTACAGCTAAGCCAGATTGAAAAAGGAACGCCTATAAGGGCAGGTAGAACCCAACTGACAAGTTGTAGTGACGGCGAGCCTTCGAATAATGCGCGTCCTCCAAAGGCAAAAAATGCGGTATATGCACCAATGCCAGAGCCAATGATATGCCCAATGTGCTCAGTTACCCACGAACCTGCAACGATGTCTTTTTGATAAACATAGCGCACAATACCAATGGCATTTAACAGTGCAATAGGGGCAAAGATACAAGTTAGCGTGATGCCGTACGTAATACCCTGATACAATGCAATGGAAGCGACGACAAAAAGCAGTACGGGTAGCCATAAATATTCAATTGTGCGCAGCTGCTCAAGATTTTGCTTCACTTTAAGCACCGCTACAGAATGCCTCACGTTGTTCCACACCAACAGGCTTAACATCAGCAAAAAGATATATTGACCTCTAAGGTATGCGGTGAAATAAGCAACAGACTCAAAGTGCTCGGGCATTGTCGGGTAGATGGCTAGCGGAATAAACAACACCATTGTAGAGCTGATAACGCCACTAATAGACGTAAATAGCATCGCTTTTATGTAGTAACCACCAAATTGAATGTGGGCTTTTCCGCCCTTTCTCGTAAAACTAGGCACCCAAAATAGTAAAAGTGACAATGCACCCGTTAAAACGTGAAGCGCTACTATAAAGCCATGAATTGTTTGCATCTTGCTTTCCTTTGGCAATGAACAAAATTGTAGGCTTATAGTGATAACTTCGCGAGATTGACAACAGTGCCAGAAGTCACGAAATAAAAAGTGACTTCTGGCCTATGCATTGAACTATGTTTTTTGTCAAAGTAACGCTATAAGAACGAAAAGATATAGGTAGTCAGAAACGAATGAAAATCTCAATCCCTGCTCATTGGCGGGTGAGCATCGATATTGAGCGCGCATCTGCATGTATTACGTGGATGTTTGTAAGCGGCTCTGCACTTTACTTCTTGTATCATCAATACTCGTTCATGCATTGGCGAACCCTCTCTGCCATTGCTATTTTTTGCATGCTAGCTGTGACTTTTGTGATTGTCAGTAGGCATGACCATAGTATGCCTTCGTTAAGGCTGCCAACGTTATGGGCGATGTTTCTACTAGCGGTACTGTGCCAGTTTTTGCTTCCCTATGCTTACCTTGCCATCTTCATTGTTATTTGGTCCGCCATTCTTCCTTATTATGTTAATTGGAAAACGTGCGTCGTGCTTTCAATACCATTGGCTTTGCCCACCATCCTCATCCAAGGATGGGTGTGGCAAGAGCAGCAAGCTGTCTTAACCGGCGCGCTGTTTTGGACATTCAATTTATTTGCCATGATCATGTCAAACACTGCCATTAAAGAATCGAAAGCACGTGAAGAAGCTGACGCGCTTAATAGACAATTATTAAGTACTCAGCAACTAATGAAGCAGGCGCTTACTCAAGATGAACGCCTGCGTATAGCGCGAAACATTCACGATGTTTTAGGGCATCATTTGACGGCGCTTACCATCAACCTTCAAGTCGCGTCGAGAAAGGCGGATTTATTAGAGAGCACTGAATCGCAAGCTATAAAGCGACACGTTGAACAGTCCCACAGTATCGCAAAGCTCTTACTCTCTGATGTTAGAGAAGCGATTTCTGATATTCGGGAAAATGCGGCTATCGATTTTTCATTAGCGGTAAACGCACTGATTAAAGACTTGCCTAGGCCGATGGTAAATCTGCACATTGACGATGATTTAATGTTAACCAACGTGCGAATTGCTGACTGCCTGTTGCGAAGTATGCAAGAGGCGCTAACTAACGTGATACGCCATACACAGGCGCATTATTTTTCCCTATCACTGACGCAACACAACGGCGCTTACAACCTACTAATGCACGACAGTATGGTGCCGCATGCTGCAGATGAGAAACTCAGTGATGAGCAGCCAAGTAGCATACAGTTCTTCGACAAAGCACCATGTAGCCATTCAGAAGGCGCTTTTGCAGAAGGGGTTCGAAAGGAAGAGCGATCAAGCGAATCTGACACTTCAAGTCATGTGGTGGCTGGCAATGGTCTAAAAGGAATGCAGGAACGGGTTCATGAGCTAAATGGAACTATCAGCTGGCAGCGAACCGAGCAGGGTTTTCGCATCGCAATTCACATACCGGAGGGCGAATGAAAACACGCCTTATATTAGTTGAAGATCAAATGCTGGTAAGGGAAGGCATCAAATCACTTTTAGGGCTTGATGATAGCGTTGAAGTTGTTGGCGAATACGAAAATGGTCAGCAGCTCATTGATAGTGAAAACGCTTTAAACTGTGATGTGATATTAATGGATATTCGCATGCCCAAATTATCGGGTATCGATACTTTGCTTGCACTGAGTGATAAAGGGATTAGTACGCCAGTGCTAATGCTTACTACGTTTGACGATCACGAGCTGGTAAACGGCGCTATGCGCGCTGGTGCAAAAGGGTACCTGCTTAAAGATGTATCGCTAGAAACCCTGGTTGACACTATTACACAAATAAAAAATGGTAAAACGCTGATTCAGCCCGCGGTAACCGAAAAAGTGTTGCAAGGCTTGAAAGGACTGAACGTAGAATTTGAGTCGTTTGAAAATCCAGAGCCACTTACTGAGAAAGAAGTCGAAATTCTCCGTTTGATCGCTGCGGGTTACAGTAATAAAGAAATTGCAGATGCGATGTTCAAATCAACAGGCACCATTAAGAACCAAGTTTCTTCAGTCATGGCTAAGCTTGGTGTACGAGATAGAACGAGGGCAGTGCTCAAGGCGTTAGAGCAGGGAGTTATTTAGTTATACTTTTATACAACATGCTAAAGAATAAGATACACAGGTTGGACCACTTGGTAAAATACAATCATAGGATCACATGTGATTTTGGAGAAGTACATGAACAAGTGGTTAGTAGTTTTATCTTTAGTTTTCGGTGTGAGCACGACAGCTCACGCCAATTTGATTTTAAACGGTAGCTTTGAGAACAACGATATTAAGAGTAATAGCTGGAAAATCTTCACTACTGGAACAGTTGATGGGTGGAGCGGCACAAATATGGAGCTATGGGATAATTTCGAAGGGTTGAATGCATTTGATGGTAGCCAATATGCTGAGCTTAATGCCGATGGTAATAATGGCCAATACTTTATTTTTCAAAGCTTCTCTACTGAAGCAGATGCTAACTATGATGTGTCATTTGCTTATGCAGCACGAGGCAAAGGTGAAAGTTTTCAGCTAGACATATTCAGCGATACGAATAACATTTTGTTCAGTCAAGTGTTTGATGATCACGCCATTAAAACTTGGTCTGAATTCTACGGTGATTTTGTTGCGCAAACTGCGCTGACAACCATCCGTTTTTCTACCATCAATACAGGAACCTATGGCAATTTTGTTGATGATATCGTGGTAACTGAAGCGCCTAGTTTAGCGAGTGTATCCAGTGTTTCAGTTAGTGAGCCAGCGAGCTTGGCTATTTTGCTACCTCTTTCAGCTTTTGCGTTTATAAGACGCAAGAGAGCCAAATAGATTTACACATATGGTAACTACAAAAAGGCCCGCATTTATGCGGGCCTTTGTTTTTTATGCAAAAATATCTGCGCTTTGGTTCTAATGCTTATTTATCCATATGCACAACTGAACGGATACTTTCACCTTTATGCATTAAATCAAACGCTTCGTTTATTTCATCAAGACCCATGGTGTGAGTGATAAACTCTTGAAGACCAAAGTCACCATTTAGGTATTGCTCTACAATACCTGGCAGCTCTGAACGACCTTTAACACCGCCAAATGCAGAGCCGCGCCATACACGACCAGTTACTAACTGGAATGGACGCGTTGAAATTTCTTGTCCTGCGCCAGCTACACCAATGATTACAGATTCGCCCCAGCCTTTATGGCAGCATTCTAGCGCAGAGCGCATAACGTTTACGTTGCCGATACATTCAAACGAGTAGTCAACGCCGCCATCGGTCATTTCAACAATCACTTCCTGAATAGGCTTGTCGAAATTCTTAGGGTTAACTAAATCAGTTGCGCCAAGCTGCTTCGCTAAGTCAAACTTGCTTTCATTAATATCAATACCAATAATGCGGCCGGCGCCTGCCATGCGTGCACCAATAATGGCAGATAGACCGATACCACCTAACCCAAAGATAGCAACCGTGTCGCCTTCTTGTACTTTCGCAGTTTTAAGCACGGCGCCCATACCGGTTGTCACACCGCAGCCAAGTAAGCATACTTCTTCTAACGGAGCCGTTTTGTTTACTTTCGCTAGCGATATTTCTGGTAAAACCGTGTACTCAGAAAACGTTGAGCAGCCCATGTAATGATAAATTGGCTCACCATCTTTAGAGAAGCGGCTTGTGCCGTCTGGCATTAAGCCTTTACCTTGTGTTTCGCGCACTGCTTGGCAAAGGTTAGTTTTGCCTGACTTACAGAACTTACATTCGCCACATTCTGCGGTGTAAAGAGGAATAACGTGGTCGCCAACTTCTACACTAGTCACACCTTCACCCACCATTTCAACAATACCACCACCTTCGTGGCCTAGAATTGAAGGGAATACGCCTTCAGGATCATCACCGGACAGCGTAAATGCGTCAGTGTGACATACGCCAGTTGCAACGATGCGTACAAGTACCTCGCCTTTCTTAGGAAGCTCTACGTCAACTTCTTCCATCTTTAACGGCTCACCCGGGCCCCAAGCCACCGCAGCTTTTGACTTGATATGAGTTTGACCTTCTTGCAATGAATCTTTAAACGATGTCATGTGATGACTCCTTAATCATAAATATACGATGATGTTTTATAGGCCAAAGTATAAGAGATGGATTACTAATGATAAATACAGTTTTAGTAAATCACTATTTCATATTTGTAATAATTGATTTGGACAAATAAAATGTACTTAAATAAACCAGCGCTGTGATGAACAACGCTAAACCAACGAGTGGCGATAATGAAATATCTAGAAGGTATAGCCGAATTTTGTGCCGTAGCTGACGTTGGTAATTTTACCGGGGCTGCCAATAAGCTAGATACGTCAGTGGCGCAGATAAGCCGTAAAGTCGCATCACTTGAAAAGCAGCTAGGCGTTAAATTATTACAGCGAACAACGCGCAGCGTATCGCTCACTGAAGCAGGTACGCAGTATTTTCAGCAGGCAATGCCAGCGTTAAAAGCGCTTGAAGATGCCCAGCTAGCTGTGAGCGCACTGCAAGCATCGCCGCAAGGGCTAATTAAACTTACCGCTCCCGTAGCGTTTGGCGAAGCCTTCATCGCGCCTTTGCTCAATACCTTCATGCAAAAGTATTCCGGCATTAGCGTGCAATGCACTTTCTCAAACGAAAAGCTCGATATTGTCGAGCAAGGCCTCGACCTTGCCATACGCATTGGCAAACTGGAAGACTCGACGCTGGTTGCAAAAAAGCTGGCTACACGTCATTTGTTTGTATGCGGAAGTAGGGATTATTTTGAAGAGCAAGGTCAGCCTAAAAGTATTGAAGAGTTAAAAGAGCACTCGCTACTGGTGGGGTCACAGCCCTATTGGCGTTTGCTTATCGATAATGAAATTCAGTCAATTCCTGTACAGGGGAGAGTACGGTATAACAGCGGGAATGCACTGTGCAGTGCTGCGATTGCTGGTTTAGGTATTGCACAACTACCTGGGTTTTACGTGCGTAAAGCGCTGGCCTCTGGTCAGCTAATTGAGCTATTCCCCGAGTACAAAGACAAGCAAGAGGCTATTTGGGCTGTATTTCCTTCAAACAGAAATGTTGCACCTAAAATTAGGCTGCTTGTGGATTTTTTAGCTCAACATCTCATCTCAGACAGCTGATGTGATTGTTTAAAAATATTGATCGAAATATAGCGCCTGTATCTAAATATTCTTTAATAAAGGTGATATGCAGGTGATGAAGTGCACAATAATGAGGGAAAAATTCACGTACGCGGCGCCCGTGTACACAACCTAAAAAATATCAGCATCGATATACCGCGAAATGAAGTGGTGGTGTTTACCGGTGTATCTGGCTCAGGAAAATCTTCTTTGGCTTTCGGTACGCTTTACGCAGAAGCTCAGCACCGCTATTTAGATTCGATATCACCTTATGCAAGGCGACTAATTGAGCAGGTGGAGAAACCTGACGTAGACGCGATTGACGGCTTACCGCCTGCTGTGGGCCTGCACCAGCGTCGGGGCGCACCTTCAGTTCGGTCTTCCGTTGGTAGTATCACCACGCTTTCTAATAGTCTGCGAATGCTTTATTCCCGGGCTGGGGATTATCCCAAAGGGCAGAGCATTGTCTACGCAGACGGGCTTTCTCCTAATACGCCCGAAGGTGCATGTGAACACTGTGACGGTATTGGAAAAGTTTTTGACACACAAGCTCATCGCCTTGTACCCGACGACAGCCTCACCATACGAGAGGGTGCTGTGGCAGCTTGGCCTGGTGCGTGGCAGGGCAAAAACCTAGTAAGGGTACTGTTATCGCTAGATATCGATGTTGATATTCCATGGCGTGAACTGCCTCAAAGAACCCGTGACTGGATCTTATTTACCGACGAAATGCCTCAGTTACCTGTATACCGAAACTATAACCTAGCGCAAACCCGAAAAGCGCAGCAAGAGGGCGAACCTGCTAGCTACAATGGCAAGTTTATCAGTGCGCGACGTCATGTGCTCGATACCTTTAAAACGTCTCAAAAAGAGAAAATGAAGCAGCGAATTGCTCCCTTTATATCTGTTGAAGCATGTCCGGTTTGCCGTGGAAAAAAGCTTAAGCAAAATGCGCTGGCAGTGAAAGTTGATGGCTTAGATATTATTGAGTTTTCAAGACTGCCACTACAGCAAGTTCACGAAAAGCTTCAGGCGTTAAGAAAGTCAGTCAACGGCGATACTTCAGAGCGTGGTCAGGTGATACGCAATATTACGGGCGACCTTATTGAAAGAGTGAAGCCTATAATAGCACTTGGGCTTCATTACCTTTCGTTAGATAGAAGTACAACAAGTATCTCAGTAGGCGAACTACAGCGATTGCGTCTGGCGACCCAGCTTAAATCGAATTTATTTGGCGTTGTCTTTGTTATGGATGAGCCTTCATCCGGTCTTCACCCTCGTGACGTAGAAGGGCTTATTCGCGCGCTTCACAATATTACCGAAACGGGAAATTCACTGCTCGTTGTCGAGCACAACCCTTACGTCATCAAAGGCGCTAACTGGGTTGTAGATGTAGGACCTAGAGCGGGAGTGAACGGAGGTGAGCTTGTCTATAGTGGGCCGGTTAAAGAATTGGCAAGCACAAAAAACTCTTTAACGGCAGACTATGTCTTTAACAATAAAGCCCTAAGCCAGCGTATCAAGTGTAAATCGTCAGGGGTATTGCGTTTAAAAGACGTGTCCAGAAATAATGTCAGCCATGTTGATATTGATATTCCACTAGGTGTGATGACCTGTGTCACTGGCGTTTCCGGCTCTGGAAAGTCGAGTTTAATTAGCCAAGCATTAGTTGAGTTAGTCAAAGGTGGTTTAAACTCTGCTGAGAAAGAAGGGATGCGAGCGAATGAAACGAGAGAAACGGAAGAAACGAAAGAACTGCTTACTGACGCCAATTCGCTTCTTACTAACGACACTTTTTCACATAAAAGTGAACCGCTACAAGGCTTTATTGAAAGCGGACTTGAAGAGTTAAGTCGTATAGTTGTGGTAGATCAGTCTCCAATCGGCAGGACACCCCGTTCAACTTTGGCAACCTATACCGGCATATTTGACCAAATCAGAAGTTTATTTGCTTCAACCGAAGAAGCAAAATCCCGTGGTTACGATGCGGGTCATTTCTCGTTTAACGTTGCAAAAGGGCGATGCTCACATTGTGAAGGCTTGGGTGTGGTATCGGTAGAACTACTGTTTATGCCGAGTGTTTATTCCCCCTGTACTGTTTGTAACGGTCAGCGTTTTAACGATAACGTACTGGAAGTTGGTTACAACGAGCATTCTATCGCTGATGTATTATCGCTTACGGTTGAAGAAGCACTATCTGTATTTAGTGGTAATCAAGTTATTACGCGGGGACTTAAAACGCTAATGAACGTAGGGCTTGGCTATCTAACCCTTGGGCAAAGTGCCACTGAATTATCAGGTGGCGAGGCGCAGCGCATTAAATTAGCGTCAGAACTTAAACGTGCTCAAAATGCTAATACCCTATACGTGCTTGATGAACCTACAACAGGTTTACATCTCTCAGACACTGCATTACTTATGCAGCATTTAAGCACGTTAGTTGAAGCGGGGAATACTGTGGTGATGGTTGAGCACAATATGCAGGTGGCTGGGGCTTGCGACTACATTATTGATATGGGGCCAGGCGCTGGTGATGAGGGAGGAGAAATAGTTGCTGAAGGCAGACCAGAGGAGGTTGCCAAAGTTCAGCAAAGTGCAACAGCCCCATTTTTGAAGGCGAGTTTGGCTTAAAGAAAGGTTTTGATTGAGTGAGTTAGGTTTGAATGATCTTAGAAATAAGGGGTTGTTCAAAGCTACTTGAATACTAGTAAGCCAGCAAAGAAACTGCTTGAACTCGTATTTGTACCTTAAAAAGAAATAATAATTAAAGAGTGTTGCACTTTTTGCAACACAGTGTAGTGAAAACTGCGGTTGACATATAGACGTCTATACGGCAAATTGCTTGTATGAAAAAGATTCTACTTACTCGCACCACCATTATGTTAATTACCACCTTAAAAAGGGCGGTCGCTGACTAGTGCAAGTAAGCAAAAGACAACGAAAGCCCGCCTAACACAGAGCGGGCTTTTTTTTACACACGTTTTAGCATGCGTAACCTTAAGGAGCAGCATATGAAAGTCTTAAAGTTTGGGGGTTCTTCTCTAGCCGATGCACCGCGATACATGCGCGTTATGGAGATTAGCACGGCAACCCACCAAACCGACGGTGCTGCGGTTGTACTCTCTGCCCCAAAGGGGGTAACGAACGCGCTTTCACTACTATGTGAACAAGCAGCCGCGGGTGAAGATTTCCAGCCGTTATTCAATAAGTTGAACGACACGGTTACCGGCATCGCCAACAACCTAAACGAAGAACTCGACGGGTTTGCACATGCAAGCGTGGTAGAATTCATTAATAGTCACCTTTCAGTACTAAAACAGCACCTTGAAGGTATAAAGCTGCTTGGTGTTGCACCTGATAATGTTGCTGCCGGTATTCTAAGTATTGGTGAGTACATCTCGGTGACGCTTTTTAGCGCTATGCTATCTGCCAAAGGTATCGCTAATCGCGTTATCGACCCGGTTAAGTATGTGCTGGCCGAAGGCGATTACCTAGACAGCATTGCCGATGTGTCGCTTAGTAAAGCACGCTTTTCAGATGTGCCTACTGACGGCAGTGAATTTCTTGTCATGCCGGGGTTTGTTGCTGCTAACGAAGAGGGCGAGAAAGTCACGCTTGGGCGTAACGGCTCAGACTATTCAGCGGCCATTTTAGCGGCGTGTATAGACGCAAATTGCTGTGAAATTTGGACAGACGTAGACGGTGTTTATAACGCTGACCCGAATCAAGTTGAAGGGGCAGTGCTGTTAGACAAGCTTACCTATCAAGAAGCGATGGAGCTGTCTTATTTCGGCGCAAAAGTGCTTCATCCGAAAACTATCGGTCCTATCGCTCAGCACCACATTCCTTGTTTGATCAGAAATACATTAAACCCAGCTGCGCCAGGTACGCTAATCAGCAATGAAAAAAGCGAGGTGTGGACGTCAGTTAAAGGTATTTCACAGCTTGATAACGTCACCATGTTTAACGTTGCAGGTCCTGGCCTTAAAGGTATGGTAGGTATGGCAAGCCGTGTGTTTGAGGTGATGTCGAACGCCAATATTTCAATAAGCCTTATTACCCAGTCTTCTTCAGAATACTCAATCAGTTTCTGTATCCAAAGCAAAGACGCCAGCCGAGCGTTAACGCTTCTTGAAGATGCGTTCGCGCTAGAGCTTCAAAACCAATTACTAGACCCCATTGAAGTGCGTCATGACCTAGCCATTGTCACTTTGGTTGGTGACGGTATGCGTCAAACCAAAGGCTTGGCAGCGCGTTTCTTTAACTCGCTTGCCCAAGCGCGGGTAAACAACGTAGCTATTGCTCAAGGCTCTTCAGAGCGCTCTATTTCAACGGTAATTGAAAGTAAGCGTGCTAAGAAAGCGGTAAAAGTCATTCACCAGAATTTTTTCTCTGACCGCCATACCATCGACGTATTCCTAGTAGGGTGTGGCAATGTGGGAACCGAACTGCTAGGTCAAATTGAAAAACAACAGCCTGCATTGTTAAAACGCAATGTTCAGCTGAGAGTTTATGGCATTGCAAATAGCCGGAAACTGCTGTTAAACAGTCAAGGTATTGATTTAAGCGGTGACTGGAAAGCGGCACTTGAATCGGCAAGCGAAGGATTAAGCGTAGAGCGCCTGCATCAGTTCGCTAACGACAATAGTCTGGTAAACCCGGTGATTGTTGACTGTACTAGTCACGAAGCGATTGCAGAGCAATATGTAGATATGATGGAAAGCGGTTTTCACGTGGTAACGCCAAATAAAAAGGCGAACACGAGCGCAATGTCTTACTACCGTAAGCTTCGTAAGACCGCGCAATCGACAAATCGTCAGTACCTTTACGAAACCACTGTCGGCGCAGGGCTACCGGTTATTGATAACTTGCAAAAGCTATTCAGCGCCGGCGACACCTTACACCGCTTTGAAGGAATTCTATCGGGCAGTTTGTCTTATGTATTTGGCAAACTTGAAGAGGGCATGAGCCTGTCGCAAGCGACACAAACAGCCAAAGACAATGGTTTCACCGAGCCAGACCCGCGCGATGACTTAAGCGGCATGGACGTAGCGCGTAAGTTGCTTATTATGGCTCGTGAAGCTGATTTAGCATTAGAGCTATCTGACATTGAAATTGAGTCTGTGCTGCCAAAAGGCTTTGCCGAAGATTGTTCAATTGACGAGTTTATGCAGAAGCTGCCAGAGTTAGATGCGTCGTTTGGTGAAAAGGTTGAAGCGGCTAAAGCAGAAGGTAAAGTGCTTCGTTATATCGGAAGCATTGAAGACGGAAAATGCAAAGTAAGCATTCAGGCTGTACCAGCGAGCAACCCTCTTTCGCAGGTAAAAGACGGTGAAAACGCGCTGGCGATTAACAGTGACTACTATAGCCCAATCCCTTATGTAATTAGAGGATATGGAGCAGGTGGTACGGTAACAGCAGCAGGGGTGTTTGCTGACATTCTGCGTACTATGCCGTGGAAGCAAATGGCTCACTAAGGGCTAAATAACGCTTAGCTTGCTTAGCGTAGATAGGCGGCTAAAGTAAGATATTCGAAGGTGTGACTTAGTCCAGTAATGTTGTGGCATCGATTTAAAGCGCTAATTTATTGAGCTAATTTGAAGCGCTAATATAAAGAGCACGCCACAAGCGAAGTAAGAGTAATAATATGAAAGCATTTACGGCCTTCGCGCCGGCATCAATAGGAAATGTGAGCTTAGGCTTTGACGTACTGGGCGCAGCGCTTGCGCCCGTTGATGGCACTAAGCTAGGTGATGAAGTTGAAATAAAGGCGGCTGAGTCATTTTCATTAGAAACGGTGGGGCGCTTCGCTCACAAACTCCCGGGCGATGCAGACAGTAATATTGTAACTAAGTGCTATCACTATTTCTGTGAGCAAATGGAAAAGGCTGGAAAAACAACCTCTCCTGTTGCGCTTACGCTTCATAAAAACCTTCCAATAGGCAGCGGGTTGGGTTCAAGCGCAAGCTCTATTGTGGCAGCGTTTGCAGCGTTAAATGTTTACTTCGACACCCCGTTCGATGAAGATACTCTGCTTATAATGATGGGCGAATTAGAAGGCCAAATAAGCGGTAGTATTCACTATGATAATGTTGCTCCCTGTTACTTAGGTGGTATGACGTTAATGACAGGTAGCGATGCGCCGGTCACACTGTCGTTGCCCTTAAACGACGAATGGTACTATGCCGTTTGTTATTCAGGCATTAGCGTATCAACGGCGGCTGCTCGCGATATCTTGCCTAAACAGGTGGAAATGGCGACGGCACTAACCTTTGGTCGACAGCTAGGTGTGTTTGTACATGCCTTACATGTAGGTAACTTTGATTTGGCAGCATCGGTAATGAACGATGTTATAGCCGAACCTTACAGAAAATCGCTACTGCCTGGCTTTGATGACGCTCGTGCGTTTAGTGAGCAAGCGGGTGCGCTCGCTTTTGGTATTTCTGGCTCGGGACCTACGGTTTTTGCCGTGTGTCCAAGTAAAGCGCAGGCGGAAAAAGTCGCCGCCTATTTAACAGAGAACTACATTCAAAATGAAGATGGCTTTAGCCATGTGTGCCAAATACCAAGCCAAGGCACCATTGTTTCTTAAGGTACATAGCTTTTTAAGTTATATGGTTTCTTAAAGGCAAATGATTTCCTAAAAGCACAATAATTTTTTAAAAGATTAAAAGGGCAGAGTACTTGCCCACATAAAAAGGTAACAGCAAGTGGAATTGGTAAATTTAAAAGATTCATCGGACACAGCAAATTTTGCTGAAGCCGTTAAGCGGGGCTTAGGTAAAAACCAAGGGCTTTATTTTCCAGAGCATATTCCTACCCTAGACAATATTGACGAATTGTTGGAAAAGCCATTTGTAGAGCGCAGTATTGAAGTACTTCGCGCCCTTATCGGCGATGAGCTGAATAATGGCGAGCTAGAAGAAATTGTTCAGACCGCATTTGCTTTTGGTGCACCAGTTGAGCAGGTCAACGATAACGTATACTGCTTAGAGCTTTTCCATGGTCCAACGCTGGCGTTTAAAGATTTTGGCGGCCGCTTTATGGCGCAAACCCTGTCGCGTATTAGCGAAGGGAAGCCAGTTACCATTCTAACAGCGACTTCAGGTGATACCGGCGCAGCGGTTGCACATGCATTTCACGGCATCGACAATATCAACGTGGTTATTTTGTTTCCAAAGGGCAAGATTAGCTCGCTGCAGGAAAAGCTATTCACTACGCTAGGCGGTAACATTCATACCGTTGCTGTTGAGTCAGACTTTGACGCATGTCAATCACTCGTAAAAACCGCGTTTGACGACCCTGACGTACGTGAAGGCCTTCACCTGAACTCAGCAAACTCAATCAACATCAGCCGTTTACTAGCGCAGGTTTGCTATTACTTTGAAGCAGTAAGTCAGTTGCCAAAAGAGAAACGAGATCAACTCGTTATTTCAGTACCTAGTGGTAACTTTGGTAACCTTACGGCTGGCATGATTGCTAAATCGTTAGGTTTACCTATAAAGCGTTTTATCGCAGCAACTAACTTAAACGACACGGTACCTCGCTACCTTAAAACCGGCGAGTGGGAACCTAAGGCGACGGTTGCGACCATGTCTAACGCAATGGATGTAAGTCAGCCTAATAATTGGCCGCGAATAGAGGCGCTTATTGAGCGTGGCTATATCGACAAAGCGTGTCTTAAAGGTGAGATGGTTGACGAAGAATATACGCAGCTTGCTATGCGTCAATTAGCGCAACAAGGCTATACCAGCGAGCCACATGCCGCGATTGCCTATCGCGCAGTAAGTCACGACTTAGAAGACGGCGAAATTGGTTTGTTCTTAGGAACAGCGCACCCGGCTAAGTTCAGAGAAACCGTTGAAAACGTGCTAGGTAATCCAATCAGCTTACCGAAAGCGTTGGCCGATGTAGCAGGCGAAGACAGCTTAGCGGTAGACTTGCCAGCGTCTTACGAGGCACTTAAGCAGCATATGATGGATTTGCTTAAGTAATGACACCCTCGGCTACAACATGGCAAAGCGCGCTTAGTGATGAAAAGCAAAAAGACTATTTTGTTACGTTGCTTGAGCGCGTGAAGCACGCTCGTGAAGCGGGAAGCGTTATCTACCCGCCTCAGTCTGACGTATTCAATGCGCTTAAATACACGCCGCTAGACGAAGTAAAAGTCGTGATCTTAGGTCAAGATCCGTATCACGGTCCTAATCAAGCCCATGGACTTTGTTTTTCAGTAAAAGCTGGCGTTAAAACACCGCCATCGCTTAAAAATATGTACAAAGAGCTGTTGTCTGACATTGATGGTTTCACCGAGCCTAATCACGGCACGCTGACGTCGTGGGCGGAGCAGGGCGTATTGCTACTTAATACTGTATTGACCGTTGAACAGGGCAAAGCACATAGCCACGCGAAATGGGGATGGGAAATCTTCACCGATAAGGTTATCGATGTAGTCAATGAGCACTGCCAAAACGTTGTGTTTCTTCTGTGGGGAAGCCATGCGCAAAAGAAAGGTAAGCACATTAACCGTGAAAAACACCACGTTTTACATGCGCCTCATCCGTCGCCACTCTCAGCACACAGAGGCTTTTTAGGTTGCAAACACTTCAGCCAAACAAACGAATACCTTATTGCTAAGGGCAAAGAACCCATTAATTGGCAGGTATAGTACTGGCATAAATAGCAGCTAGCCACACAGCAAGTGTGGTTGCCTTATTCAGGGCCTATCAATGACTCACTAGATAAATGCCTAAATAGCTATGAGACATGTTATGCGGTCTGGCCGCAATTAGGCACAGAGCATATTCCTTAGCTAATACGCTATTACATAGAGCCAGCGAAGAGACACCATGCTTGCAAGTGAAGCATTTACAGCACGCTAGAAAGTAAAAAGGCCGCCTGTGTAACAGGCGGCCTTCGTTTTATCTTTCCAGTGTCTCTAGCTCGTACTCGAAACCACAGTCGAGTTCGGCCAGTTCTTTTTCTAATTTGTAGCGATCTTGTAGCGCTTCGATTTCTCTCCACTTACGTTTTTTGCTTTTGGTTTTTGCTGGGCTTGCTTCGATGTCTAACATGGCAAATAGATCTGATTTATCCACTGGGATCTCCTTTTTATACCACTACAACTAATACAGAGTTTTTGTTTTTAATTCCCTCTGTACAATTTTGTATCACAGCCGCCACTAAAATAAAATAGTTTAATTTACCTTTTATTAACAAATTGTGACGATATGATGACAACGGTAAGGAAATGTCCAGTGTATTTAAAGCGTGAACAATAACTGTATGTAATTGATCCTATTTGTTTTGCTAGTAATCAATTGTACAGTGTTACGGATATCAAAAATGTCTGTCGTATTGTTGATGAAAACCGCAACAAAAAACGGCTAGCTTTCGAAAAAGCTAGCCGTTCAGTTTGTTATTTGCACCAATTGGGTGATTTTAAATCACCTCGCATTCCTTATTTTGGTGCATTCGCTGCTCTGAATTTGGCAATCAATTGTTGTGTTGAAGCGTCGAAATTATCTTTGTCTGCCTCGCCTTGAATGCCTGCAAGTACTTGGTTTCCTAGTACTTTACCTAACTCAACGCCCCATTGGTCGAATGAGTTAAGGTTCCAGATAACACCCTGAACGAATACCTTATGTTCATACATTGCAACCAGCGCGCCAAGTGTTTTAGGCGTAAGGCTATCAAACAAGAAAGTATTGCTAGGCTTGTTGCCAGGCATGGTTTTATGAGCGGCCAAGCGTTTGCGTTCAGCGTCGTCTAGGCCTTTACCGTCAAGGTCTGCATAACACTCTTCAAAGGTTTTACCCTGCATTAGTGCCTGGGTTTGACCAAAACAGTTAGACGCAAGCATAGCGTGATGCGTGTCGTCCTGGTTAGGAACGTTAAGTGGCAACATGAAGTCTGCTGGAATAACGCCTGAACCTTGGTGAATAAGCTGATGGAAGCTATGCTGGCCGTTTGTACCTTCACTGCCCCAAATAATTGGGCCAGTAGGGTAATCTACGTGCTCACCTTCTTGCGTCACTTCTTTACCATTACTTTCCATATCTAACTGCTGTACGTAAGCTGGTAAGCCGCGAAGATAGTGGTAATAAGGCAGCAACACATGAGACTGTGCATCGAAAAAGTTTCTGTACCATACGCCTAACAGTGCAAGTAGAACAGGCATGTTTTCTTCTAGCGGTGCGGTTGTGAAATGGGTGTCCATGTCAAACGCACCTTCAAGTAAGCCTTTGAAGTTTTCAAACCCAAGGGCTAGCGAGATAGGCAGGCCAATAGCAGACCACAGTGAGTAACGACCGCCTACCCAATCCCACATAGGGAAAATATTGTCGGCGCTAATACCAAACTCGGTGGCTGCTTTAACGTTTGAAGACACGGCTACAAAGTGTTTAGCAATATCTTCTTGTGTACCGCCAGACTTTAAGAACCAGTCTTTAGCCGTAAGTGTATTTTGAAGCGTCTCTTGGGTAGAGAACGACTTTGATGACATGACCACCAAAGTTTCTTCAAAATCTACGCTAGATAGCACATCGTGAATGTGGCAACCATCAACGTTGGCAACAAAGTGAACTTTCACGGCATCAACGGTATGCGGCTTAAGTGCCTCGGTCATAATCTTAGGACCAAGGAACGAACCACCAATACCAATTGCCACAATGTGCTTGATAGGCTTGCCGGTATAACCTTTGTGTTCACCGCTGTGAACCGATGCGGTAAACGCTTCAATTTTTGCAAGCGTAGCATGCACTTCAGGCATTACGTCTTCGCCATCTACCAGTACTTTACGGTCTGAGAAATTACGAAGTGCGGTGTGAAGCACAGCGCGACCTTCTGTTGAGTTAATCTGCTCACCAGAAAACATCGCGTTGCGAAGGGTTTCTAGTTTGCAGGCTCGGGCAAGGTCGAAAAGTCCTTTAAGCGCGTCATCATTTACACGGTTTTTCGAGTAATCAAGAAAAATACCGCAGGCTTCAAGCTGCATCTTGTTCGCGCGATTTGCATCTTGTGCAAACCAGTCGCGCATGTGCGCATCTTTTACCGTTGCAGCAAGTTCAGACAGTTTTTTCCATTCAGGAAGAGAAGTTAAAACACTCATTGTTTCAATAGCCCTTACGCGCTTAGTTTTTCGCGAAGCATGGTTTCAAGTTTTTCCTGATCTGCGGCGAAGTTGCGGATGCCTTCAGACAGCTTTTCGGTTGCCATTGCATCTTCGTTCATTGCCCAGCGGAATTCGCTTTCTGTTAAGCGGTCACCTGGTGTTTTTGTAGCGCCATTGTCTTTAAGTTTAACCTCTAGATCGCCAGGCTCGTTTGCCAGTTCTTCTAGCAGTGCTGGGCTAATGGTTAGACGATCACAACCTGCCAACGCTTGAATTTCACCAATGTTACGGAAGCTTGCGCCCATCACTACGGTATTGTAGCCGTGGTCTTTGTAGTAGTTATAAATTTTAGTTACAGATACTACGCCTGGATCTTCATCTGGTGCGTAAGACTCAGTACCGGTCGCTTTTTTGTACCAGTCTAAAATGCGCCCTACGAATGGAGAGATAAGATAAACACCGGCCTCTGCACAAGCTTGTGCTTGGGCGAAGCTAAATAGAAGCGTTAAGTTACACTGAATGCCTTTCTTCTCTAGCTCTTCTGCTGCCTGAATACCTTCCCAAGTAGAGGCAATTTTAATAAGAATGCGTGACTTATCGATACCCGCGTCTTCATATAGCTGAACCAAACGTTCCGCTTTTTCGATAGTGGCGGCAGTGTCGAACGATAGGCGTGCGTCTACTTCAGTTGAGATTCGGCCTGGAATAGTTGCAGAGATTTCTTTACCAATGGCTACCGCTAGTTTGTCTGCTGCATCGGTAAGCTGCTGGTCAGCGTCGTTTGACTGAAGTTTTGCCCATGCTACAGCATCATCAATTAGGCTTGCATATTGAGGAAGACCAGCCGCTTTTAAAAGTAGCGACGGGTTAGTTGTGGCATCGACTGGTTGATACTTTTTAATGGCATCGATGTCGCCCGTGTCGGCAACAACGGTAGTGATATCACGTAATGAAGCTAACTGATTGCTCATAATTCTCTCTGTTCTTTATCAAAATAAATTTGGACAACTCGCTGGAAAAGCCAGTTGAATAAAACGGTTCGCTTGCGCGTGTGTAGGGCTTTGCGCTTACGTTCTTTTTTACCAGTTCTTAGTTCTTTAATAAGTACTGGTACATGCAGCGCTTTGGTAATTGAGGTACGTTCACGGAGGGTGTATCTCAATTATTGTTTGAATAATTATTTGTAACGCTATTTATATCAAACCCGTGTGACAATTCATACATTGAATAGCGACAAAATGGCTAATCGGATTTCTCTGTTAAGCCAATTTACGTCTTTCTTATGCCATTTTGCTTTTTAAAGCGTATCAGGTGGTACAATACCAGTGTAATACCATTCCGCATAGATCATTACCCACTCAGCGAGAGTTAAAATGCTCGTAATCGCGGCGTGTCACCGCAGGTATAGTGGTTCTACATTAAGGTGGCACAACAAAGAGTACGGGCATTTTAAACTCGCCCTTCGGGAAGGTCTGGCAAGCTTCCTAGCTTCATTCTGGGAATTTGAAAGGGAACAGCCATTCCTGCATTCCCACGCTTTGCTAATTTAGATTTTGAAAGCGAAATTCCTGTGAGCCAGTTCACTCAGCCTGCCATGCTTGAAGACACTGAACGTTTGATGGAAGTTTGCCGCACCTTATCGCCTGCTGACTTATCATCGCTGATGAAGATAAGCGACAAGTTAGCAACGTTGAACGCCAACCGTTTTGCTGAGTTTTCTACGCCATTTTCGCCCGATAATGCACGCCAAGCAATGTATGCGTTTAATGGTGATGTGTATACTGGGTTAGATGCTTACTCGCTTGATAGCGAAACGGTAGAATATGCGCAAAAACATCTTCGAATTTTGTCTGGCCTATACGGATTGCTTCGTCCTTTAGACTTAATGCAGGCCTATCGTTTAGAAATGGGCACTAAATTAGCAAACCCTGAAGGAAAAGACCTGTATGCGTTTTGGGATGATCGCATTACTTATGTGCTAAATAAGGCATTAGAAGCACAGGGTGACAATGTGTTGATCAACCTTGCTTCAAATGAGTACTTTAAAGCAGTGAAGAAAAAATCTTTAGATGGCATGATCATTACGCCAACATTTAAAGACTGCAAGAATGGTCAGTATAAAATTATCAGTTTCTTCGCGAAGAAAGCCCGTGGTTTAATGGCGCGTTATATTCTTGAAAACCGTGTAGAAGACGTAGAAGGTCTGAAAAACTTCGACGTAGATGGCTATGTGTTTAGCGAAGAACAAAGTTCATCAACGGAACTTGTGTTTCTGCGTAACCAAGAAAGTTAATAACACCCGTTCATCCATAATCACCTAAAAAGTAGGACATAAATTTGAGCATATTAGTTCGCAATTTACCTAAAACATTTACTCAGGAAAATCTTGAAGACTTGTTTTTCGAGTTTGGCAACATAGCGTCGTGCGACTTGGTGATGGATGAGGCTTCTGGCTTATCTAAGGGCTTTGGTTTCGTAGAAATGAGCACGCAAGAAGAAACCGATAAAGCCATTGAAAAACTTAACGCCAAAGTTATCGACGGTAAGAAAATTCGTGTTAAGTGGTCAAATCAAGAGAAGAAGCAGGCTGAAGCGATAGCTAGTGCGCCAGCGCCCAAAAGAGACATTCCCGAAGATGTGTGGGGAAGTGCTTCTCGCAATAGCTCTGAGCGTGAAAACGACGCCGAGTAATACCGAGGGAATACAACTAACAAGCGCTGACAACGAAGGTTGTCAGCGCTAAACCTTCATTTAACCAGATACGGTTGCTGTTTGTACTTGAGTATTGCGAGCAGTCATAACAATGGCCAGCCACACCAGTACACCACCACCAGCAAGCGCTAGGCCTACCCAACCCGTTGATGTATAGCCATAACCCGCTGACAGTGTCATTCCTGCCAACCAAGGGCCAAGTGCATTAGCGGTGTTAAAAGCCGCATGGTTCATGGCGCCGGCTAAAGTCTGAGCCTCGCCAGCGACATCCATAAGCCTTGTTTGCAGCGGCACCACCATGCCACCACCGATACCAATGAAAAACAGTGATGCTGCCATTAAGTATGGATTCCCCATCGACGCAGCGTAAGCTGCAGCTGATAGGCCCAGTAAAACCTGAAACGTAATCGCTGACGTCAGTAGCCTGCCTTCAGAATAGCGGCCTGCAATAATATTGCCCAAGGTTACGCCTATGCCATAGATAAGCAATGTGGCCGAGATTCCCCACTCAGGTGATGAGGTTGTATTGAGGTAAGAGGCGCTGAAATAAGAATAAACTGAGAACATACCACCAAAGCCAATAGCGCCCATAAGTAGTACCAGCAGCACGTCTTTGTTTTTCAGAGCTTTAAGCTCGGTTAGCGGTTTGGCATCTGGATTAGGGCCGCGGTACGGTGCGGTTTTCCAAACCATTAATGCAGTAACTAACGCAAAGGCTGAAATAATAAAGAAGCCAGTTCGCCATCCGAACATTTGCCCAATACCGCTAATTGACGGCACACCAATAATATTGGCAATAGCCAAGCCTAAAATGACGTTACTGACCGCTTGCGCCCGTTTATTTTTACCGGCAATGTCTGCAGCAAAGAGCATGGCAATGCCGAAGTAAGCGCCATGAGGAAGGCCAGCAATAAAACGCGCTATATTCATTGTCCATTCTGACCACGCTAGTGCTGTTAGCAAGTTTCCGCCAGCATAAAATACCATCATTGAAATAAGCATGGTGCGTCTTGCAAGCCTGGAAAAAAAGATAGTGATAAGCGGCGCGCCCACTACAACACCAATGGCATAAGCACTAATTGCGTGACCAGCGACATTTTCAGTAATGCCAAAATCTTCTGCAAAGTAAGGTAATAAACCCATTGCCGCAAATTCACTGCAACCAATCACAAAGGTTCCGAAAGCCAGCCAAAAGGTTATAGTGGCCAGTGAGTATTCACCCAACGCTGAGTGCTGCTCTGAATAGGCCTGCTTTGAAGAGGCTTGGTCAGAAAGAATCTTGTCAGTTTGATTCGTCATAAACGTCCTTTTGTTCATTGAGTTCAATCACGTACTTAGTGGCTGTTTTAGCGAGGGTCTGTTGAGCTTTGCTGTGCATTTTTACAATGTCTGTGTGTCATCAAAGATAAAAGACGCTCAGCAGACTAGCGCTTTGATGAAACGCAAAAACCGGCTCAACGGAATGTTTGCCGGTTCTCTTCGAATAGTCGCCCTTATCATCGATAATATTTAGCAACCGTCGGTAATATTTAGCAATGATCAACGGCCCACAGGTTCGTGCTTTTCGTATTCGTTTAATGCAAAAGATCGTAGCATCGCTCAGATAGCAAGTAACGGTAACTGATAAGGTTTCTTAATCAATTCAGCGATTTAAATGTAGTGCATTTGTTAATAAATTACGTCGGACCTTTTGCGTTAGAAAGTCGAATGGGCGTTTATAAAAAGCGAAGGTGACTGTTTTCTGTGCACAAATATTGGTTACCTTTTAGTTCATCACTTTGTCATCTTTTAACATTTGTCACGTTTTCCAATCGTGGCGTGAGCACAACGCCGTATCCATACCCCCATTGAAAACAAACTTCTTGACTTTGAAGTGTTCTATATATAGAACGTTCTTTAAATGGAACATCATTAAGTTGGTAAGGTGTGAATCAATCAACGCTCAACATCCTCGGAAGGCATTTGCAGAAACTCAGGCAAGACAAAGGTGTCTCGCTGTCGCAATTGGCAGCAGGGGCAGGTATCGCTAAATCTAACCTTTCAAGATTAGAGCAGGGCAACGGCAACCCGACGCTAGACACCATTTGGCGGTTAGCTAAACAACTAGACGTTCCGTTCGGTCAGCTAGTTCAGCCTCTTAGCGCAAGCGTTGGAGAAAAGGGCGTAGAAGTTCGTTTAATTGAGCAAGGACAAGGTATCCCGAACGTTGATGCTTATTGGATGTCGGTTGCACCCAATACTTTTCGAGAGGCAGAAGCTCACGCCACAGGAACAGAAGAAACGATTACCGTTGTTAGCGGCTCTCTGGAAGCTGGGAATAGTGGAAATACTCAATGGCTGCATCCGGGTCAAAGTTTAGCATTTAACGCTGATTTGCCCCACGTATACAAAACGGGAGACGAGTGGGCGACATGTCTTATCACAATCGTTTATCACAAAGAGGCAAAGGAATGAGCCAACTTTCATCAAAAAGTGGACTTAAGCAAGGGGTTATTGACGGGTTACCTTTGTTAGGTGGTTACATTCCTGTAGCCATTTCATTTGGCGTGATCGCAGTTCAAGCCGGTTTTTCTACGCTGGAAGCCACGCTAATTTCCGTATTCATTTACGCAGGCGCGTCGCAGTTTCTTTTGGTAGCCATGGTGGCATCAGGTGCGCCACTTTGGCTAGCGGTTTGTATGACGTTATTAGTTAATGTACGTCATGTGGTTTATGCGCCCAACTTGGTGCCTTATTTACCGCAAAGTAAAGCTTGGCCCTATTTAATGCACGGCCTTACTGACCAGATTTTTGCGCTAGCCCATACTCGCTTGCCGTTAATGGACGATGCTAAAAAGGTAGATTGGTTTAAAGGTGTATCGATGGTGGCGTGGCTTAGTTGGATCGTAGGGACGGCGCTTGGCGGTATCGCAGGAGACTCCCTTACCCAACAATGGCCAATATTAGACAGCGTGATGCCCTTTGCCTTACCTGCACTTTTCCTTGTGCTACTCGCGCCTAAATTCTCAAGTAAATTATGGAGCGCTACCTTGTTCGTTACAATGACGGCGGCTCTCTTCTTGGCTCTCAGCGCCTTTAAAAACGCTGCAATTCCACTGGCAGCACTATGCGGTGCGATAACCTTTTATCTTCTCACCTCGCACGTTGAAAGGAAGCAATCTCATGCACGTTGATATTTGGATAGCTATTGTTGTAGCGGCCATCGGAACATATGCATTGCGCGTAGTACCGTTGCTGTGGACTCAGCGTCACTTTAATAAACACAAGGCCAATAACACTGAGGCGCGTTTACCTACGTGGCTAAGCGTGTTAGGGCCGTTAATGATTGCCGCTATGTTAGGAGCGTCACTTATTCCAAAAGCACCGTCAGCGGCGAGTTGGATTGCAACCGCAATAGGCACTGTTGTCACTGTGCTTGTTTGGCGCAAATTCAAAAGCTTAGGGCTGCCAGTGTTTTGCGGCGTGCTTTCTTTTGGTGTGGCTTTTGGTATCGCTTTGGTTTAGCGTTGGGCGCAGATGTTAAGTTGCTGGGCTAAGACTTATTCTTACCCAAGGCTTTCTCGCCCCAAATTTCTTCCAAGCGCTGGTCACGTCCACAGTTCCATCGGTAGAACTTATAGCGAACGGGACTTTTTTTATAAAAATCTTGATGGCCAATTTCGTCGCCTTTTATCGGATAAAAGGTAGAAGCATCGAGTATGGGCGTTACCACCTTTTTATTGGGAAATTGGGCTACCACGTCAGCTTTTGTTTTTTCTGCTATAGCACGTTCTTTATCGTTTGCTACAAAGATGGCGCTTAAGTAACTGGGTCCCTTATCACAAAACTGACCTCGGTCATCGAAAGGGTCAATGTTCACCCAAAAATGATCGAGAATATCATTATAAGAAAGCATATCGCCGTCATAGGTGATCTTTACCGCCTCAAAGTGTCCCTTGTGATTGCCATTATAAGTCGGATTTGGCGCGCTTCCGCCAGTGAACCCCGACACCACATCAGTAACCCCGTCTAGCTTTTCAAAATCAGACTCCATGCACCAAAAGCAGCCCCCAGCTAGTATGGCCTCGTCGGCACTTGTTGATGGCGTAAAAACCGAAGCGCTTAACGCAGTGCTAATAAAAACTGCAGAAAGTGTTAATTTCATCATTCACCTTTTATGTGTTGGTTTAACGTTGTAGCGACCTTCGCGTTTAATTCGTCAGACCCCAGCTTGCGAAGATATACGGTTAACAAATAAAGAACGGTTTAAGCTGAAATTAATTTCATCGCGGTGCAGCGAGTTAATTCCATTTTTGTTTTACAAGCGTACATTTTTTCTAAGCGCACATTGCGAAGCTTGAGGCTTTGCGCGAAAGCATAGGTACTGAAAAAGACTAAAAGGATGTAAGTAAAATTTTCATCTCACTCTGTAGTCTTCTTTCAAAAAGGGAACTGTCTCTGATTCCACCATTTACAAGATGAGGCTGTAAAGCCGCTATGACAAGGGATAGAGCGATTTCTTATGATCGGCAGAGCACTTGCATCTTATCCAACTACATGAAAATCAGTTTAGTTAAAATGAAAGGAAAGATGATATGTCGATAGTCAAATCAGGTAGTGCAGTTTACAAACCGCTAGGTAAAAAGGGAAAGGGGAGCATTTCTACACAAACCGGTGCTTTATCGAACCAGCCTTATGGTTTTAACACGCGGTTTGAAGATGGAAAGGGAACCAACCCCGAGGAATTAATTGGTGCGGCGCATGCGAGTTGCTTCACCATGGCACTCTCTTTTGCGCTTTCAGATGCGGGATACGATGACGGCGAGTTAAATACCACTGCAAAAATCAGTTTAGAGAAAAACGATGACGGCTTTGAAATAACTCAATCGGCACTAAGCTTAGATGCTGAGGTTGAAGGGATTACCGAAGATGAGTTTGAGAAAATTGCACAGGAAGCAAAAGAAAATTGCCCAGTATCTCAACTTCTTAATGCCAACATCACATTGGAATACCGATTGAATATTGAATAAGAGATAAAGGCTAATACTACCCTTATCGAAGATAGGACTCGCTTTGTTAGACACTCGCTTTGTTAGACAAGACCAGGCAAGTTATTTTTATCAAGTTGTGTCGTCCTAATATAGGTTGACAGTTATTAGGCCAGCTCTCGAAGCTGGCCTTTTCTATTATGCACTGCGTTAGGCGTTTCCATATCTAATGCTAA